>NZ_OCMQ01000006.1:114251-269543 GCF_900230165.1 Pseudomonas sp. URMO17WK12:I9 | reverse complement strand
CTTGGACGTTGGAAGCTGTGTCAGCAGGTCATTGGCCTTGCCCGTCTCATTCATCGCAGTGCCTCATCGACTCATGCCAAGAAGGCTACGAGCGTACTCGCGCATGGGCGCAGCAAGCAAATCCCTGGGCGTCTGGTCGTGGAACGTCAACAAACCGCCACGGCTTTTGATACGGACCGTGTCTATCAGGTAGCGGGTACTGGTTTCGATGAGCATCATCTGTACCACGCCGCTATCCCAACCCAGTCGGTCCACGGCCTGTTCGTCGTACCACTCGTCCCCATTGCCAATGCGGTCATCGGTACGAGCGAAACGGGTATAGAGCACGTAATCGGCCCCAAATGAGCGTGCCTGCGCAATGGCCTCTTCCAGGCCCAGCGGTGCCTCGGCACGGCGTAGCATCGGAAAATACTCAACGAAGCTTTTGAAGGCCTCTTCGGCCACCGCATTCTGCTGCGGGACCGGGCCTTTACCGGGCGGCACGAATGCACCTTGCCCAATGAAGATAAAGGAATCGGGCTGCAGTCGGATCGACAGCGTACGACGGGTATCGCTGTGATCCAGCAGGCCGGCATCGCTCATGTGGTAGCGAACACCTTCCCCCATATCACTTACTTTCATGCACCCGGCCAACGCCGCAAGCGTCAGCACCAAGACCAGGCTCCGCATCATTCCTCCAAGGGCCGGCGTCAAAAAAGCCGGCGAATGGCTGACGAATGCAGCTTTTGCGCCAGTTTTGGGTTGGCCACACGCCTGGGCCGGTGCTGACTCAGCTGGCTGGGTCGGGGTCGCGCTTGCGTTTGTTGCCCATGCGTACGCCGATGTCCATCAGGAACTGGAAGAAGCCTTCTTGATCTTCCAGCACATTGCTCCAGAACGGGGAGTGATAGAGCGCTACCGCCCCATGGACCAATGCCCAGGCGGCACAATAGTGGAAATAAGGGGGTACATCTTCAAGCTTGCCCTCACTGATGCGGCCTTTGATCAGTTGCGTGAGGCGGTCGAAGTTGGAGGCGCGAATGCTATGCAGTTGCTCGACCATTTCCGGCACCTGGTTACCCTTGACTACCTTCTCTTCCAGACGATCGAAGAGCCTGTAGCGTTGCGGGTCGCGCATGCGAAATTCGAAGTAGGCACGAGACAGGGCTTCCTTGTCGCGGTCTACATCGGCCGAATGCAGAAGCTCATTGAGGTCGCGCTCGTAGTCGAGCATCAGGCGCAGGTAGATCTCTGCCTTGGACTTGAAATGCTTGTAGATCGTGCCTTTGCCGATACCCACGGCGTCGGCGATCATTTCGACGGTGACGCTGTCCTCGCCTTGCTCGAGGAACAGCTTGAGTGCGGTGTCTAGGATTTCCTGTTCGCGACGGCGAAACTCACGGACCTTACGAGGTTCTTTCTGCATGGGAAGGACTGGCTGACGATCGAAGCGGATTATTATGCCTAACTTGCGCGAAATTGCACGGATCATCCGTGGTCACCTCTGTTTTCGGTGGTGTGCGGGTGATCCTGATCGTTGGCAGCCTGGCCTGGAGTATTCCAAATCTGTTTAAAAAACGATCAATTTTGCCTGGCATTGTGCGTAGCCTGGGCAATACTCAAGGGGTCGGCGCGGCGCATCCCCCCGAGTGACGCGGCGATAAAGGTACTCAGGGACCGCGTACCTTTGTTCTACTCCTAATGGTCTTAACCCGGATTCCCCCCCAGAAGCCGGGTTTTTTTTGAGGGGGGGTTGGGTGGCTAGCGTAAAGCAGATCCCCGCGACCCCCACGCTACCGTTCAGCTCTTGCTCTTGCTCTTGCTCTTGCTCTTGCTCTTGATCTTGATCTTGATCTTCGCGACTTCAGAAGGCCGAACGCAGGTCTTGCGGAGGGAGGTGACAGGCATGGATGCCTGTCAAGCGCTGGGCCCCAGGATGGGGCCTGCAGCGCGGTCCTCCCGGGAGCAAGCCCGGAGTGAGGGAACCCCGAAGCGCAGCGTAGGGGCCGTATGAACGGAGCGCAGCCTTTTTTGGTTACTTTTTGTGGCGTTTGACAAAAAGTAACTCGCCGTAAGGGCGAAAAGGTGATTAAGCGTCGCCATCGCAAATGGACTATGCGCTCTATCAATACCCACACCAACCCATCGAACTTCAAACTTCAAACTTCAAACTTCAAACTTCAAACTTCAAACTTCAAACTTCAAACTTCAAACTTCAAACTTCAAACTTCAAAGCGTGGGCGCATATATCGAGTTGGTATTCATTGGCGCGGGTGGCGCACAGTCACCCTTCCGCCTTTACGGCGGCTCACTTTTTGTCTTGTCAAAAAGTAAGCAAAAACCGCCTGCTCCTATCATCCGGCCCCTACGCTGCGCTCCGGGGTTCCCTCGCTCCGGGCTTGCTCCCGGGAGGACCGCGCTGCAGGCCCCATCCTGGGGCCCAGCGCTTGACGGGCATCCATGCCCGTCACCTCCCTCCGCAAGCCCTGCGCTCGGCCTCCTGAAGTCGCGATCTGCGGCGCCTGGACTACAGCGCACTTAGGAGCAAGAGCAACTGCAGCTGCAGCTGCAGCTGCAGCTGCAGCTGCAGCTGCAGCTGCAGCGTTAACTCAGAGTATGCGGCTTAGCAAACCCTTGCCAACGGAAACAACCGCTTGAAGTTTGTAGTGGTCTGCTCAGCCAACTGTTCATAGCTGACACACCGTAATGAAGCCACATATTCAGCGACTTCCCGCACATATTGAGGCAGGTTAGGTTTACCCCGATAGGGAATCGGCGCCAAATACGGCGAGTCGGTTTCCACCAGAAGCCGATCCGTCGGCACCTGCCGCGCCACCTCCCGCAACGCCTCGGCATTACGGAACGTCACGATCCCCGAAAGCGAGATGTAATACCCAAGATCCAACGCCGCCTTGGCCATTTCCCAGTCTTCGGTAAAGCAGTGCAGAACGCCTGCCTGCGGCAAGTTCGCCTCACGCAACAGCGCCAAGGTATCGGCACGGGCCGCTCGGGTATGGACGATCACCGGTTTTCCCGTCTGCCGCGAAGCTTCCAGGTGCAAGCGAAATGACGCCTGCTGCAGTTCGGCAGCTTCCGGCTCGTAATGGTAATCCAGGCCGGTTTCACCGATCGCCACTACATGGGGATGGGCCAATTCGGTCAACAGCCAGTCCAGGGCAGGCGCTGCACCCGGCGCCAGGTCCAGCGGGTGAACGCCTACCGAGCAATCCACATCGCTGTATTGCTCGGTCAACGCTTTGACTGCGCCTGCATTTTCGGCACTGACACCGATGCACAGAAAGTGCCCGACACCCCGAGCGCGTGCTGCCTTCAAGGCAGCATCGAGCGAACCCCCGTGGGCGCTGAGGTCAAGGCGGTCAAGATGGCAATGGGAATCTACAAGCATGGGTACACACACGGATAAGGATTAAAGTCAGCGCCCAGTTGGCAGTTGTAGCCAATGGGCCAGCAACGATTCGATCAGCAAAGCACGGTTCAGGTTCGCCTTGCTCAACACTTTCTGACGCTGCTCAAGGATCCAGGCCTGAACCTCGAGGACGTTGGCCGGACGGCTCTTTTGCGCAAGGTATTGCACCACCTTGCGCATGTCGGCCATGCCGAGCCCATCATCGTCCTGGGTCAACTGGTAACGCAGGATCAGCTGGGCCCAGTCGAAAAACCAATCGAACAGCAACAACAACGGCACGGCTGTCCAGGCGTCGGCCAACTGGCTGGGCGACTGCTGCTGCTTGAGCAGCTTCTTCACACCGTCGGTCACCAGGGCACGCTGTTCATGCACGCCGTGTTGATGAAGACTCAGGGCCAACAGCGGCGAGCCGGCAGACAAGGTCAACAGATCGTCACGCCGGGCCTCATCAGTCTCCGGCAAGGCGCTGGCCAGCCAGGCATGGCTCTGGGCCTTGGTCGGCTGTGGACAGGTGACCTGCTGGCAACGGCTCTTGATGGTAGGCAGCAAGCGGCTGGGTTGGTGGGTCACCAACAGCAGCACCGTGTCGCCAGAAGGCTCCTCCAGGCTTTTGAGCAGCGCATTGGAGGCGTTCACGTTCATCGATTCGACAGGCTCGATCATGACGACCTTGCGCCCGCCCAACTGCGCGGTCTGAGCGACGAATGCAACCAGTTCACGGACCTGATCCACCTTGATTGGCTTGTCCAGCTCTTCAGGCTCAAGCATGAAGTTGTCAGGGTGACTACCGGCCTTGAGCAAATGGCAGGACTTGCACTGGCCACAAGGCAGCGTGCCATTAGGCCGCTGGCACAGCAGCCGCGCCATCAGACGCTCGGCCAGATCACGCTTGCCTATCCCCTTGGGACCGTGCAGCAGATAGGCATGGGCATGCTGGGCGCGGCCAGCCAGTTGCTCCCATAGCGTCTGCTGCCAAGGATAGGCATCAGCCACGGCAGCGCTCCACGATACCTGGCAGCAATCTGTCCAACGCTTGCTGAACGTTCGCCAGCGACTGCGACGCATCCAGCAACGTATAGCGTTGGGGTGCCGCAGCTGCGCGTTCCAGGTAGGCGCGACGGACCGCCTCGAAAAACGCCTGCCCTTCCTGCTCGAACCGATCCAGCCGCCCTCGCGCTGCGGCGCGGGCCAGGCCTACTTCGACTGGCAGATCAAACACCAACGTCAGGTCAGGGCGAAGGTCGTCCTGCACGAACTGCTCAAGCGTCGCGATACGGTCGACGGGCAAGCTGCGCCCGCCCCCCTGATAGGCGTAAGTTGCATCTGTGAACCGGTCACACAGCACCACCGCCCCACCCGCCAGCGCCGGTCGGATCACCTGTGCAAGGTGTTGAGCGCGTGCAGCGAACACCAACAAAAGCTCGGTATCGGCGTGCATCGCCTCATCGCTCGGCGACAGCAGCAACTCACGAATCTTTTCAGCCAGTGGCGTGCCGCCTGGCTCGCGGGTCAGCACCACGTCCAGCCCTTGCTCGCGCAGCCGGGCAGCCAGGTATTCCCGGTTAGTGCTCTTGCCCGCGCCTTCGGGGCCTTCCAGTGTAATAAACAAGCCGCTCACATACAGTCCTTATTGGGGGGCGTCGGGCGCCGACGGTTCGGTCGCCCGATCGCCATCGACCTTACCCTGTTCAGGCGCAGCGGCCGGAGCAGATGCATCATCCGATGCTCCCGCCTCAGGCGCCTGAGATGAACCGGACGGCGCCACATTGTCCGAGGGGGTTGGCTGCGCGGTGCCGGGGCTTGAGCGGTAATCTGCCCGACGCTTGAGCTGAAACTCGCGCACAGCAGAGTTGTGATCGTCCAGGTCATCGGAAAAGACGTGGCTACCGTCACCGCGCGCGACGAAGTAAAGGCTGGTGCCATCTGCCGGGTTCAACGCCGCATGGATGGCCTCACGGCCGACCATCGCAATAGGTGTCGGCGGCAGCCCAGTCATGGTGTAGGTGTTGTAAGGCGTCGGCTGGCGCAAATCAGCGCGTGTGATGCGGCCGTTGTAACGCTCGCCCATGCCATAGATGACCGTTGGATCGGTCTGCAGCATCATGCCCAGGCGCAGACGGCGGACGAAGACGCCTGCGATCTGCCCGCGTTCCTGTGGAATGCCGGTTTCCTTTTCCACCAGCGAGGCCATGATCAGTGCCTGATAAGGATCACGATAAGGCAGGTCGCGGGCGCGCTCCGCCCACTCGCGCGCCAGCACCTCTTCCAGGCGCATGTAGGCTTGCTGCAACAGTTCCACATCGCTCATGCCGCGCACGAAGCGATAGGTGTCCGGAAAGAAGCGGCCCTCCGGGAACACGCCAGCGTGCCCCAGCTTTTCCATGACTTGGGCATCGGAGAGGCCATCAAGTGTCTGCTTGATCTTTTCGTGCTTGGCCACCGCCGCGCGCACCTGGCGGAACGTCCAGCCTTCGACGAGGGTCAGGTTGTATTGCACCACGTCGGCCCGCTGCCAGGCGTCGAAAAGCTGTTTCACGGTCATGCCGGGGGTCAGGCGATACTCGCCCGTATGCAGCGGCACGCCGGCCATGTTGAAGCGCCAGTACAACCTGAGCCATAGCGCGTCGTCCAACAGCCCCTCTTGTTGCATGCGGTAGAACATGCGATTGGGCGTAGCGCCATTGGGCACATCCAGCAGGCGCTCCTGTGCCACATGCACAGGTTGATCCAACACCGAATGGACCTTCCAGGCCGACCAGCCAAGGGCCAGGCCCATGACGATCAGGCACATTTCCAGCAGCAGCAGGAATTTACGTCTCACGAATTCAGGTTTCCAGTAACGTACGGGCAACGGCCTGCAACGTTCGGGTGAGCGGGCCAGGCAGCCAGTTTAGCGCGCCTGCAGTGCGGACGGGCCAGATGCCGTAAACACTATTGCAAACGAATGCTTCATCAGCCTGTCCGAGCTCATCGAACGCCAGGTCACGCACTTGCACAGGGATATTCATCAGCTTCGCCCGCGCCAGCAGTGCGGCGCGCATCACGCCCGCTACCCCGCAGCGATCAAGCTTGGCAGTAAGAAGCGTGCCTTGCTTGACCAGGAACAAATTGCTGTAGACACCCTCGATCAGCCGGCCCTGACCGTCACGCATCAGACCTTCGGCGTATTCGCCGCCCTGCCATTCGGACCGTGCCAGCACCTGCTCGAGGCGGTTGAGGTGTTTGAGCCCTGCCAGCAAGGGTTGTTCCCCGAGCCGGGTCTGGCACATGAACAGGCGCA
The DNA here is from genome assembly GCF_900230165.1 of Pseudomonas sp. URMO17WK12:I9. NCBI lineage: Bacteria > Pseudomonadati > Pseudomonadota > Gammaproteobacteria > Pseudomonadales > Pseudomonadaceae > Pseudomonas > Pseudomonas sp. URMO17WK12:I9. The sequence continues at coordinate 262,857 of NZ_OCMQ01000006.1, read as the reverse complement.
CGCCCAACTCGGCGTGTTCGGCTGGGTAGATGGGCAACGGGCTGGCTTGCAGGATGCGCCGCGCCACGACGCCAGATGCGGGTGCATACCCGCGCTGGCTGTCACCGCGGGTCAGGATCAGCTTGGCCACGCCCTCACCCAGCTGAGCGGCATAGCGTCTTACTTCATCGGCCACCAGGGCCACGTCGGTGGCGATGGACAGGCGCTGACAGCCCAGTGCCAAACGCGCCATGTGCTCATCCAGCAGCGAGGGCTGCCCCTTGCGTACAGCGAAGGTCTCGAACAGACCATCCCCATACGCCAACCCGCGGTTGTGCAGGTTGATCGCAGCCGCAGGCGTGCCATCGACCCAGCTTTGCATCACTCGGCGAACCGGCGGAACACCAGGGAGCCGTTGGTGCCACCAAAGCCGAACGAATTGGACAGCACGACATCGATCGGCATGCTGCGGGCCTGGTGCGGCACGAAGTCCAGGTCACAGCCTTCGTCCGGCTCATCCAGGTTTATGGTGGGCGGCGCCATCTGGCTGTTGATCGCCAACACACTGAAGATGGCCTCCACCGCACCGGCAGCCCCCAGCAGGTGCCCGGTCATCGACTTGGTGGAGCTCACGGCCAGCTTGTAGGCGTGCTCGCCGAACACGCGCTTGATGGCTGCCACTTCGGCCAAGTCCCCCGCCGGCGTCGAGGTGCCGTGGGCGTTGATGTAGCTGACCTCCTGCGGCTGCACGCCGGCATCGCGCAGGGCATTGACCATGCAACGGGCTGCGCCTTCGCCCGATTCGGGTGGCGACGTCATGTGATAAGCATCACCGCTCATGCCAAACCCTACGAGCTCGGCGTAGATCGTTGCACCCCGTGCCTTGGCGTGCTCAAGTTCTTCGAGCACCAAGGCACCGGCACCGTCGGACAGGACGAAGCCGTCACGGCCTTTGTCCCAGGGGCGACTGGCCCGCGCAGGCTCATCGTTGCGGGTGGAAAGCGCGCGCGATGCGCCAAACCCGCCCATGCCGAGCCCACAGGCGGCCATTTCAGCGCCGCCGGCGATCATGACGTCAGCCTCGCCATGCGCAATGTTGCGCGCAGCCATGCCGATGCAGTGGGTACCGGTGGTGCAGGCGGTGGCGATGGCGTAGTTCGGCCCTTGCAGGCCCAGGTGGATCGACAGGAAGCCGGAGATCATGTTGATGATCGAGCCTGGCACGAAGAACGGCGAGATGCGCCGAGGGCCTGCGTCGTGCAATGTACGGCTGGTCTCCTCGATATTGGTCAGGCCACCGATGCCCGAGCCCATGGCCACGCCTATGCGCTCACGGTTGGCGTCGGTCACTTCCAGGCCGGCGTTGCGCACTGCCTGAAAACCGGCTGCCAAACCGTATTGAATGAACAGATCCAGCTTGCGAGCCTCTTTGGCCGACAAGTACTGTTCAACCTCGAAGCCCTTCACCGAGCCACCAAAACGGGTGGAGTAGGCAGAAAGATCCGTATGCTCGATCGGACCGATGCCACTGCGGCCAGCCAGAATGCCCTGCCAGGTGCTCGGTACATCGGTACCCAGTGGCGACAGCATGCCCATACCGGTGACCACGACGCGTCTACGCGACACAGTACTCTCCTTTTCTAATGACAGAGTTTCTTGCCATTGCATCCAGTTGGACGGAATGAAATGGCAACAAGCTCTCGATGCGGGGCCTGGCAGCCGACACGGCGACAGCCAAAGCTTGCAAAGAAAAAACCGCACGCCAGTCAAGGCAGTGCGGTTTTTCCCGACAAGAAGCGTCGACTACAGCGTCTTAGGCCTGGTGGCTGTTGACGTAGTCGATGGCAGCTTGAACGGTAGTGATCTTCTCGGCTTCTTCGTCAGGAATCTCGGTCTCGAATTCCTCTTCCAGAGCCATCACCAGCTCAACGGTGTCAAGCGAATCGGCACCCAGGTCATCGACGAAGGACTTCTCGTTAGTCACTTCTTCTTCCTTGACGCCCAGTTGCTCGGCGACGATTTTCTTGACGCGTTCTTCGATGGTGCTCATACCTAGTTTTCACTCCTAATGGATATATGTCAGGCAGCTGGCCGGTGGCTAATTTTATAGAAGAACGTCCGCTTTTCAAGCTCAACGCGCCTTCAGCCTAGTCCCACGACCAGCCCCCTGGAATCTGATTGCAGCTTTATAACGGATTTTAGGCTCGCAGTATGACTCTTTTTTTACGAAATCCGTCACATTGAACGGCGATATTACATGTACATCCCGCCATTGACGGGCACGGTTGCGCCCGTCACGTACGCTGCGCCGTCAGAGGCCAGGAACGAAACCACCTTGGCGATTTCATCTGCCTGACCCAGGCGGCCCAGCGGAATCTGGGTCTGCAGGGCTTCGCGCTGCGCTTCTGGCAGCTCGCGGGTCATGTCGGTATCGATGAAACCCGGAGTGACCGAGTTGACGGTGATACCGCGCGAGCCCACTTCACGCGCCAGGGCGCGACTGAAGCCTTCCAGACCGGCCTTGGCCGCAGCATAGTTGGCCTGCCCAGCGTTACCCATGGCGCCGACCACCGAGCCGATGCTGATGATACGGCCCCAGCGCGCCTTGGTCATGCCGCGCAACACGCCCTTGGACAGACGGTAGAGGCTGTTCAGGTTGGTATCGATGACATCGAACCACTCGTCGTCCTTCATGCGCAGCATCAGGTTGTCACGCGTGATACCCGCATTGTTCACCAGAACGGTCGGCGCACCGAACTGCTCGCCGATGGCCGACAGTACCGAATCAACCGATTCGGCGCTGGTCACGTTCAGCTCCATGCCGGTACCGGCAATACCATGTTCCTTCAGGGTCGCGGCAATACGCTCGGCACCCGAGGCCGAGGTCGCAGTACCGATGACGGTGGCGCCTTGGCGACCCAGTTCCAGGGCGATGGCCTGGCCAATGCCACGGCTGGCGCCAGTGACCAGTGCAACTTTACCTTGCAGGCTCATGCAAGCTTCTCCAAATCAGGCCAGTGCCGCACGCGTGGCGGCAACGGCGTCAGGGGTGTTGAGGTTGTAGGTGGTTACGCCATCGGCGCAGCGCTTGTTGAGGCCAGCCAGGACCTTGCCCGGACCGCACTCGACCAGGTGCACCGCACCGTTGGCAGCCAGCGCCTGGACGCACTCGACCCAGCGCACGGGCTGGTACAGCTGGGCCAGCAGATCACGCTTCAGCGCCTCCAGATCGGGTGCGATAGCAGCTGTCACATTCTGCACAACCGGAATCTGTGGCGCCTGCCACTCGATGGCATTGACCGCAGCGGCAAATCGTTCGGCCGCAGGTTTCATCAGCGCGCAGTGCGACGGTACGCTGACTGCCAGCGGCAAGGCGCGCTTGGCGCCTTTTGCCTTGCACAGCTCCATGGCCCGGTCCACGGCGGCCTTGTTACCGGCGATCACCACCTGGCCCGGCGAATTGAAATTGACCGCGCTGACGACTTCGTCTTCAGCCGCTTCGGTGCAGATCTGTACCACGACGGCCTCGTCCAGCCCCAGGATTGCGGCCATGGCACCGTGCCCGGCAGGCACGGCTTCCTGCATCAACTGGCCGCGGCGCTCGACCAGGCGAACGGCGTCCTTGAGGCTAATGCTGCCCGCTGCGACCAGGGCACTGTACTCACCCAGGCTATGACCCGAGACGAATGCAGGCTTGGCGCCGCCCTCCTCAAGCCACAGGCGCCATAGCGCAATGGAGGCGGTCAGAATGGCCGGCTGCGTTTTATCGGTCTGATCGAGTTGCTCTTGCGGACCTTCCTGAACCAGTTTCCAAAGGTCGTAACCCAGCGCCTCGGAAGCTTCCTTGAAGGTCTCGATGATCACCGGCTTCTGCGCGCCGAGCTCGGCGAGCATGCCCAGCGACTGGGAACCTTGACCTGGAAAGACGAATGCGAGAGATGCAGACATTGAACAAGCCCTTATGATCTTGTCGTCGGATAGAGGCGCCTGGCGCATGCCGGGCGCAGAATCTGAACATTTGGATGAAGACCGAAACCGTGCGGTCACATTTAAGCATTTCGTCGGCAAGACCGCTAAGCGCGGGCTCGCATCACACTACGTGAGCAAATCCTCCAGGCGACCATGGAGGCGCTTTGGCAGATTCTCCTGAATTTCGATCAGGGCGCGCTGGATTGCACTCTGAAAACCCTCCACGCCTGCCGCGCCGTGGCTTTTGACGACGATGCCCTGCAACCCCAGAAAGCTGGCACCGTTGTGCCGTGCCGGGGCCAGATCAGCCTGCACACGTTTGAGCAGCGGCATGGCCACAGCGCCCGCCAGGCGCGACAAAAGTCCGCGCCTGAAGGCCTGCTCGATACGCTGCGCAATCATGGTGGCCAACCCTTCGCTGGACTTGAGCAGGATATTGCCAACGAAACCGTCGCAGACCACCACGTCCGCTGCCCCTTCGTACAAGCCGTCACCTTCGATGAAACCGACGTAATTGAGGCCGCGAGCCCCTTGCAACAGGTTTGCCGCCAGCCTGACCTGCTGATTACCCTTTATGTCTTCGGTGCCCACGTTCAGCAGTGCCACTCGCGGGCGCTGCACGCCCAGCGACTGCGCCGCCACCGACCCCATCACCGCAAACTGGTAAAGCTGCTCGGCCGTGCAGTCGACATTGGCGCCAAGGTCAAGTAGCTGGCAGTAGCCGGTGCGTGTCGGGATGGCGGCTACCATGGCTGGACGATCGATGCCTGGCAGCGTCTTGAGCACGCCACGAGACAGCGCCATCAGGGCCCCGGTATTACCGGCGCTGACACAGGCCTGGGCCTTGCCGTCACGCACCAGCTCCAAGGCAACACGCATGGATGAATCCGGTTTGCCGCGCAATGCCTGTGAAGGCCGCTCGTCCATACCGATCACTTCTGCGGCACCGAGAATGTGCAGGCGCGCGCGATCGGCAGCTGAATAGCCGCTGACAAGTTCTTCCAAGAGGGAGGGTTGACCGACGAGGGTCAGGTGAAGCGAGGGGGTAGCCGACAGGCAGGCGATGCTAGCCTGGACAATGCTGCGGGGACCGAAGTCCCCGCCCATTGCGTCGATCGCGATGATCTGAGCGGACAAGGATTACTCGTCAGCGCCCTTATCGATCACTTTGCGACCACGGTATACGCCTTCTGGCGAAACGTGGTGGCGCAGGTGCACTTCGCCGGTGGACTTCTCTACCGACAGCGCGTTTTCCGACAGGGCATCGTGCGAACGACGCATGTCACGGGCAGAGCGGGATTTTTTGTTCTGCTGAACAGCCATAATTGATTAACTCCTAAACGTTTGGGTCACGCTTTAACTGCGCCAAAACACTGAACGGGTTGGACCGCGATACCTCGTCCTTGCTCGAGTCGGGCTCGTCTGCGCCCGCCGGCTGCTGGCATTCTTCCGGATGATGAGCAGGCACGATGGGCAAGGCGAGCAACAGCTCTTCCTCGATCAGCGCCTGCAGATCCAATGGATCTTCGCCCAGTTCCAGCACGTCATAGCCTTTCGGCAACGACTGGGTATTCGCACCCTCCTTCACCACGGCGTAGGTACACTCGCTGTGGATCGGCAGGGTGACCAGCTCAAGACAACGCTGGCAAACCATCTTGACCTCGACATCCAGCTCGCTGTGGATAACCACAGTGTGCTGTTCGTCTCGTTCAAAATCGAACTTCGCCTGCACCGTACCGACATTGTCGGAAAGCGGGTCGCAGAGTCTTTCCAAATCAGCGAGTGGTAGCGAACCGCTAAGGGTTACGCCACGATCAGCCAATTTGCGCGGGTCAACGTGAGGTGGAATCGGGTCATTCAACATAGGCGCAGCATTCTAGGGATGCCCCCCGTCCCTGTCAAAGGAATTTGGTGGCATCGTGCGTGATAGGATGGGTTCAACCGAATCAGGAGCTTACCATGCTTGCACTGTTACTGGCTTCCAGTTCCCTTTATCGCCGCGAACTGCTTGCGCGCCTGCGCCTTCCGTTCACCTGGGCAAGCCCTGACATAGACGAGACGCGCCAGCCGCAAGAGCCTGCAATCGACCTGGTCCAGCGCCTGGCCATGCAAAAAGCCCAAGCCCTTGCGGGCAGCCACCCAAACCACCTGATCATCGGCTCGGATCAGGTCGCGGTGCTAGGCGAGCACATTCTGGGCAAGCCCCACACGGTCGAGCGAGCCTGCGAACAGCTGCTCGCCTGCAGTGGCCAGCAGGTAACGTTCCTTACCGCACTGGCGCTGCTCAACAGCGCCACCGGGCAGTGCCAGGTGGACTGCGTGCCGTTCACCGTGAAGCTGCGGACGCTGGACCGAGAGCGTATCGAACGCTACGTGGCAGCGGAAATGCCCCTCGATTGCGCCGGTAGTTTCAAGGCCGAAGGGCTTGGCGTGAGTTTGTTCGAAAGCACCGAGGGGTGCGATGCGACCAGCCTGGTGGGGCTCCCACTGATACGGCTCGTCGACATGCTGGCCCTGGAGGGAGTGCGCGTACCATAGCCAAACCGGGGGTCGTGCACCGACCCCCTAGAGGCGACTGGGCTTAACGCAATTGCGGGCCCTGGAAACCCATCCACATGGCCAGGCGCTCTGCCACGCTGGCGCCCATGCGCTTGGAGAAACGATCCAGTGGCGATTCCTGCACGGTGAAATCCACCAGATCCTTTTCGCCCACCACCTCACGCGCCACATAGCTGGCACTGCCCAGGCCATCGATCAGGCCAAGCGCCTTGGCCTGCTCGCCGGACCAGACCAGGCCGCTGAACAGCTCCGGGTGATCCTTGTCCTTGAGTCGCTCGCCCCGCCCCTGCTTGACCATGGCGATGAACTGGTTGTGGGTGGTGTCCAGCACGCCCTGCCAGAACTGAGTCTCCTCAGGTTTCTGCGGTGAGAAGGGATCGAGAAACGCCTTGTGCTCACCGGACGTGTAGAGCCGGCGCTCCACGCCAAGCTTGTCCATGGCGCCAACGAAACCATAGCCCGCAGCCGTCACGCCAATCGACCCGACCAGACTGGCCTTGTCGGCATAGATCTCATCGGCGGCACTGGCGATGTAATAGGCTCCCGACGCACCCAGGTCGGTGATGACGGCGTACAGCTTGATGCCAGGGTGCTCGGCACGCAGGCGGCGAATCTCGTCATACACATAGCCTGCCTGCACGGGGCTGCCGCCCGGGCTGTTGATGCGCAGGACCACCGCCTTGGTCTTGCTGTCCTTGAAGGCATCGCGCAGGCCCTTGACGATGTTGTCGGCACTGGCAGCCTCCTGGTCGGCGATGACCCCGCGTACCTCCACCAAGGCTGTATGACTGGCACCGCCCGAGGCAGCCTTGTCCATGTCGGCCCAGGGCAGGAACAGCGCCAGGATGCCGAAGAGATAGATGAACGTCAGCAGCTTGAAAAAGATACCCCAGCGTCGCGACCGGCGCTGTTCCTGGATCCCCGCCAGCAAGGTCTTTTCCAGCAGCTTCCAACTTTTGCGCTCCTCGCGCTCCTCGCGCTCCTCGGGCTCGGCCTCGGGGGCCTTCCATTCGCCTGCCATGCTCACCTACCTCGAAAATGAACCTGCGGAACCGGACAGCCACTCGCGCAGCTGGCCAAAGTGATCGATACAAACCTGCGGCCCGAACTCGGCCAGCGCCTGGAGCGACATTGCGCCATAACCCACGGCGACGCAGTGCATCCCCGCGTTACTGGCCATCTGCAGATCGAACGCAGAATCTCCGACCATCAGCGCATGACCCGGTTCGACGCCGCAATGGTCGAGTATTTGTTCGAGCATCAGTGGGTGGGGCTTGCCGCGCGTCTCATCGGCCGCACGCGTGATATCGAAAAACCGCTCAAGGCCGTTGGCCTTGAGCACCCTGTCAAGACCGCGGCGCGCCTTGCCGGTAGCCACCGCCATTCGATAGCCCTCGGCGCGAAAGGCCGCCAGCGATTCGACAACGCCGTCGAACAGCGGCGAAGGCTGTTGATCGAGCGCCGTGTAGACATCGGCATAGTGCTGACGAAAGCGCTCTACCTGCTCAGATGGCAGACGCGGATAAAGGGTGTGGATCGCCTCGGCCAGCGACAGCCCGATGATCCCCTTGATGGCCTGCTCCTGACTGGGCGCGTGGCCGGCGCGCTCGGCAGCAACCTGCATGGCCTCGACGATGCGCCCGACGGAGTCGGCCAAGGTGCCGTCCCAGTCGAAGATCAGCAGCGCGTAGTCACGGCGCACTCAAACGCTCCACGGTCTTGGCCCACATTTCATCCACAGGCGCCTCCAACTTGAGCTCCCCACCATCCGGAAGCGGCACCGTCAGCGCATACGCGTGCAGGAAAAGACGCTTGCCGCCCAGCTCGCGGATTTCGCGACTGAAATCTTCGTCGCCATACTTGCTGTCGCCTGCGATCATGTGCCCGGCATGCAGGGCATGCACGCGAATCTGGTGGGTACGGCCCGTGATCGGGCGCGCCTCCACGAGGGTGGCGAAGTCGCCGAAGCGGCGCAGTACACGGAACAGGGTCAGCGCCTCCTTGCCTTCGTCGTTGACTTCGACCATGCGCTCGCCTGAGCGCAGGTTGCTCTTGAGCAGCGGTGCATTGACTTGTTTCTTCGCAGTTGGCCAGTGACCGCGCACCAGGGCCATGTAGCGTTTGTCCACGCCATCCCCGCGCAGCGCAGCATGCAGATGGCGCAGCATGCTGCGCTTCTTGGCGATCATCAGCAGGCCCGAGGTGTCCCGGTCCAGGCGATGCACCAGCTCCAGCTCCTTGGCATCAGGGCGCAACTGACGCAGCGCCTCGATCACCCCAAAACTCAGCCCGCTACCGCCATGCACGGCGATCCCGGCAGGCTTGTTCATCACGATCAACGCCTTGTCTTCGTGAACGATGGCGGCTTCGAGCCGCTGCAGCAGCCCCTGAGCCACCGGCGCCGGCTCGTCGCGCTCAGGCAGTCGCACGGGCGGCACCCGCACGATGTCGCCCGCCTGGATCTTGTACTCGGGCTTGACCCGACCTTTGTTCACTCGCACCTCGCCCTTGCGCAGGATGCGATAGACCAAGGTCTTGGGCACACCCTTGAGGGCTGTGATGAGAAAGTTGTCGATACGCTGGCCGGCAAGTTCCGGCGCGACTTCAATCAGCTGGACGCCGGAAGTCGGAGAGGTATTGGTTGTCATGGCGCAATCATACAATTTTTATGGAATTGAAGCACTTAATCATTGCTGCTATAGTCGCGAACGCCGCCATAAGCGGCAGGCCAGTGGAATCAGGCTGTGCGCCAGTCACTGACCTACGCAATTCTCCAGGACGCGAGGCCGTCCTACGGGGGTTCGCCAGTTTACCGAATTGCCTGGAATCGCCACCAGCGCCGTGTAGAGAAGACCGAAAATAAACGACAAGTGCGGTGTCAAACCTGCTTACACGCTTCTTTTCGCAGTACCTCTGCCCGCCCGTCGCTTCCACGCAACCCATGGCGAATGCCTCGGAAATACCTGCCTTGGACATGAATGGCGCCAGCGCAGAATCGCGCTGGCGAAAAATGCAACCCGTTGCGGATTCAGCGCGCGGCAGCACCCGAATTATCAGGGATACGTGCAGGGTGGAGATGCACAGCCCTCGGACCGTGTAGCACCGCGTCCGGCCACCAGCCCCATCATACGGCTGGCGAGCGGATAAGGTCCTGAACAGATGCCCCTGGGCGTCCACGGCTGAAGGTTGATTCCTCCTCCTGACTGAGTGCACCAGGCCCGCTTGGTTGATTCGGATAACAATTCGAAGCCTCCGGGGCCTTGTTGGCACCGCAGCAAAACAGGACGCGTCGTCGCGACAACGGCAGGCTGGGCAACCGGCTGGTGCCGAACGTCGCTCGACACGGGGGTGGTTAACCACCCTTTGCGCACCTTGGCACCGACCATGAGACGTCGTGTGTGCCGAACGCCGTTTCCGGCAGCCCGGAAACCGACGGTACAACATGAAAAGAATGCTGATTAACGCCACTCAACCCGAAGAGTTGCGCGTAGCCCTGGTGGACGGCCAACGCCTCTACGACCTGGACATCGAGTCCGGTGCACGTGAGCAGAAAAAGGCCAACATCTACAAAGGCAAGATCACTCGCATCGAACCTAGCCTCGAAGCCGCCTTCGTCGACTTCGGTTCCGAACGTCACGGCTTCCTGCCGCTGAAAGAAATCTCCCGCGAATACTTCAAGAAGGCCCCTGAAGGCCGCGTCAACATCAAGGAAGTGCTCAGCGAAGGCCAGGAAGTCATCGTCCAGGTCGAGAAGGAAGAGCGCGGCAACAAAGGCGCCGCCCTCACCACCTTCATCAGCCTGGCCGGCCGCTACCTGGTGTTGATGCCCAACAACCCACGCGCCGGCGGCATTTCCCGTCGCATCGAAGGTGAAGAGCGCAACGAGTTGCGCGAAGCGCTCAATGGCCTGACCGTACCAGGCGACATGGGCCTGATCGTTCGCACCGCCGGCCTTGGCCGCAGCAGCGAAGAGATGCAGTGGGACCTGGACTACCTGCTGCAACTGTGGACCGCCATCAAGGAAGCCTCACTGGACCGCGCCGCGCCGTTCCTGATCTATCAGGAAAGCAATGTCATCATCCGCGCCATCCGCGACTACCTGCGCCAGGACATCGGCGAAGTGCTGATCGACAGCATCGATGCCCAGGAAGAAGCCCTGACCTTCATTCGCCAGGTCATGCCGCAGTACGCCAGCAAGGTCAAACTGTACGAAGACAGCGTCCCGCTGTTCAACCGCTTCCAGATCGAGAGCCAGATCGAAACCGCGTTCCAGCGCGTGGTCGAGCTGCCATCAGGCGGTTCGATCGTGATCGATCCGACCGAGGCGCTGGTGTCCATCGACATCAACTCGGCACGCGCCACCAAGGGCAGCGACATCGAGGAAACCGCGCTGCAGACCAACCTGGAAGCGGCCGAGGAAATCGCCCGCCAGCTGCGCCTGCGTGACATCGGCGGCCTGATCGTGATCGACTTCATCGACATGACCCCTGCCAAGAACCAGCGCGCCGTGGAAGAGCGCGTGCGTGAATGCCTCGAGGCCGACCGCGCTCGCGTGCAGGTTGGCCGCATCTCGCGCTTCGGCCTGCTGGAAATGTCCCGTCAACGCCTGCGTCCGTCGCTGGGCGAAAGCAGCGGCATCGTCTGCCCGCGCTGCTCGGGCACCGGCATCATCCGTGACGTGGAATCGCTGTCGCTGGCTATCCTGCGCCTGATCGAAGAAGAGGCCCTGAAGGATCGCACTGCCGAAGTCCGTGCCCAGGTGCCGATCCCGGTGGCCGCCTTCCTGCTCAACGAGAAGCGCAATTCCATCACCAAGATCGAGCTGCGTACCCGTGCACGCATCATCATCTTGCCGAACGATCACCTGGAAACCCCACACTTCGAAGTCCAGCGCCTGCGCGACGACAACCCTGAAGTACTGAACAACCAGTCCAGCTACGAAATCGCCGCCAGCGAGACCGAAGAAGCGCCACAGCCGACCGCCACCCGCACCCTGGTTCGCCAGGAAGCCGCTGTGAAAACCGCCCCGGCCCGTGCGAACGCACCTGTGCCTGCCACCGAGCAGCCACAACCTGCGCCAGCCGCCGCCCCTGCCCCAAGCGCCCCGGAGCCCAGCCTCTTCAAGGGCTTGGTGAAGTCGCTGGTGAGCCTGTTCGCTGGCAAGGAAGAACCTGCTGCCGCGCCTGTCGCCCCTGCCGCTGAAAAGCCGACTACCGAGCGCAGCCCGCGCAACGAGGAACGCCGTAACGGACGCCAGCAGAGCCGTAACCGTAACGGTCGTCGCGACGAAGAGCGCAAGCCGCGTGAAGAGCGTGCCGAGCGCGCCCCGCGCGAGGAACGCCAGCCACGCGAGGAGCGTGCTGCGCGTGAAGAACGTGCACCACGAGAAGAACGTGCCCCGCGCGAAGAGCGTGCACCACGCCAGTCGCGCGAGGACCGTCGCGGCAACCGTGGCGAAGAGCGCGTGCGTGAACTGCGCGAGCCGTTGGACGCTACACCGCCAGCAGAACGCGAGGAGCGTCAGCCGCGTGAAGAGCGCGTAGCCCGCGAAGAACGTGCTCCACGTGAAGATCGCGCGCCTCGCGAAGAACGTGCTCCGCGTGAAGAGCGCGCACCTCGCGAAGAACGTGCTCCGCGTGAAGAGCGCGCGCCTCGGGAAGAGCGTGCTCCGCGTGAAGAGCGCGCCTCACGTGAAGAGCGCGCACCTCGCGAAGAGCGTGCTCCGCGTGAAGATCAAGCGCCTCGTGAAGAGCGTGCAGCCCGGGAAGAACGCGCCCCGCGCCAACCTCGTGAAGAACGTCAGCCACGCACGACCGAGGAAGCAGCAGAACACGCCGCCGAGCTGGCCGAAGAGCAACTGCCGAACGAAGAGCAACTGCAGGATGAGCAGGACGGCAACGATGGCGAGCGTCCGCGCCGCCGCTCGCGTGGCCAGCGTCGCCGCAGCAACCGTCGCGAGCGCCAGCGCAACGCCAATGGTGAGTTGATCGACGGTGAAGAAGAAGGCAGCGAAGAGCAGCCTCAACAGCGCCAGGCCACCGAGCTGGGCGCAGAGCTGGCCGCAGGCGTCGCGGTGACCGCTGCGGTTGCGACCAGCAACATCAGCACCGACGCCGAGGCCCAGGCCAATCAGCAGGCCGAGCGCGCTACCGCCGAAGTCGCCGCTGTTGCCCCAACCGACAGCAGCGAAATCGCCCAACCGGTCGAGCAGGCTGACGCTGTGGCCCAAGCAGAAGCGGCCGCTGTGGCCCCGGCGGTCGAGCAGCCAGTCAGCGAACCAGCGCCGTTTGTCGAGGCCTCGGCCGAGCCAGTGGTTGAGGTTGTCCCGCAGCCGGCAATTGAACAAGCCTCCGTTGCTGAGCCAGCCGCGGCCACCGAAACTGCAGCCGTTGAAGCCCCGGCAGACGTTCAGGCACCTGAAGCACCAGTCACTGAAGTGCCCGCGGAAGCCCCGGCCATCGAAGCCGGCGAAATCGAGCAGGCACCTTCCGTGATCGAGGTTGCCCTGGTAGCCGAACAGCCCGCCCCGGCGGTCGAGGCCCAGCCAGAGGTGGCCGAGCCAGAGGTTGTGGCCGAGCCTGAAACGGCCGCGCCTGAGCCTGAGCCAGCAGCCGCCGCAGCCGCCGTGGCAGAGCCTGCCACCGTCATGCTGTCCAACGGCCGCGCACCAAACGATCCACGTGAAGTGCGTCGCCGCAAGCGTGAGGCTGAGGCTGCCGCCAAAGCCGCCCAGGCTACCGCCGCTACCGACGCGCCAACGTCAGAGACCGCCGACGAGCCGAAAACCCATCAGGGTTGATAGCCAAGGCTGAATGAAAAAGCCCCGCCAGTGCGAACTGGCGGGGCTTTTTCTTGGCCGGGCGTTTACCCTTATGGACGGACACGGCGCCTGGACGACGCTGTAGGCAGCATCAATAAAGATTGGGCTCCATCTCAAGCTCAACCCCGAACCGCTCCAGGATGTCGGCCTGGATTCGCCGCGCCAGAGCGTGCATTTGCGCCCCGCTCGCCTGGCCATGGTTGACCAGCACCAGCGACTGCAGGCGATGCACCCCGGCATCGCCTTCGCGATAGCCCTTCCAGCCCGCCCGCTCGATCAGCCAGCCCGCTGCCAGCTTCACTTGGCCATCGGCCTGAGGGTAGGCAATGACATCTGGATGCTGCGCACGAATGCGCTCAACCACCTGCGCCGCGACTACGGGGTTCTTGAAGAAACTCCCGGCATTACCCAGCTCGGCCGGATCAGGCAATTTCTCACGACGAATACTGCAGATAGCATCACTGATGGCCTGCGCAGTGAGCACGGTGCTGCCCTGCTCGGCCAGGCGCTGACGCACCGGGCCGTAGTCCAAGCGCGCCTGCAAGGTGCGACTCAAGGCGAAACGCACACGCAGTATCAGCCAGCGACCAGGGTTACGCTTGAACAGGCTGTCACGGTAGCCGAACGCACAGTCGGTCAAGGCGAAGTCACGGACTTCACCCGTCTTGCGGTCCAGCGCGGTCAAGCCAGCGAAGACATCCTTGATCTCGACGCCATAAGCGCCCACGTTCTGCATGGGTGCAGCGCCTACTGTGCCGGGAATCAGGCTGAGGTTCTCCAACCCGCAAAACCCCTGCGCGAGCGTCCACTGCACAAACGGGTGCCAGGCCTCACCCGCCTCGGCCTCGACCACAACGTGTTCGCCATCGTCAGTGAGCACGCGACGACCCTGGGTTGCGACGTGCAGCACCAGGGCATCGACATCACGGGTCAGCAGCAGGTTGCTGCCCCCACCGATCACCAGCACCGGTACACCCTGCTGCTGCGCACCGTCCAGCGCCTGACGCACCTGCAGGTCGTCTCTGGCCTGGATGAAATAGCGCGCTTTCACGTCGATGCCAAAGGTGTTGTACGGCTTGAGCGAGACCTGCTCCTGCCAATGCTCGGTCATAACCGCCCCTTGATTTCCACGACCAGCGCTTGGCAGGCGGCTTCGATCAGGTCGAGCACCTGCTCGAAGCCGTCGGCACCGCCATAGTACGGGTCTGGCACTTCATCGAGCGCAGAACCGTAGCGGCGCAAAAACAGGTCGAGTTCACCCACTGCCGTGGACGGGCGCAGGGCACGCAGATCGCGCAGGTTGCTCTGATCCATCGCCAGGATCAGGTCGTACTCGGCGAAGTGCGCCACCTTGACCTGCTGGGCACGCTGCTTCGACAGGTCGTAGCCACGTGCCAGCGCGGCCTTGAGGGTGCGGCTATCGGGCGCCTTGCCAACGTGCCAGTCGCCCGTACCGGCCGAGGCTACCTGCACCTGATCGGCAAGCCCTGCGGCCTGCAGTTGATGACGCAGCACGCCTTCGGCGGTAGGCGAGCGGCAGATGTTGCCCAGGCACACGAACAGAACGCGCATCAGGCCTCCAGCAAGCGCCGTACGCGCTCCAGGTCTTCAGGGGTGTCCACGCCCACGGCGGGGGCCTCGATGGCATCTTCCACATGAATACGCACGCCGTGCCACAACGCACGCAACTGCTCCAGCGCCTCGGTCTGCTCCAGCCAGCATGGGCCCCAGCCGACGAAATCATGGAGGAAACCAACCCGATAGGCATACATGCCGATATGGCGACGGTAAGGCACACCGGGTGGCAGATCCTGGCCTTTGGCAAACGCATCGCGGGCCCACGGCAGCGGCGCACGGCTAAAGCTCAGGGCCAGGCCGTTCTTGTCGCTCACCACCTTGACTGCGTTGGGGTTGAACACCGCTTGCGGTTCGTGGATCAGCTCGGCCAAGGTCGCAATACCGGCTTGCGGGTTAGCCGCCAGGTTGGCGGCCACCTGGTCGATGATCACTGGCGGAATCAGCGGCTCGTCACCCTGTACGTTGACCACGATGGCGTCGCTGGGCAGGCCGAGCTGCACGGCCACCTCGGCCAGTCGGTCAGTGCCGGATTCATGGTCGACGCGGGTCATCAGCACTTCGGCGCCAAATGCCTGGCAAGCTTCGTAAATGCCGGCATCGTCGGTTGCGATGACGACACGGCTGGCGGCACTTCGGCGCGCCTGTTCCCACACGTGTTGCACCATTGGCTTGCCGGCGATGGGCAGCAGGGGCTTGCCTGGCAAGCGCGTGGAGCGCAGGCGGGCAGGAATGACGACGGTGAAATCCAGGCTCATTTGTCCAGGCGCTCATCATCGGTCAGGGTACGTGCCTCGCTTTCCAGCATGACCGGGATACCGTCGCGAATGGGATAGGCAAGGCCGGCGCCCTTGCTGATCAGCTCGGTCTTGTCGGCGCTGAGCTTGAGCGGGCCCTTGGTGATTGGGCAGGCCAGGATATCGAGCAGTTTGGTGTCCATAAAAGGCTTCCTTTGGCCAGATGGCCGACATTGAAAACGGGATCAGGGCTTGGGTAGCAAACGTTGCAACTGCAGGTCGAACCAAGTGCCAAATGCCGGCGTGGGTTGGGCTTCCACAGCCAGGTACCACCAGTTCTCGGCCGCGAAAGAGCGGCACTTCACCGCATCCTTCTCGGTCATGACCAGCGGCAGTGGCGGTGTGAAGGCAAGGTTCTGAGCACTGAATTGTGCGTGGTCGGCAAAGGGGTGCGGCAGCGGCTGCCAGCCTAGCCCTTGCAAAGTATTGAAGAAACGCTGCGGATTACCGATGCCGGCCACTGCATGCAGGCGCTGGCCGGCGGAAAAATGGTCGAGTGCCCGGCGCTCGCCCGTGCGCAGGTTGACCAATGCGCTGGGCTGCAGGCGAAAACCAAAGCCTTCGGCAGTGTCTTGCTCCGCGCCATTGAATAGGATCGCGTCGGCCGCCTTCAGGCGCTCGACAGGCTCGCGCAAGGGGCCGGCCGGCAGGCATCGGCGGTTGCCAAGGCCGCGAGCGGCGTCGATCAAGACCAATTCCAGGTCTCGCGCCAGGCGGTAGTGCTGCATGCCGTCGTCACACAGGATCAGGTCCAGGTGTTCGCTGGCCAGCAGGGCCTGCACCGCACGGGCGCGGTCCGGGTCGATCATCAGCGGCACACCGGTACGCTGCACGATCAGCAGCGGCTCGTCGCCCGCCTGCTCGGCAGCCTGATCGGCCGTGACCCGCCAAGGCAACTGCGGCGGTTTGGCGCCATAGCCACGGCTGACCACCCCTACCCTCAAGCGCCGCTGGCGGCAGTGCTCGATCAGCCAGAGAATCATGGGGGTCTTGCCAGTACCGCCGACGGTGATGTTTCCCACCACGATGACGGGCACCGGGGCGCGGTAGCTGGCCCGCTGGTCGTTGAGAAAACGCCTGCGCTTGCGTTTGACCACCCAGCGGTACAGCGCTTCCAGCGGACGCAGCAACGCCAGTGCAGGATGGCCGGTGTACCAAGCAGCAAGCAGGCGATCGGCTAGTGTCATCAGGGTGTGCTCTGGGCCGCCTCGACGGTGGTCATGCGCAACTGGCTGAAGCCGAGCTTGCCGGCGGCATCCATTGCGGTGACCACAGCCTGGTGCGGGGTCTTGCCGTCGGCACTGATGGCCAGGGGCAGTGTGTTGTCGCCACCTGATTCACGCTCGATGGCCTCGCTGAGGGTGGCCAGGTCGCTCTTGGGCAGCAGGTGGTTATTCACTGAATACACCCCTTCGGCACTGATGGTGATCTCTACCAACTTGCCCTCATCGCCCGGTGCCCGCTCGGCGCTGGCCGCTTCGGGCAACTGGACGCGCAGCTGGGTTTCGCGAGTGAACGTGGTGGTGACCACGAAGAACAGCAACAACACGAACACTACGTCGATCAACGACGCGAGGTTGATGTCGATGTTCTCGCGCTGGCGATTGCGCCGAAACCTCACGCCTTGCCTCCAGCCACTTCCACCTCGCGGTCCCCCTGAATCACCTCCACCAGTTTGATCGCCTCCTGCTCCATGCCCACCACCAGCTCATCGATGCGGCGCAGCAGGAAGCGATGGAAGAACACCGCCGGGATACCGACCATCAGCCCGGCTGCGGTAGTTACCAGGGCCTTTGAAATACCGCCCGCCAGCACCGAGGCGTTGGCGGTCATCTGCGACCCCATGAACGCGCTGAAGATGTCGATCATGCCCAGCACGGTGCCCAGCAGGCCCAGCAGCGGCGCCATGGCGGCAATGGTGCCCAGCGTGCTGATGTAGCGCTCCAGCTCGTGGATGACGCGCGAGGCGGCTTCCTCGATGCACTCTTTCATGATTTCGCGACCATGACGCGAGTTGGCCAGCCCTGCCGCGAGGATCTCCCCCAAGGGCGAGTCGGCACGCAGGGCCTTGAGCTTGTCACTGGTCAGTTGCTTGTCCTTGATCCACATCCACACCTGGCCCAGCAGGTGAGGCGGACTGACGCGACTGGCGCGCAGGGTCCACAGGCGCTCGACGACGATAGCCATGGCGGCGATGGAACTCAGAATGATCGGCAGCATCATCCAACCGCCTGACTTGACCAATTCCCACACAGTAGAAGCCCTCTGGAAAAGGTCGCCACTTTACCATAGGCGCGCCAGGGGCTCATCAGCATTAACCACCCCTGGCGTCACGCCAGAACCGGCGCTGGCTGCGCATACCCTCGACCTTTCCTTGCACACCGAGCATCAGATGCAACGCCCCCTCCACCGCCGTGTCGTGAAGGGTCATGCCATGCCTGCGATAGCGTTCGACCACCTGTGCATGGGGATGCCCGAAGCTGTTGTTGCGCCCGCGGGATATCAGTACCCCACGCGGGGCTGCAGCGCGGATGAAGGCTTCGCTCGACGAACTGCGGCTGCCGTGGTGAGGCGACTGCAGCCAGTCGATGCGTGGTGAGTCCATGGCAGCCAGCCACGCACGTTCGGCCCCCGCCTCCATGTCCCCGGCCAGCAGCAAACGCTCGCCCGACGCCTCGACCAGCAACACGCAGGAGCGGTCATTGCTGGTGCGCGCATCCGCCCAGCGCCACAGGGAAAAGCGCACGCCGTCCCACTCCCACTGCTCGCCACTGACGCAAGGCTGTAACTGAACCGCTTCCAGCGGCTCACCGCCAATCGCCCGCCTGATCGGCAGCCCGCGCCCGATTGCACCTGCACCGCCGGCGTGATCGGCATGGGCGTGACTGACCACCAGCAGATCCAGGCTGTCGACCCCCAACTTGCGCAAGGTGGGCAACACGACCCGTTCACCCAGATCGCTTTCACCCCTGGCTGGACCTGCGTCATACAGCAGACTGTGCTGCCGGGTACGCAGCAACACCGCCAAGCCTTGGCCCACGTCCAGCTGCCACACCTCGACTTGGCCATCCGGGACAGGCTCGCGAGGTGCCCAGAGCGCCACGAGCATCACCGCACCCAACCCACGCAGCGGCACACCCCGTGGCAGCAACAGCAGCAGTGCACCCAGGCAGACCAGCAGCCAGGCCCACAACGGCAATGCGGGAGGCACCCATGCCGGGCGCTGCTGGGCGACCAGCGCCAAGGCGCGAAACAAGATATCCAGCAGGCCGCCTGCCAGCCACAGCAAGGCCTCACCTGCGCTTCCCAAGGGCAGCAACAAGGTGCCCAATAGCGCCAGCGGCAATACCGCCAAGCTCACCCACGGCACCGCCACCAGGTTGGCCAGCGGGGCACTCAGGCTCACCGGCAAGCCCACCGCCAGCAGCACTGGGAGCAGCCCGACGGCGATGACCCACTGCGCTCGCGTCCAGGCCTGCCAGGGTTGCCAAGCCCCTAGCCGGGCACTGAAGGTGTAGATGAGCGTGGCCACGGCGCCGAATGACAACCAGAAACCTGGAAGCAGCGCTGCCAATGGCTCGAACAGCAGTACGGCAACCAGCGCAAGTAACAAGGGGTGAAACGCACCCAGATGACGAAAGCGCAGCCGCCACAGCAGCACCACGGCCAGCATCAGACAGGCGCGCTGTACTGGCACCCCTGCCCCAGCCAGCCAGCCGTAGGCCAGCGCCGCACTCATCGCCAGCGCACAGGCCCAAGGCAGCCACGGCACCCGGGCCGGCCACAGCCCCCAGCGGGCCAACCACGCGACCACGGCGTAGAGCAGACCCGCCACCAGACCGATGTGCTGGCCCGAAATCACCAGCAGGTGCACGGTGCCGGTTGCCTGTAGCGCCTGCCAGTCCTCGCGTGCCAGGCCTGTTCCATCGCCAAGCACCAGCGCCACCAGCGCAGCTTGCCGACCATTGGCCTCGACCGCCAGCAGCCGCTCGCGCAGCGCATCGCGCCAGCCGGCTGGCGCAGGCGTCAGTAACTGCCCGGCTTTGACCGTTCCGCTGGCGCCGACCCGACGTGCCAGCAACTGCGCCTCACGGTCAGGCCCGTGGGGGTTCAAAAGCCCGTCCGGCCGCTGCAGGGTCACGGCCAGGCGCCACTGCTCGCCGGCACGCAGCGGTGGCCCGTCAAACCAGCTCAATTGCAGGCGTTGCGGCAATTCGGCACGCCGGGAATGCGCCGCCTCAAGGTCGAAGCGAACGCCTTGCGCGGTGCGCGCCGGCAGGCCGACCACGCGCCCTTCCAGCCATAACGTGCGACCCTCGAGCCCTGGCGCCAGACGATCATCCATGGCCTGCTTGGCAGACCAGCAGGCCCAGCAAAAGCCCAGCAGGAACACGCCCAGTAACCACCCGCGGGTGAACAGACTGACGACAGCGCCCGCCGCAAGCAATAACAGCCATCCGACCGATGGCAGTTGAGGCACCAGGCCGAGGCTGAGCAGACCGAGTGCAAGCGCCAACATCCCTGTGCGCATGAGGTAGAGCTCCAGAAGCTGAATCAACCTCTGAGGCATAGCCCACTTGTCGGCAATGCTTGCTCAACAATTGTCACAAACTCTGAACGAGGCCGACCGGGAATCAGGGCATACTGCCTCGGTCAACGCTCCGGGAGCCCCCATGCCGCGCCGACTATTCAAACGCTACATGCCGGACCCGAGCAGTATTCGGGAACACAAGTCCTTACGCTTTTTCGGCACGTTGCTGCATGACCCGAACCTGTGGCACCTGAACCGTCATTCGGTAGCACGAGCCATGGGCGTCGGCCTGTTCGCCGCCTTGATCCCGATGCCTGCGCAAATGCTGCTGGCCGCTGCGTTGGCCATTCCGTTGCGGGGTAACCTGCCGATCGCCGTCAGCCTGGTGTGGCTGACTAACCCGCTGACCATGCCACCGGTGTTTTTCGTGACCTACATGGTCGGTGCCTGGCTGATGCAGGTACCGCCACGCGCGCTGCCCGACACATTGACCTTCCAGTGGATCACCGACCAACTGTCGACGGTCTGGCAACCCTTCCTGCTCGGTTCAATCGTCTGCGCCGTGCTGCTGGGTATGCTCGGCTATTTCAGCACCCTGCTGTACTGGCGCTGGTGGGTGGGCCGGCAATGGCGTCGTCGCCAATGCCGGTGCAACGTTTCAGGCACGCATGCCCCGGCCACTGACCAGCAGCCGCACGCACAGCAGGTAGAGCACGGCAGTGGCCACCAGCATGAAGGTGATCGCCGTGCCAATGCTGATGTCCGACACCCCTAGAATGCCGTAGCGGAACGAATTGACCATGTGCAGCACAGGGTTGGCCAACGAGACGGTCTGCCAGAACGGTGGCAGCAGGGTGATCGAATAGAACACGCCGCCCAGGTAGGTCAGCGGGGTCAGCACGAACGTCGGGATGATCGAGATGTCGTCGAAATTGCGAGCAAACACCGCGTTGACGAAGCCTAGCAACGAGAAGATGGTCGCCGTCAACAGCACCACCACCACGGTCACGCCCAGGTGATGCACCTGCAGGTCGGTGAAGAACATCGACAGGATGGTCACGATCACACCTACCGCCAAGCCACGCAGTACTCCGCCCAGTACGTACCCCACCAGGATGGTGTGTGGCGACACCGGCGAAACCATCAACTCCTCGATCGAGCGCTGGAACTTGCTACCGAAGAAGCTCGAGACCACGTTGCCGTAGGAGTTGGTGATCACCGACATCATGATCAGCCCCGGTACGATGTACTGCATGTAGGTGAACCCACCCATGTCGCCGATCTGCCGACCAATCAGGTTTCCGAAGATGACGAAGTACAGGACCATGGTGATCGCCGGGGGCAGCAAGGTCTGCGGCCAGATGCGCAGGAAGCGCCGTACCTCGCGATAGACGATGGTGTTCAGGGCGACCCAGTTGGTGCGCAGCTCCACACTCATACGGCCACCTTCGACAGGTTCTTTTCCACCAGTGACACGAACAGCTCCTCAAGTCGATTGGTCTTGTTGCGCAGGCTCAATACCTCGATGTTCAGCAGCGCCAACTGGCTGAACAGCGCGGTAATGCCGATGTCCTTGTCCACCTGTACTTCCAGCGTATGAGGCGTCAGCAATCGGCAAGGATACCCTTGCAGGGCCGGGGCACTGGCCAGGTCCTGCTTGAGGTCGAGCACGAAGGTTTCAACGTGCAGCTTGCCCAGCAGGTTGCGCATGCTGGTGTTCTCGACGATGGTGCCGTGGTCGATGATGCCGATGTTGCGGCACAGCTGTTCGGCCTCTTCCAGGTAATGGGTGGTGAGGATGATGGTGATGCCCTTCTCGTTGAGTTCGGTGAGAAAGCTCCACATCGAACGGCGCAGTTCAATGTCCACCCCGGCAGTGGGTTCGTCGAGAATCAGCAAGCGCGGTTCGTGGATCAGCGCGCGGGCAATCATCAAGCGGCGTTTCATGCCGCCAGAAAGCGAACGCGACGGTACATCGCGCTTGTCCCAAAGGCCCAGCTGGGTCAGGTATTGCTCGGCCCGCTCCTTGGCGATTTTTGGCGCAATGCCATAGTAGCCGGCCTGGGTCACGACAATGTCGAAACACTTCTCGAACTGGTTGAAGTTGAATTCCTGCGGCACGACGCCCAGGCAGCGCTTGAGCGCAGACGGCGCACGGTCTAGGTCGTGACCGAACACGTTGACTGTGCCGCTGGTCTTGTTCACCAGGGTAGAAAGGATGCCGATGGTGGTGGACTTGCCGGCGCCGTTGGGGCCAAGCAAGGCGAAGAAGTCGCCTTCGGCAACATCGAGGTCGATGCCATTGAGGGCTTGAAAGCCGTTGCCGTAGGTCTTGGTCAGCTGTCGGATGGACAGGGCAGAACTCATAGCGGGTCACTTACCGAAGAATAGGGTTCAGGACACGCCAGACAGGTTCACTGGCGCAGTGAGTGCGGCCAATGGTGCAAGGCTCGGCCGCACAAGTACAGTCACGTGTATCGATAGTGACTATCGAAACGGCTGCGGTGTTCGATCAGGTCAGCGCAGTCATCACGCCAGCCTGATAGGCCGGGCGGCTCTTGAGGCGTTCGTACCACGCCTTGAGGTGGTACATGTCCGGACGCTCGATGGGCATCTCGAACCAGGCGTAGGCGAAGCACCCCAGTGGGATATCACCCATGCCAATGTGTTCTCCCGACAGATACGGCTGTGTGGCCAGGGCCTGATCGGCCATGGACAGCAACTGTGCGCACTGCTTGTGCGCCGCATTGATCGCCACCCAGTCCCGCTGATCTTCAGGGGTGCGCAGCATGCCCCAGAATAGCGGACGGAAAGGGGTCGCCAGGGAAGAGGTGGTCCAGTCCATCCACTTATCGGCCAGGGCGCGCTGGCGCGGATCGTCCAGGTACCAGCCCTGCGCCTGACCATATTCGGCGCACAAGTAGCGGACGATGGCGTTGGATTCCCACAGGGTCAGGTCGCCATCTTCCAGCATAGGCACCAGGCCATTTGGGTTGCGTGCGCGGTAGTACGGCTCATCTACCACGCCGAAAGCGCCTCCAGCGTCGATCGACTCGAAATCCAGATCCAGCTCATGGGCAATCCACAATGCCTTGCGCACATTGCTCGAGTTCTTGCGGCCCCAGATCTTCAGCATGACGACGTCCTCAGGAATGCTCAGGTCATGCAGTCTACTCCAGACATTAGCCGGCTGTACGCGCGAAGATACCGGCAAGAACGAGCATGAACTGAAACTCACGCTGCCACACCCTGTCACTGTTCTGACAGTGCCGTTCATAGCGTGGTGTCTAAGCTCTGTGGGATGGCCAAGCCCCTGGTTCCAAGGAGGAGTGATTATGTTGCTGTTGTGGCTGCTAGTGCTGGTGATCGGCACTCTTTACCTCATGCACCGGCGCCTGCCGCCCTTGCAGATACTTGGCATCGTTGCCGTCTACACGCTGCTGATGGGCATCTTCAGCAAAGCCCCCGGCTGGCTGTTGGTTGTGGTGTGGCTGGTGATCGCGCTCAACGCCGCGCTCGTGTTACTGCCCGAGTGGCGCCGCAAGATATTCACGGGCCCGGTGTTCAAATGGTTCAAGCGCACATTGCCCCCCATGTCGCAGACCGAGCGCGAGGCGATCGATGCCGGCACCGTGTGGTGGGACGGCGAGCTGTTCAGTGGCCGCCCCGACTGGCGTACCCTGCTCGCCTACCCTGCGCCAATGCTCACCGAAGAGGAGCAGGCCTTCCTCGATGGCCCGACCGAGGCACTCTGCGCGATGGTCAGCGACTGGCAGATCGGCCAGGACATGGACCTGCCACCGCAGGCCTGGCAGCACATCAAGGATCACGGGTTCTTCGCCCTCATCATTCCCAAGGCGTACGGGGGAAAGGGCTTTTCCGCCTACGCCCACTCCCAGGTGGCGATGAAGCTCGCCACGCGCAGCGGTGACCTGGCCTCCACGGTCATGGTCCCCAATTCGCTGGGCCCTGCCGAGTTGCTGCTGCATTACGGCACCGACGAACAGCGCGATCACTACCTGCCGCGCCTGGCTCGCGGTGAAGACATCCCCTGCTTTGCCCTCACAGGTCCCCACGCTGGCTCCGACGCCGGGGCAATGCCCGACACTGGCGTGATCTGCAAAGGCCAGTGGAAGGGGGAAGACGTCATAGGCCTGCGCCTGAACTGGGAGAAGCGTTACATCACCCTCGGGCCGGTCGCCACCCTGCTGGGCCTTGCCTTCAAGGCTTACGACCCGGACCACTTGCTCGGCGAGACAGAAGAACTTGGCATCAGCCTGGCGCTGATTCCCACCGACACACCCGGCGTTGAGATCGGCAAACGCCACCTGCCGTTGGGCGCGGCTTTCATGAATGGCCCCAACAGTGGCAAGGACGTGTTCATCCCCCTGGACTACCTGATTGGCGGCAAGGACATGCTCGGCAAGGGCTGGATGATGCTGATGAACTGCCTGTCGGTAGGCCGCTCCATCTCGCTGCCGGCAGTTGGCACGGGCGCTGCCAAGTACACCAGCCTGGTCACAGGCCAATACGCGAACATCCGCGAGCAGTTCAACGTGCCCCTGGCGGCCTTCGAGGGTATCCAGGAATCGTTGGCACGCATCGGCGGCAACGCCTGGTTGATGGACAGCGCCCGCTTGCTCACGGCCAAGGCCGTGGATTTGGGTGAGAAACCGTCGGTGCTGTCGGCGATTCTCAAGTACCACCTGACCGAGCGCGGCCGTGAGTGCATTCAGCACGCGATGGACGTGCACGGCGGCAAGGGCATCATCATGGGCCCCAACAACTACCTGGGCCGCAACTGGCAGGGCGCGCCCATATTCATTACCGTCGAGGGGGCCAACATCCTCTCGCGCAACCTGATGATCTTCGGCCAAGGCGCCATACGCTGCCATCCGTTCGTACTCAAGGAAATGGCCCTGGCCGCGCGCCAGGACCAGGACCAGGCGCTGGTGGAGTTCGATGATTTGCTGGCCAAGCACATTGGTTTTGCGACGGGCAATGCGGCCAGCACCCTGATCTACGGACTGGGCCTGGGCCGCTTCGAGCAGGTGCCCGGCGATGCCCTGAGCCAAGGCTACTTCCGCGCCCTCAACCGCCAGGCGGCGGCATTTGCCCTGTTGGCCGACCTCTCCATGATGCTGCTCGGTGGTGCACTTAAGCGCCGCGAGCGACTGAGCGCGCGGCTGGGTGATGTACTGAGCTATCTGTATCTGGCCAGCGCAGCGCTCAAACGCTACCACGATCAGGGCTCGGCCGAGCACCTGCGGCCGCTGTTGCGCTGGGCCTTGGAAGAGAGTCTGGGGCAAGCCGAACGCGCCCTGGATCGGCTGCTCGATAACTTCCCCAATCGCTTCGTGGGCTGTGCACTGCGCGTACTGGTGTTCCCTTTCGGTCGGCGCCATACCGGCCCCAGTGACGAACTCGATGCCCAAGTGGCTCAGCTGATCGGCCGTAGAAAGGGTGATCCGGCCCTGGAAGAACTGCTTGCCGGCTGCTACCGCCCACAGGGCGAGAACGACCCCGTTGCCGCCCTCCAGCAGGCCAGCGATCTGCTCGACAGCACGGCACCGCTGAGCAAGGCCTTGCACCAGGCGCTCAAGCAAGGCGATGTCCGCCCTGCGCCTGGCCAGTCGACCATCGATGCAGCGGTCGAGGCTGGCGTCTTGCAACCGGACGAGGGGCAACGCCTGCACGCGGCTGAACAGGCGCGGCGCAAGGTCATCGATGTGGATGCCTTTGACAAGGTGCAGTTGACACCCGAACCCGGGAAAGTGCGCTGAGTCTTTCCGAACGACAAGGGAGGCGTATACTCCGCCCCCCTTTCAGCCATACCGAGG
This sequence comes from Pseudomonas sp. URMO17WK12:I9, assembly GCF_900230165.1. Lineage (NCBI taxonomy): Bacteria > Pseudomonadati > Pseudomonadota > Gammaproteobacteria > Pseudomonadales > Pseudomonadaceae > Pseudomonas > Pseudomonas sp. URMO17WK12:I9. The sequence goes on along the minus strand of NZ_OCMQ01000006.1, from coordinate 236,787 downwards.
ACCCCTGCCATGGCCAACCCACACCTGGAATACCACCTGCAATTGCTGCAGCACCTGCGCACCATCCTCGTGGCGCTGGGCGAAGCGGAGCAGGTGCCGGAAGAAAGCCATACCCTGTTCCTCGAGCGCTTTGACGAACTGCTGACCGTGTTGCCACAAGACCCACTGCAAAGCCAGTACCTGGGCCAGGACTTGATCTGCCAAGTGATTCAGCGTTACCCGCAAATCGCACATTTGGTGCCCCGCGATCTGCTATGGTTCTTTGCCGGTGATTGCCTGCACTTCATGCCTGATGAAGAGCTGGATATGTATCAACAGCTTGAGGAGCTTCGCTTCGCAGCGCAGGAAAGCGGTCAACCCTTTGACTGGCATCAGCACAAGCAGCTGCTGAGCCAACAACGCCAAGGCAGTAGCCACTGATTCACCCAGGTATCCCACGCCGGACGTGGGATACCTCGTCCTCCCATGGAACGTGTTCTTATTAATACGTTGCCTTCAGCTGATGCCGTATTCACGCTTTCTTACTCTTTGTAGAGAATAGGCCTATTGCGCCACACCGCTCAATTATTAACTCGAAAAAAATTCCCCCGCCCCTCAGAAAAATCAACACACAACTAATACATAGTCTTATAGTTAAAAAATATAACAAACATCGAACTCATATTATCCTTGCAACTAAAAAAGTGACTTCTATAAAATTCGCGCCGAAGTTAAAGAACACCAATACCACTGGCATTCAATTAACCTTTCAGTCATTTAATATTAGTCACTCGAACAAGGATCCTTATGAAAACGTCTCTCCTGGCCGCATCGCTCGGCTTCCTCATGACGGCCATTGGCACGTCGGCAAACGCCAACACAGGCCTTGTAATGTTTGACGGCAAAATCACTGCCGACACTTGCCCGATCATCATTTCGCCACCTTCCGGCGCCATCGGCAGCTCCGTGGAGATGGGTGAGCTGCCAGCCAGCGCCTTCAAGGCCAGTGGTGAAGAGTACAACCAACGCACCTTCGCACTGGTAGTGGAAGAGGGCGCGGTGTGTGGTTTCAGCAGCAACAAAGCCACCGTCACCTTCGAGGGCACTGCCGATGTCAGTGGCAACTATTTCGCGGTCACCCCTACTTCCGATGGTGCCAAGAACGTAGCCATCGCGCTGCGTGACCGCACTGGCAGTTCGGTCGCCCCAGGTAGCGCATCGGCCGAGTACGACCTGAATGATACGGGCCAGTCTCGCATGGTGTTCCACGCGACCTACCGCGCAACCAGCGTACCTGTGTTGCCAGGCGCAGCGTCGGCCAGCATTCACTTCACCGTCGACATCATCTGACCTGCCGAGCCCGGCTAGAGGCCGGGCTCACACCCTGTACCCCCATCGCGTCCAGGTGCCGTTGCGCACCTGGTCTAGAGGACGACTTTCAATGCCAGGTTTTTCAGTACGGGCGGCTTCGCTGCGCGCGATATTCAGCACCTGCGCAGCGGCATTGCTGCTTATCCTGCCCGTTGGCAGCAGTCAGGCTGCGCTCACATTGAGCAACACGCGGATCGTTTACCCAAGCGACAGCCGCAGCACATCCGTCGTGGTGCGTAACCCCAGTAAACAGACGTATGCAGCGCAAGTCTGGATCAATACCCAGGCTGACGACAGTGTCACCGCAGTGCCGCTGATGCCTTCACCGCAGTTGTTTCGCCTCGATCCTGGTCAGGAGCAACTGTTGCAGATCAGCGCCTTGCCCAACGATCTGGCCGATGACAGAGAAAGCCTGTTTTTCCTGAACCTCCAGGAAATCCCGCAAGCCGTGCCAGGCCAGTACAACACCCTGAACATCGCGCTGCGTACACGTCTGAAGCTGTTTTACCGGCCCCACCAGCTCAAGGGCAGCCCTGCCACCCAGGCAAACCACTTGCAGTTTTCACTGCATTCGGCCAACGGCCAGACGCAACTGAGGGCACACAACCCCACCCCGTTCCACGTCACCTTCAGTCAGCTGGAGGTGGTCGGTGCGCAGCGTTCCGGCAAGTTGGAAAACCTTCCGATGCTGCCACCGTTTGGCGATCACTACTTGCCGCTGGACGGAGTTCGGCCTGGTCCTGACCTGCAGGCCAGGTTCAGCATCATCAATGACTTCGGTGGCTACACCAAGCCTTTCACCCTGCCTATCGCCAATCGCCCCTAGCTTGCCGTCATAGGCGAGGAACTTTCCATGCCATTAATCACGCCCGGACGCCCGTGCGGCGCCTGCTTGTGCCTGCTAATCGGCATCAGCCCCTGGCTGCCAGTCGCCCATGCCAGCTCCCACAGCCAACCTGCAATGCAGTTCGATGCGCATTTCTTGCGCCAGGCCGGTACCCAGCCTGACAGCGTGTCGAGTATCGCACTGGACGCCCTTGCCGACTCGACCTCGCTGCCGCCTGGCCGCTACCGGGTCGATGTCGTGCTCAACCTGGAGTTCGTGGGCAACCATGAATTGACGTTCATCCTGCAAGACGAGCGCCTGGACGCCTGCTTGCCCGGGCCCTTGCTCGTCGGCATGGGAGTGCGGCTCGAAAGCCTGCAGGATCCTACACTGGCCACGGCGACCTGCCTGGATTTGCCTGCCGTCATTCCAGGCGCCACATCGACGTTCGATGCCGCAACGCTACGCCTGACGTTGTCGGTGCCACAGATCGCCATGCGCCGTGATCTGGCCAGCCAGGTGGAGACTGCGCAGTGGGACCACGGCATCAACGCAGCCTTCATCAATTACCAAGCCTCCACCTACCAAGGCCACAACCGCTATTCGGGGCGTTATTCGAGCGCTGACCTGAACATCAACAGCGGTGTCAACCTTGGCGCCTGGCGGCTGCGCAGCAGCCAGGCATGGCGCGAAAACGGTACGGGTGCAACACGCTGGAGCCGGTCCCAAACCTACGCACAACGAGGTATCGCAGGGCTGCGCGGCAATCTCACGATCGGCGAAACGTTTCTCGACAGCGATGTCTTTCGCGGTATTCCTCTGCTTGGCGTCCAAGTTGCCTCGGACACGAGCATGCTGCCCGACACGCTGCAGCAGTACGCCCCGATCATCCGTGGCGTGGCGCAAACCCGGGCCAAGCTCGAGGTGTGGCAGAACGGGTATCCGATCTACACCACTTACGTGAGCCCTGGGCCCTATGCCATCGACGACTTGAGCCCAGGCGGCAGCGGTGAGCTGGATATTGTCCTGACCGAGGACGATGGCCGCGTACAACGCTACACCCAGCCCTATGCCACGCTCAGCAACCTGTTGCGTGAAGGTGTATGGCGCTACAGCATTGCCGTGGGTCGCTACAACCCAGCCGCTAGCTTCGACCGCCCGACCGTATGGCAATCCACCGCCGCAGTGGGCATGCCGTGGAACACCACGCTCTACGGTGGGCTGATGGCCAGCCACTACTACCACGCCGCCAATATCGGCCTGGGCAAGGATTTAGGCGATTGGGGCGCGCTTGGCTTGGACATCACCCAGGCCAACAGCGAAGCGGCCTCTGGCAACCAACAAGGCCAAAGCCACGCGATCAGGTATGGCAAGACCTTTGCCAGCCAGACCACCCTGCGCTTTGCCGGCTATCGTTACTCGACCCGCGGATACCGCGACTTCGACGAAGCCGTGCGTGAACATAGCGGACAAGACAGCTTCATGGGAGCCCGTCGAAGCCGCCTGGAAGCGGCCGTTCACCAGCCTGTGGGGCAGCGCAGCGGCCTGAGCCTGACCTATTCGCAGCAAGACTACTGGCAACGCTCGACCACCCAGCGTCAGTATCAGGTCAATTTCACAACCCACCATGGCGGGGTCAACTACAGCCTGTTTGCCTCCCAGTCATTGAACGACGACTTCCCGTCCCAACGCCTGTTCGGCCTGACGCTGAGTATGCCGCTGGACATCGGTCACAGCGCCACGGCGTCCTTCGATGCGCTGAGCAACAACCAGGGCCACAGTCAGCGTGCCACGCTCAACGGTTCCAGCACACAGTACCCCATCAGCTACAGCGCCAGCCTCAGTCAGAACGAAAGCAAGCAGAAGGCCGCAGCATTGAGCATCGCGCACCAAGGCCGCAGTGGCTCGCTGGGCGCAGGTTTCACCGAAGCCGGTGATTACCGCAGCCTTTCCCTCAATGCCAGTGGTGCGTTGTTGTTCCATGAGGATGGCTTGGCCGTTGGCCCGTACCTTGGGGATACGGCGGCCCTGATCGAGGTCCCCGACATTGCGGATGTGGGTGTGCGCAATGCCACCGGAGCGCTGACCAATGCCAAGGGCTTTGCCTTGGTACCGCACCTGCAACCCTACCGCAACAATAGTCTGGTGCTGCAGACCGACCGCCTCGGCCCGGAGGTGGAAATCGACAACGGTTCGGCACGCGTGGTGCCAAGCCGAGGCGCCGTGGTCAAGCACCGCTTCGAGGCCCGCCGCGTGACCCGCTTGGTGCTGACGCTGCGTACTGCACAAGGCAGACCGTTGCCTTTCGGCGCCCAAGTAGTCGACAGCCTGGGCAAGCAGCTGGGCATCGTCGGCCAGGCGGGCCAAGTCATGCTTTCCACGCATACCCAGGCGCAGGTGTTGAGCGTGCGCTGGAACGAGCATGAGGACGGCATGTGCCAAGTCGCAGTTGACCCCAAAGACTCGCCTGCTCAGCAAGGCTATCACCTGCTATCGCTGGTCTGCGGCTAGGCCCTATGTTTGTAGCGCCCAGCCTGAGCACAGGCTGGGCTGTGAAGGAGTCCCAATGATGAAATACCTGACAGTGTGCGCTGCGTTGGTGCTAAGCATCAGCAGCCAGCCAGCAGTGGCCGCCTCCGAAGTCAAAAGCAAGGCCTGCTGGTGGTACGATAAATACCCAACAGGCCCAATGACGTTCATTCGTAAAATCGGTACCGTGCATGTGCCGCGCGATGCCCAGGTAGGTCGCCAACTGGGCGGTTTCAACGTTTATGATTTCACGAATAACGAGGCGAACAGCCTCTTGGAGTGTTTTAACCGCGGGACGCGCTGGCACTTCAAGTTTGAACCGGTACGCCCGTTGCTCCCCATCCATACCATCGATGGCAGCCCGATCTTGCAAACCAATATCCCGGGTATTGGTGCACGTATCGAGTTGGGTTGGCCATTCAGTGACCAAGGTCCGACAACATTCATACCTTACGGGCGCAACCCGCCGCTGGTGCCGTTTACTGCCTATCACGATGCCGAGAACACGTCAGCGTTTCAGCTGAGATTCATTGAAAACAACGTAACCCTGTACAAGACCGGGCCAATTCCGCCCGGCATCCACAAACTCGATACGAGCATGTTCACAGGGTACTTTGATGAACCGACCGTTGGCTTGGCGCTGACCTATCATTTGCAAGCCGAAGTGGTCAACAGCGAGTGCAGCCTGGCAGGCACAGGCGTCAGCCCTAACCCGGTCAAGCTAGGCGAGTGGGAGCGCTCGCGATTTAGCGCGCCCGGAGTCACCACGCCGGCAGAACCCTTCACCATCACGCTCAGCGGCTGTGAGGTCGACCCTGAGCACAACACCTACGCCACCATCGAGCTCACCGGCATCAATGGTTCAATTCCGATCGGCTCGCCCCTGGAAGGTATTTTTTCACTGACTACCACATCGTCGGCGCGAGGCGTAGGCATACGAATTCTCAAGCAAGATGGCACGCCCCTGGCATTGAACAAAGAGGTGCCGCTGAGACCCCTGGCCGATGGCACCACGCCGCTGCGTTTCAGTGCGCAGTTCATTCAGGTGGAAGCGGCCACCGCCGTGCGTGCGGGTGACGCCAACGGAGCACTCAACTTCACCATTCGCTACCGCTGAACTGCGCTTCGATGCCCTACCCCGCCTATGCACCTTCTACTGGCTCATACCGCTGAGTACATCTTCGGGATCGTAATGGTAGCGAGCAGCACCGGTGGGTCCATCGACACTCTGCAGGCGGTTCAACGCATCGTACGTCAGGGTACGGCCGGCTTCGTCCTGGATCAGGTTGCCATTGGCATCATAGCGCAGCTGCACCGCCGGCAGAGATGAATGCTCGATGGAGGTCAACTGCGCTGGGTCCGCGGCATTTTCGAATTTGTAGATGACCCGCGAACGGCTATTGTCGGCCGCAGTGGTCGTCAACAGGTCGATGTTGTCGATCGCATCCAAGCGGAACAGCTGAGTCTTGATTTGCTGGCCATAGGGGTCAATCGGACATTGCTCGCCCGCGCAGTTGTAGTCGGTCAGGCGTCCGCGCAAATCGTATTTGTAGGATTCTTCGCGTAGCACACCGGTTTCATCGGACAGTACCCGCAGGACGAGCTTGTCGACGTCATCATAAGCTTGGCTGAGGGTCTGAGTATGCTCGGCCACGAAGACCCACTCGCCCGTATCCTCGTCCAGCGCAAAGCGGCCGAACTCGAAGGTGCGTAGGTCTTCGCGATCATGTGGGTCATACCGCAGTTGCGTACGCAGCGCCTGATCACTGGCCATGTCCCGGGTGGTCGTGGTGTGCAGGCGACCAAACAGGTCGTAGCTGAAGTGGGCCTGAAGCAGCGGCTGGTCGGTTAGTGCGGCGTACAAGGTGGTGCATTTCAGCTGCCCCAGGGCATCGTAGTCGTTGCTTTGAACCTGGCCGAGCACATCCTGGTACGCCAGCAGACGGCTGCGATAGCTGTAGTCGTAACGCATCTCGAAAGGCGCAGCCTCGCCCTCAACCCAGCGCCTTTCCACTTTCACGTCCCCATTACTGAAATGATCCCGAGTCAAGCGCAGGTCAGGGATTTCACAGTCGATCAAGCGCGCATTTTGTGGATCGTGGGTGAAGCGGGTGGTGACGCCGCCGACCGTACGCACCGTAGGCTGCTCGCTGAGGCTGGGCTGGTACTCGTAATGGACACGCTCGCCGCTGGGCATGGTTACCCAGCACGGCTTGCGCTGGCCGGGTTCGTACTCGAAGCGCTGCAGGCGCCCCCCGGTCGTGGCGCTGATACGCCGGTTCAGGCCGTCGAAGCCTTGTTCACCCAGTAATTGATCGCCGCCGCGGCTGCTCGATACGCTGATACGCGTGGGCAGGTCTTCGCGGCTATGGGCGGCAAAGCTTCGCCGCACTTGGGCAGCATCGGGCAGGGTGTGGATCACCAAGCGCTCGAAGGCGTCATAGGTGTATCGATTGACACGCTGAGGTTTGCCCGCCATGCCTACGCTCTCCTCGAACAGGCGCCCGAGCCCGTCGTACTGATTGCGTTGCAGGCTGATGGCGTCAGCTGGCTCCAGCTTGCCAGGCGCAAAGCGTTCTATACGCGTGGGTTTATCGAACAGGTTGAGCCACGTAACGGTGATACCGCTGGAGACGAGGTTCCCCTGCTCGTCGAGTACCTCACGCCATTGGGTGATAACAGGGCCTTTGGAAGCAGGGGTACCGACGGGGTCAGTGCGCGTGTACTCGCGCACGCCGTCTGGCCCAACCACGCAGTCCTGCTCGCCCCAGTCGTCGTACTCGAACGTGCTGGTCAGTTCCAGCTGCTGATCGCCGAGCCAGTCGATTTCGGTTTGCGTCTGCATCTGACCCAGTGCGTCGTACCCGGCGCGGTAGGTCTGGCGCAGCGTTTCGCCGAGCAGAGGGTGATCGACGTCCATGCGCTGTTCCTCGACCACCCGGTTCAGGCCGTCCAGATAGGTGATGGTCTTTACGCCCTTGACGTCAAACTGCCACTGTTCGGGCACACCGTTAGCGGAATCTCGCAAGAAATACGTATAGCGTCGAGTGGCTTCGTGGGGTTTGCCCGGCGCTACCGTCTCTTGGGTCACCCGTTGCAACGGGTCGTACTCGTAACGGATTTCGACGTCATTGTCATCGCGGTTGAGCAGCGGCTGGCCGGTGTGCAGCGAATGCTCCAGGGTGGTCTGCTTGACCTCACCGTCGTACCCGGTCAGCGTCTCAAGCGTGTGCAAGACGCTCTGCCGGGTGTAGGTGCTCAGTGGCGTAGAGTAGTCATAATGGGTGACGGTATCGAGGGTCGCTTCGGGTGGATCCTCCGGTCCTGCGGGGTACTGCACGGTTTTTTCCCTCACCCGCCCCATACAGCTGGCTGCCTGATGTTCGTACTCATAACGCGTGCACTCCAGCCAGCGCTCGCCATCGTCCACATCGACCAGCGTTTCGCTTTCGACTTCGAACCACGGCACCGTCAACCTTGGACCGGGCTGCTCGGCGTCGTCAAGCGGCGCATAGGCCACATAGCTGAAACGTTGGCTGAGCACCGGTGCCAAGCCCTGCCCGTCGCTGGCCGGATAGGTGGTCGTGCTTTTGAGGTGCCGCACAAAGCCACTGGGGTCGTGCGGATGCCCTTCTTGCTCCGCCGCCTGGAACCATTCGTTGCGCACCTCGATGCCGTTGGCTTCCTTGCGGGTCAAGACGTTGCCATGGTTATCGTAGGTACTGATAACCGATTCCGAACGCGCGGGTACTTCGCTGCCGACCACCACCCACCGGCGCGTTTCCTCGGTGGGCAACTGGAACGTGGGCGGCTGGCGGTGGAAGCCACCTGCGTTAATGGTGTATCCCGTGGCAGAGGTTTGTTGGCAATTGCCTTGCAGGGTCTTTACTTCAGTCAGCAGATGGTAACGGTTGAAGGTGCGGGTGATGCTACGAATCTCCTGGCCTTCCTGTTTCCAGACCTCCACGCTCTGATACTCGTAGGTATCGCTGTCGGCGAGTTTGTAGAGGTTATCCAAGCCATCGTCGCGCCATGGCAGCGATGTGCCGCCACCTATGAAGTTGTGCGCGCCAGGGTAGCGGTAGTCCACATCCACCAAAGGCTGCCCTGCCCCGGGTTCGATTTGATGCCGGGTGACCCGAGGAAGCGGCGAAGGCCGGCCGCTGCCAGCAGGGAATTGGTGACCGGCATCAGCGTATGAGAGCATTTCCACTGCTCCCGTTGGCGTAGTCACACGGCTCAGACAGAGGTGCCCGTGTGTACGTACGTACATCATATCCCACCGCGCCTGTTCGACCTGCTTGCCCTGCGCTTCGCCCAATACACTGATGCGCTCGACCCGTTGATCATCCTCCTTGAGCTGCATGTCGTAGGTGACCAGGGGCGCTCCGTCTGCACCGACGAACGGGTGCAGCTTCAACACGACGGCATTGGCCGTGCGAGCGGTCTGGAACAGGATACGGCGCTTGCCATCGTTCTGCTGAGTGTCGTCACTGATGGAGTCGAGTACCGGATGCTGGCTGTTGAACAGCCGATACGTGAAAGCCAGGCTCTGGCCCTGGGCCGAGAACAGCCGAGCCGGCAAGAATACCGGAGCCTGGTTACTGCCTTGGCGAGTCAGTATCTCTACCAAGCCCGAGCGGTGCTCAATCCTGAAGGCATCATCACTGTCACGATAGACCTTGAAATTGACCAGTTTCTGCTCTGCCAGCACCATCGGCTGCGCATTCCGGTCGGTGATGCGGTACGTTTCGCCTGTGCCCAAGGCCAGCACCTGGTTATCCGGTGTGTACTGGGATAACTGGAGCGTCCAGCCAGCGCCGTAGCCGGAGTCGATGATATTGAGGGGCGAGAATGACAACGTCGGTGTGAATTCCGGGCCCAGCAACGTATTGGCACCGAGGTCGGGCAGTTCGATCTTCATCGTGTATTGCCCGGTGCGCGGATCGACACCACCCTGGATGAAGCTCATGAAGTTGAAGGCGTTGGAATGGAGTGAGTGCTTGACGGACATGGTGCCCCCCGGCCTTGGCGGTAACAGTGGGTTGGATGCTATGGGAGATTACGAATCTTTACGCAGCTGAGTTGATGCTCCCATGGAGGAACGAAGGAAGAAATCACTTCTATATTAAGTAATTGGACACCCGCTACCACAATACCGCGGACCGGCGTGTCTCGCACTTCAGTCATTTTTACCCACCGGGTGGTCGTCGGATGTTTTATCGTTTCGACGTGGGCAGTCCAATTGTTTTCAAAGGGCGGAAACACAGGCTTCACAGGCACCTCTTTACAATCAACTTGATCATAGAACCGTATCTCCACCGCCGAGGCGACGTTGCTCATGGAAAAATAATCCGAGTTCCTCTTACAACCGTGATCTTCTAATGTATAGGTGTGCATCGAATAACTTGGCGCCGGTATCGGGATGGAACAGGAATTGACAGGTGCCTGGTTTTCATAACGCTCAGCAATCAGCAACCTGCCGTAGTCTTGTGCAGCTACCGCATCGGTCCCATGACTACACGCCTGGAGCAGCGATAGCACTGGCACCATCAAGTACTGGATTTTCATCGTCGACCCCTTTCATTCAAGCGTTATTATGCAAGGTCAATACGGCGCGCTGGGGCGCGTTCAGAACGTGCGGCGAAACGCTGACGTGATCAAAGTAATTACGGTGCTCAGGCTTACTGGTTGACAAGTAACTGAAGCGACGGTAGTGGCTGTTGCCATTTTCGTCACGCAGCAACACGACCAGCGATGGTGTCAACCACCGCTTTACCCAATCCAGGAGAGTGAGCCTGTAAACATCTTCCCGGCGCAAGTTCACCAGCACCAATGACCCAGAGGCATACCACCGTCGATCAACTGGCAGCGCGTCCAACTCAAGATCTTTGCGAATGGATTCCATGACAGTATCAAACTCTACAGTCTCAGGGTAAGGTTCAAGAGAGTCATGGAAAATCAGCCCTGTGTAGCTGAACATCCGGTCATGCTGGCTGGGCCCTTCCCACGTGATCATCGAAATGTTCGGTGTTGTAAGCGGTGACACCCGATTTCCTTCCATACCCAGCACTTCACAGGATACGAATTTGGCGTGCGTGTAGCGGAACGTCCAGTAATCAATGGTCGTCAGGAAGAAATCGAAATCATCTTGCTCATTATCGCCGCCCCCGCCATCGACCCGTTGGCGCGTGAAACTGTAGTCGTTCTCGAGCACCTGCAACTGCGCCGCCGACACTTCGATCCTCGCGTTATGCACGGTGGTGTCGGTGGAATAATGCATCTGTTTGGAATCGGCCTGGAAACCCGCATAGAATTGCCGGGTCTGCCCAGCGCCCGCTCGGCAGTGCAAGTACAGGTAAACAATGCTTTCGCGGTTAGTGACTGCACGCCGGGGCGCGGCAGCCGCCGCGCGCCCGTTCGCCAGGTGAAAGCGATTGGGTCGGGTACTGACCGCCCAGAGTTCAGGATCGCCCAGTTCGATGCCTTCGCGTTCCAGGGCAAGCGTGCTCACGCGCTCAGGCGTGCGTTCGTGGTAAAGCCCCAGCGTTGCCAATTCGGTCACGCTCAAGGGATAGTCCTTACCATTGACCTGAGCTGTCTCGACATAGACTTCCAGTTCCAGCTGCTGGAAGCCATTGTTGAATTGGCGGCCCTGGCGGTTGCCATCCTGGCCGCTCATGACCCTGACCGTGAACTGATTCAGCTCTTTCCAACTGCCTTCCATTTCCAGGTCGCTATGCTGCACAACGCTATGGCCGCTGGCGAACACCACGCCATTACTCACCACCTCACACGTCACCACGCTGGTGCCACTGTGCTGGCCACGGCTGGAGAAGGCGCCAGTCTGGTCAACTTCGCCCTCCCCTGATAACACACGCCAGCGGCGGTCGGCGCCTGGCATGAACTGCACGGGCTCACTCAGTTGCGCAGTTTGCCCATGTTGTACATTCGCCACATGGGCTGGGTACAGGCTCAAAAGCGGCTGGCTATTGACCATCACCAATGCCGCATCGCGAGCTTGTCCGGCGTGCGCCTGCACCTGTTGTACGACCAGTGGCCGTACGCCAGGCCCGCGGTCGGGTACGAACAGCGCACGGTGCTGGTCCTGGTCGGACAACTCACCGTGAAACGGTTCGAGCAACGACCACTGCACCCCTTGTGCATCCTTCTGCCAGCCAGCCAAAGGAATCACCTTCTGTTGGTCTGGCCAGTAACTCGCAGCGTTGGGAAACGTCGCTAGCGACTCGAAACTCACTTGCAGGCGAGCGGAGGCGACGAAGACCTCGCCCGGCTTTGTGCCATCGAGCTCGGCGGTCACCACCACGGTCAGGCTCTGGTAGCCAATGTCCTGGGGGCTGGGCGCACTGTAGCGCCCCTTTGAGTCGATCTGCCCATGCCCTTGCGGCAAGTGGCTGTGCAGGCTTACTGCATGCCAACGGCTAGCGCTTACGGCCCTGCCCTGGCCGTCATGCAAGGTAAAACTCAGCGCCTCGCCCGCCTTGATAACCGCTTCGGCGGGCTCCACCGAATAGGTGGTAACCAGCGGGTCGATATTGCCCAGCACCAGCATGTCGAAGGGCTCATGGCGCTCGGCCTCCACGAAGGCATAGGTGCCAGGAAACAACAGGCTATTGAGTATTTCCAGTTGTTGACCGTCTGCATACCTGGTCAACGAACGGTCCAACAGCAAACTGGCTGAGTAGTTACCATCGGGGATCAGGTAAGGGTAACTGCTGTCGGGGTAGTAACCGTCGGCACTGTTGGCACTCACACGAATGAACACCAGTACCGCGCCATCGCCCTGATTGACAGCCTGACTCAACTTGGCGCCCGGCGCTGCCTGGGTGCGGATGATGAAACGCCGTGGGCTCAGTGGGTGATAGCCTTGAAGATCAACAATCCCCAGATCGAACTGGGTCATGCGTGCAGGCAGGCCATGAAACCAGGTTTCAAGCGCTGTCACCAGTTGCTGGTTGAGCAAGGGCTGATCTTGCAGCAAGCTGCAGCGCAGGCTGCTGCCATGGGCGAGGTCCAGGCTAACCCGGCCATGGCGATCGACCTCGCCTGTGACCAGCATCAGGTCCAGGTCAATCTCCAGGGTATAGCCCATGGCCTCGGTCACGTTGAACGTGTTGATCAAGGCGCCATCGCTCAGCTGCACGGTGGTGCAGCGCCCTGCGATCAGGTTCATGATCAAACGCGCCCGCGAATTGGTCAAAGAAGCGTTGATGAACGACAGTCGCGGTGCACCGAACTCCAGTCCCTCCAGCTCGATGACCGCCGCACGCGCGCCGGTGAACGCCAACTCATCGTTGAAGGGCGGCAGAAAGCTCAGTGTATCCAAGCGCTGCTGATACTGTTGCATCAGCAAGCGGTTAAGCCTGGACCGGCTATAGGCCGCCACTGCACCCCAGCCCAAGGTCGCGGAACCTTTACCCAGCCGCTCAAGCATTTGTCTTTTTGAATAGGCCATGATCTATCCTCGTGGATCTATGTCTGAGTGCGTTGTGGTTTCGGACCCGACCCATACCGCGTCCGGCCAACGCTCATCGAGCACCACGATCAGGTGCCCTTCCAAAAGACCGAAGGGGGAGTCCAGGTCGGCGAACACCAGCAGGAAACGCTCACCATCGTTCGAGCCTGGCTCATAACGGCCACGCTGCACGAAATGGCCCGGTCCGAGGGCCACGCGCCAATTCACGTCGGCCATGGGCTGCCCATTGAACATCGCAGTGAACTGCCGACGCCCGGCAGCCAGTGGCGTACACGTCAGGGTGAGGCTCGATGGTTTTTGCCGGACCAGCACATGCAGTGAGCGCTCCTGCCCGCTGGTCACGTCGCGCACTTGTACCTCGTCCAGCACATAGTGCAGGTCCGCGACCTGGGCACCGGCGATGTAGGTGCGCTTGAACGGCGCCCCTTCCACGACGTCCAAGGTACCGCTGCCTGGACGCGGGTTGATGATTTGCCACTCAAGCTGCTCGCCGGTGGTCCCGGCCGACAACTCCACCTGATCTTCCGACCAACACACCTGGATCAACGGATTGACGGTCAGTGCGTGAGGCAACACGGTGATCAAGCCAACCTGCTGTATTGCGGTGGAGGGTTGAGTGACGGTTATCCTTATCTTCACCCCATTCTCGTCAATCGCATGCCGTGGCGGCGCCGTGTAGACACCGGTGGTCGGGTCGATTCTGCCGGGCTCGCCCCGCTCGCCCGGCAAGACTGCAACGCTCCAACGCACACCGACCTGTGGGGGATAGACGCGAAACACATGGGATGCACCTGCCGCCAAGTGGACATTCTCGTCGATCAAGCGAAAAGCGTCGGCGCCTTGTGCCTTGACGAAGGCCGCCAGTCCATGGGGGTACTCGGCGTGCTCCACGAACAACGACGTGCCCCCGGGCAGCAAGGCGGTTGCCAACAACTGCTCTGGAACATAGGCCGTCAGGTTGCGTGAAAGCCCTTCGAGTATGGCCTGCTTGAGGACCAACCCAGCGGCGTGTTCGATTTGCGCCACCTCAGCTGCCGGCAAGGTAGGCATGCCCGATACTGGGGTGACTTCGCCGATAACACCCAAGGGCCAGTGGAAATAGCCCAGCAATAGCCCACCGGCGTCCTCGGCCGGGGTCGCCAGGCACAGGTCGAAGCGGTGCGACATGGTGAACGCAAAGGTTACTGCCAGCACTTGCGGATACTGCGAGTCATGCCGGGTATAGGAGCACTTCAGCGCGAACTGCGAACGCCACGTCATCTGCACCCCATCGTCGTCGAACAACGCGCCCAAGGGCTCGATTCCGCCCGCCGCCGGCACTTCGAATGCTTCGCAGTTGAACATGAAATCACGTGTGCGCACCTGCCTACGAGCCCCGCGCAGCACACCTGAGGTCGCCCGCATCTCAGTCAATACCTGGCCCGCGTGGGTATAGCTGAACGCGGCAGCATCGAACATCCCAGTCAAGCCATTGGCGTAGGCCGCCCGGTGCAGGACGCGCCTGGACAGCAACACGCAGGCATTGGCTGGCACATCGCCGGGCAGGTCGTCGGGCAGCAGGAACGGAAAATTCGACCGGTCGCTAGGTAAGCTGCCGGTCGGCCCTTGTTCAAGCGATGCGAACAGCACCACTGCCAGCTGGCCATCGGCCTTGCTGTCATGGGTACGCAGAGCAAGCTGGCGCACACCCAGGAAGCGGTTGCCAGGCACACTGGGGAAGTCGAACAGCGTACTGACACGCTTGCTCTCGGGCAGGGCATTGAACAATGCGCGGATGAACGCTGTGCTCTCCTCACTGCCTGCCACCTGATCGCTCAATGCGAAGTGCACCTGCTCGATCTGAGCCAAGTCCACACTCAGGCGTGGGCCGTCGCTGGCAACAGGCAAGCGATACTGCAGGGCCAAGGCATCCAAGGCATCGTGGGCACTGAGCGCAGTCACTTCGCCACGCTCCGTAGCTACCAGCAACCCCCCTTCCATGGCGACTGCCTGGGTCAGGCGCGGCGTCTGCCAGGACGCCTGGCCAGGCACCAGGCTTGCAGGGCCCAGCCAGTACCCGAACAAGTGGTAGGTCAGTTTGGTATTGGCGATCTGCAGAGTCCCAGTCAGGTCATCAATGGCCGTGTGAGTCAACCACCGCTGCACATGGTGGGCCTGCAGCAGACTATTCAGTTGGCCGGCCGAAAAAGCAGTGATGAAGTCCCACCCAGAGAGGTTCGGGTTATCACGCATCCAGGCCAGCAATGCGCCTAATGAATTACCAGACATGAGCGTCTCCTGATTCGGTACGTTAAGTGCAAGCGTTCGCCCAAGCGACCTGTCAACCCGCCACGCCCGTCACCTCGGCGCACAGCGTTCGATAGGCTTGATCGTGATCGAACAAGGGCAAGGCAAGGACGATGACGTTGGTGAAGACCCCAAAGGGTGGAAACTCGAAGCGCCCCTCGACGATCGCGAAACGCTCGGCGCTCGCCGGGTCGGCGTGGTAGAGGTTCTGCTCCATGCGACCTGGGCCGGCCAACACCGTCCAATCCGCCTCGAGATCGCTGGCGTTGAGCTGCAACTGCAACTGGGCCGTACCCTTCGCCAGATCCATGGCTTGCAACACCACCGAAGCGCCACTTCTACTGCGCGTCACGATGCATATCTGACGCGTCTGACCGGTCTCTTTGTCGCACACCTCGATACGTTCAATCAGGTGCTCGGATGTAGAGCTGTCGGGCCTGGCGAAGTAGGTGTTGTGGCTAGCGGTGGTGCTGGCCAAGCGGCCTTCAGGCGTGTCGCCCAGGATCCGCCACTCCAGGTCAGCGCCGCTGGCGCCCGCTGCGCTCAACGGCACTCGGTCCTCGGCGTCACACAACTCAACCAATGGGCTGACGCTCAGCACATTGGTCACCACCGTTATCAAGGCAGAGGCGGCAAACCCTGTCTGCGGATCGGTAGCCGTCACTTTCACGCGGATGAAATCGCCGTCGATTGCGCTGACTGGGGGAGCTTGGAAGAGGCCGTCGATCACCGTACCTGGGCTTGAAGACTGTCCCCAGACAAGTTCTGCGCACCAATTGAGCCCCGGGGTCAATGGCGTAACGGTCAGTGGTTGGGTAGCCCTAGCGGAAATGATCGGCTCCAGGGGCGAGAGCTCGAAGGTAGTTAGGCGGGGTGCGATGCTGCCGAAGCAGGCTATGTCTTTAGGCATTACTACATCGTCCGCTATGATCGCACCGCCGAATTTCGTGCGTAGCGTCTCGCGGGCCGTCTGCTCGACCAGCATATCAGCTTGTAAATTGCGCTGGATTGGGCGTATGACTAACTGGACCAGGCTAGTCAGGGGATCTCGAACGGCTAGGTATGTCACAATTAACATTTCAAGAAAGATCAGTTTCAGCACCAGGTCCCGATTTATCGCTGAAGTGGCGAGCGAGGCCGGGATTTCCGTCCCCTCTTCCGGCGGCTGCGGCTCGGCGGGTCTCGTTAGGCTGAAGTCCAGTAATTCCATCACACCGCTTTCATTCATCTGATAAACAGCCGCTAATTCGGAGGGGTAAGTTACCGGCATATCACCGAACTGGCGGAAGTCATCTTCGTCAAGAAAACCCAGGTCATCTCGTAAACTCAACACTTCGGTGAAGCCGACCGGGTTCAAGACAAACTTAAACTCCATACGCTCACCGATGAAGGAAATACTGAAGTTGTCCTTTAGCACGATTGGGTCGATGGTCAGGCCCCAGTGCACCTCGTAGTTGATACGCTGACCCTCAATCGCAAAAAACGAGGCCCCGTATCGGCTAAACTCCTTCCGCTCGAACGATATGTGCCCCGAAATGGCCCTGACCGACTCCATTTGACCCTGCTCATCGTGTGTCACGGCAAAGACCGAATCGTCACTCAACAGAGGCCGCAGCGCCTGCAGCAAGGTCGCCACCATCAAGCGCTGCTTGTCGAACAACACCGTTGCCGAGTAATTCCCCTCACTCGGGATCAGGTACTTGAAGTCGGACTCATTACCCGGCAGGTTGCCTTCGTGGGAGCCGTGCATACGAACGAATGCCAGTACTGCACCGTCGCCCTGTTCGCCAACCTCGGCGGTGGGCGCAGACTGAGTGCGCAGGCGAAAAGACGCGGGTTCAAGCAGCGGCTCCGACCCTGGTATAATTTGCCCTAATTGCCAAACACGTTGAGCCGGTTCAAGGGCTTGAAACTTTCGCTTGAAGAAATCCGCACTCAATTGCTGGATCTGATTGTGATCAGGAAACGACAACTGGAAGTCATCGCTGCGCTGCAAATCCAGGAACACTGCGCCATCCTCGGCGACATTGCCAGGCACGTCGTTCAAGTCCAACTCAAGACTAAGTTGCGGCCCCACCAAAGGATCGACCCAGTCGATGCGGTAGATGTACCAGTCGCCCCGCCGCTCCAGATTGACCTGATTGCCACCGATCACCGTCATGCGCAAGCGTGCCTTGGAACTGTTCAAATCGGCATTTTCGAATGACAGCCTGGGTCGGTCGAGGATGAAGTTCTGTAAATACACCTTGTAGTTGCCAACCAATGAGGCATCGCCATTAATGGGCGGCAGCATGCCGTTGCCACCGAAGCGGGAGATGTATTCCTGGCTCAGCAGCTGGTTGAGCTTGGCGCGATCCATGACTGCGATGCTGCCCCAGCCTGACAGTCGGTGCTTGACGCGCATCCATTGGACAATGGCGGCCTTCGAGTTGCTCATGGTTGACGCCTCCGCTAATTACACTGGATCAAGCGATCAGTTGGGGTTCCAAGTGAGGAAAAGACTTGTAACTTTCGCCGTCATCGAAGCTGACCTGCACGCTGACGCGCAGTACCCTGTTCAGCTCAAGGCGCTGCAAAAAGACGTTGGGCAGTTCGGCTGTCACATGGCCTTGGTAATATTCCTCGTCGCTGACTGGCTGCGCGTTACGCATCACATGATCCAGCTCGCCCCCCCCGACCTTGGCTACGCCAGCGGCTCTGATGGTCAAGCGCTGCCCTGGCGCCATGAACGGCCACGCATCAAGGCTGAAATGGGCGTCGTCGCCCTGGAGCGCCGATAGGGACAACTTGCCGTCGATCAGTTCATCGCGGTGACCCTGGATCACAGGAAAACGCCTAGTGGCGTAGTCGGCCACTTTCAGGTCGAACGCTGACGATTCATAAGGTGCCTGGTCCGGCAAGTGCAGGCTGTAATACACGTTCAGGCGTTTGCCCAGGTTGGCGGGAATCGCCGCTGCCGGTATATGAAACAGCCGTGGGTCCGCAGGGTCGGCTTGCTTGACGATGACCTTGCCGGTGCTGGCGTGCCCGTCCCAGTGCATCCAGATATCACCGTCATTGGTTTCGGCAGCCAGTGGGACCCTGACCCTGGCGCCCCAGCGAACCTGCTCTGGCGTCACCGTCCCCTGGTTGGCTTCATCTCCGCTCTCCGGTATGACAGTGTCGATCAGTGGCCAAGGCAGGTAGAGCGGCCTGCGCACCATGACCTCAAGCACCTGCGAGTGCCAGGCCGCACCCAAGCGGGCCACCTGATAACTTACCCGAAGCGGCTTTCCGATCAGCTCGTCACTGTACCAACTGCCCTCAACCCGCACTTGAAGCTGGCGGCTGACAACCGTACTGACGTCGGCCCGAAAGCCCCTCAAGCTCAAGTCTGGCCCCTCCAGGTACACCACCAGCTGGTCACCCAGCTGCAGGTCGGCATAGTCGTCGATAAGCAGGGTGAAGCCGCCAATCAATGCCCTCGGGTCCAGGTCGCTGCTGCCGTCATGACCTTCGATCAACGGCTTGGGTAACAGCGGGCTGAGCGGCGGCCCCGACTCTACGATGTCGACTCGCTGAACTGGCGACTCACTGTCACCCCCCGAGGCGTATCGAATGCGGTAGGACAGCTCGGCATGGTCGCCGCCGAATAAGTGCACGACCTCCTGGAGCGGCAAGGTCATGCCTACGACCATGCCAATATCCCGTTCGGTCACCGAGTGAGACTGGCTGTAGGGGGATTGTGGGTCGCCAGCGAAATACGGCACCCATTCAAAGATCAGCGTATCGCCCACCGTCATCGCTTGGTAGGGCGGCACGGCCACGGTCAGGTCCTGGCTGATCAGTTCCAGGTCGATGACCAAGTCATGGGCTTCACGCAGTTGGGCCACTGCCAGGGTTTGCTCTTCAACCGCCGGACGGTCGATGCTGAAGAACACCCGCAATGATTCATTATCGGGACGGGCGTCAACCCCAGGATGGTAGGAATAAAACACATACCCACCCGAGAGCCGCTGGAGACGATCGTTATCGATGGAGAATCGTACCCCTTGCGGCTCGATGGACACGATCCGGAACGTCTGGATCATGTCCAACACTTCGCCGTCCGCCGCGCATCCGCGCCAGTGAGGGGTGACCCAGTCACCGACTTTGAGCGCCGGATCGGTCAGGAAGGTTTCCAGCAGCTCGCCGCCCAAGCTACTCAGCTCCAGGTTGTCGCCGGTGCCCAGTAACGGCACGCTGGGCCGGTCAGGTCGTAGCGTCATGCATTCCCCCACTAGCGCCCGAAGCGCTGAATTGGTCATGTCCTGGCTGTTTTATACGTCCGGCATTGCGCTGGGCGAAACTGGTAGAAATGACAGGTGACGCCCCTCCCCCCCGGCGCCTAGGCTCTGTCCAAGCGAGTGTCTGAACGCCGGATCAGCCGTCCTGCCAGGGGCAACAGGGAGCGAAAATCGTCATGAGCGTTACATCATCCGTTCACTCTAATGCCCTGAATTTCATGAGCTTCATCCAAGGGGGGGTTGACCCACGTACGGGGCAGTACAGCCTGAAGATCGAGCTGCCCGAGCTGGGCGGCAACAACCTGCTTGGCCCAGAATTCAGGCCAACCTTGCAATATTCGCCGCTCAACGTGACCGACTCCGGGCTGGGCATGGGCTGGACGCTGGAGCTGTCGCAGTACACCCCGCACAACCAGGTGCTTTCGCTAAGCACCGGAGAAAGCCTGAAGATCACCGACCGCACCGCCCGCCCAATGCAGCTCGAAGAGCAGCGGATCGACAACTTTCATGTCTACCCCGAGGGGGACGATGGGTTGCGGGTGGTGCACCGCTCCGGCCTGGTGGAGATCCTCACCGAACAAGGCACCCAGCAGGCCTCCATCTACTTGCCGGTGGCACAGTATTCGCCGCTCGGCCACCGTCTGACGTTCAACTATCAGCGTTTTTCCGGGCAACACCCTTTGTTGGAAAGCATTCAGGATGGCGATGGCCGCATGCTGCTGCGCGTGCTGCGTGATCCGACGGGTTACCAGGTCGAACTGCAATTGCAGCCACTGTCCGGCAGCGACGGCAAGGCGCTTGCCAGTTACGTGATTAACCTGGAAGCCGACGACCGCCGGGTAAAGGAGATTGTCATCCCCAGTGACGATCAGGCCCGCTGGACGTTCGGCTATCAAGAGGTGCTTGCCCACCTGTGCATGACCAGCGTGACTCAGCCTACCGGGGCTACTGAACGCCTGTCCTACCTCGATGGAGGGCATCAATTCCCTACCGGTAGCGGTCGCCAGCCGTTGCCCCGCGTTACCCGTCACGTTATCGAGCCGCACTTCGACCAGCCCGCTGCAGACATTCACTACCGCTATCCGACCCCGCGCAACTTCCTCGGCGGCGGTAGCGATATGAGCTGGAGCGACGATGGCCGTGACAACCTTTATCAACGCCTGGACGATTACGACTACAGCTCGGTTGAAATACTCATGGAAGGCGAGAGAGAAGTTCGCCGTATCGAGCGCACCTATAACCGCTTTCACTTGCTCACCCATGAAACGACGCTTCAGGGCGACTGTCTGCAACGGCTGGTCACTGCCTACGGGATGGTCGAAGGTACGTCATTCAAGAGCCAGCCACCGACGTGCCAGTTGCCCGTCAGTGAAGAGCGATTCTGGCAGATGACCAGCGGCGAGCGCCCATGGCGTAGCGAACAGACCGCCACCCAGTACGACAATCACGGCAATGTGCTCATCCATACCTATGCCGATGGCACGGAGCAGAGCAATGAATGGTACTCAGCGGCAGAGCAGGACGGCCACCCGGCTGATCCTGAAGGGTTCGTGCGTCACCTCAAGGCACAAACCCTGCGCCCTTCACCCAAGGGTCAACCGGGAGCAGCCACCCTTACCCGAACCTATCGTTACACGACGCTGCCCGTGTTGGCTGCGTCTGACACCTCGGCAGTATTGCAGCACCCACACCATGTCGTGAGCAGTGAAACCCTGATCGATCAGGCCAGCGCTCAGACGCCTCTTGCGCACCTGCGTAACCAGTGGGTCAATGCCCCGCGTGATCGGGCACTGCACGGTCGCCAATACCTGAAGATCGAGAACCTGCAAGGGCTGGAAACGGTTACCGAGTACCACTATAGCCTCGAGCGCAGTGCAGGCACCGACGAGCCTGTGCTGAACGTTCAGCAGCTGCGTATCGGTTACGACGGCACGCAGGCCATCACCACCGTGCAATATGGCTTGCGCCATGGGCAGGTGATGCAGCAGCGTGACAGCGATGGTCTCGAAACCCGCTACGTCTACGATCGCCTGCAAAGAGTGGTGAAGGAGACCGTGGCTGCCGGGCTGCCGACAGAGGCCTCACGCCATTACCACTACACACTGACGCCGATCAGTGGCGAATCGGCCAGCCAGACGTTCACCGACGAGCACGGCGTTTGCACCAAGACCCTGCTCGATGGCCTGGGCAGGGTGCGCGGCGAGGAACGTGACCATGTGGATGAGGCCATGGCGCCACGGCTATACCCGACGCTCGCAGTAACCTACGACAACCAAGGCCGGCCAGTGACCGAAACCTACATCGACTGGTTGGAGGGCCTGCGCAGCCTGAACCTGCCCCAGCACTACGCCTACGACGACTGGGGTCAACGTTGCTGTACAACCGGGCCAGATGGCGTGCAGCAGCATGAACACCAGGACCCGCTGGGCAACGCCCAGCACCGCGGTCTGATCGTTTATCGCTGGCGCCAGGCCGGCAGTGGGCCCACGGCAATGATCAGCAGCCGCAGCGAGACCTGGATGAACCGCTTCGAAAAACCGGATGTGATCCTGCGCCAGGATGCCGAAGGCTTGACCTTGGCCACACGCAGTTTCACGTACGACGGGCTAGGACGCCTGGTGAGCGAAACCGATGAGCGTAGGCACACCACCAGGTTTACCTACGACATTTTCAACCGGCCCCTGCACCGCATTTTGCCCGACAGCACCTGCGTGGAAACCCGCTATGCGCAGCACTCCACTGCGCAGTTGCCCATCGGCCTCACCGTCAAGCCTGGCAACATCAGACTGCCGGCCGTCCAAGTTGGCGCACAGTCCTTCGACGGCCTTGACCGACTGCAGGGCAGTACCACCGGCTGGCGCAGCGAGCGCTACCACTATGAGGGCAGTGAATCGCGTGCGCGGCGCAAACGCAACGCTGCCGGGCAGAGCATCGACTACGCCTATGACCTGAGCTTGACCACATACCCAATCACAAGCAGCAGCGCGGAGGAAAACGCAGTCTTCGACTATGACCCCATCGGGGCACGACTGACACGCGCCAGCGGTGCCCACGGCTGTTGCGACTACCAATACAACGCCCATGGCCACTTGCTCGAAGAACACTTGCAAGTCAGTGGCCATGCGCCTTTGAAAACTGAGCACCATCCCTCGTTGCAGGGTCGCCCGCAACGCACCGTCGAAGCCAGCGGCCTGGAAACGCTCTATCACTTTCACGACAACGGCCTGCCTCGGGGAATGCAGCAGCACAAGCTCGACGTGAACCTGCAGTATGACTCACTGGCGCGGCTTGAAAAGATCACCAGCAACGACTCGGACAACGGGACCACGGTGGTCACGGTCGTCGAATTTGACGACCAGGACCGCGAGATCAAACGATCCTGGCAACAGAGCGGCCACCCTGAGCGCATCCAGACACAACTGTGGGATCTCGATGGCCTGCTCAAGGAACGTCACCTCTACCAGGGGGCCATTACCCTGCTGAAGGAAACATTCACCTACACCGCCCTTGGCCAATTACTCAACCACCACTGTGCAGGTATCGAACTGCCCCGCGATAGCCAGGGCCGGGCGATCACGCAGCAAACCTTCAGCTACAACAACTACGAAAGCCTCAGCATGGTCACCAGCCAGTTCGCCGATGGATCTGCCCGTGAGCGTGCGCAGTACGTTTATGCCGACGATGACCCTTGCCAGTTGCGCAGCATTGTTTACACCCCTGCACGCAGCAGCCCCCATCCGACCTTCAAGTACGACCGCAACGGCAACATGGTGCTTGACCAGTACGGTTGTACATTGCGCTATGACAGCCAGAACCGTCTGCAGTCGCTTGTGCGGGCCGCCGGCACTGGCCAATACCGGTACGACGCCCATAACCGCCTGCTTGGCAGCACCGACGGCAGTGGGGCCGACAGCGTGCTGGTGTACCAGAACCACCGTTTGACGCTGGCGGTCCGCGGAGCCTTGCGCACTCAATACCTGGATCTGGATGATCAACCCGTCGGCCAACAAACCCTCGATGACGCTAGCCAGACGCTGCTGCTTCACGCGGCGGATAACGCCAGTGTGGTTGCTGAAGGCCAGCACGGTTCGCTACGCAGCATGCGCTACAGCGCCTATGGCGAACGCTACAGCGACACACCGGTGAGCAGCGCCATGGGCTTTAACGGCGAAGCCCTCGACCCACTGAGTGGCCGTTACCTGCTGGGCAGCGGCTACCGCGCCTACGACCCTGAGTTGCGCTGCTTCCTCAGCCCCGATTCGCTCAGCCCATTCGGGGTTGGCGGCCTCAACTGCTACGCCTACGCCCGAGGCAACCCCATCGCGTTCCGTGACCCGACCGGGCATGAAGCGATTGGCTTCAGTGGTCGCCTGCGGCGCCCCGATGAAGACATCACGCCGCAAAGCCAGCCAGAAGAGATCAAGCAGGGAGACGGGGGCTGGCTGAAATGGTTGTGGGTAGGCATTGCCGTTGTCATGACCGCTGTAGCGATTGTGACGTTCGGTAAAGCAACGTTGGCGGCGGTGGCCGCTTGGAAAGGAGCTGCGACCGCTTTAACGGCCACGGCGGTAACGGCCGCCAAAACGGCGGCGGCGTTGGCCATCGGTAAGGCGGTGGCTGCGGGTGTATCAGCCGCACTGGCTGTGGCCGGCACGGCAGCCCAGGTCCACGGCACGATCACGAATAACCAGACAAGCTTTGATGTGGCTCAGTGGCTCGGTATCGCGAGCGTCGTTGTCGGGCTCGCCAGTGCAGGGGCCTTTTATGCTGCGGGCAGGATGATGAGAAGCGCTACCGGCAGTGTGACAACGGGATCGAGGGCGTCGATCTTGGCCGACGATGCCGCTTCGGTTAATGACTGGAGGAGTAACTGGCTGCTCTCCTCACGTAACGAGCAAGGCCAATTACCGCCTAAACCCAATCCTCCTCCAGTGCCTCCAAGACCTGTCGAATTTGCTCAGAAGATAAAGGCGGGTGAACCCAGGATGTTTGCAAAACTAACGCGCACCTTCGGTTGGGTTAAGGCACGCAGGGGAAAACTCGAAATTCGAGCTGGATTAGGAGAATAAAACATGAACGAACAAACACCCCCCACCTCCAAACGCGTACTTGCCGAACAAACCCGCCAGGCCCAGCGCGAAGCCCGGCGCCGGCGCAACGCATCGCTGCTGGCAGAATTGGCGCCGTCCGTGCTGGGTATCGCCGATCCCAGCGACGGCACCCTGCTCAAGAGTGCCGTGGACAACGATCTTGAAGTGCGCATCCCCGCGTGGGTGAACTTGCCTGAAGATGGCGACACTGAAACCGTGTATCTGCAATTATCGACCACAAGCGATGCTGCCTCTGACTTTGGAGACGTAGGCCAGCCCCTGGAAGTGGTTGGCCCCGTCACCTCAGCCGATTTTCCGCTGGTAATGCATGTGCCCTTGGCCAGACTCGTCGAAGGCAGGCTATGGCTGCGTTACCGTATCGTGACCTTCAACGGCGGTCATGCAGTTTCGGCAGTGGTACCGCTGATCTGTGACCGCACCGCACCCCGCAACAGGGTCGATCCCGACGAGAAACTCGACGGCTTGACCGTCGGGCCAGCGTTTATTGACGACGAGTACCTTAAAAACAATCCGTCCGGCATCGTTGCCCAAGTGCCAGAGTATGACACCTACGCGCCTGGAGACACGTACAAGGTGTATTACTTCGAGAGCCCACCTGAAGAGCATGAGGATTACGAAAATCAGGTCGATGAGGGGCCTCTCGATGCGTCAATGCAAGTGGTTATTCCCAAGGACGTGGTAGAACGTGCCGGCGATGGCAAGTATTACCTTGCCTATTACCTGTATGACAAAGCGGGAAACAAGAGCCGAGGCTCGCTGATCACCAGCATCGACGTCGCCCTTGGCCCATTGCCGGCCAACCTGCAAGACCCTTTGGTGCACGCCGCCGACGACGGCGTTGTCGACCTCAAGGACGCCATTGACGGGGTATCGGTCGATATTCCGTATTACGACGGAGCCAAAGCCCACGACGCTATCGCAGTGACCTGGGGTAGCACGCCATTACCACCGGAAACCGTCGGTGCCAAAGCCTTTCCAATCCCTGTTCACGTGCCCAACCCAACCTTGCGCGCTGAATACGGCACAGCCTCAGATGAACTGGCCACCAACGTCAGCTACCAGATCATGCGCGGTGCCGTACCGTTTGGCCCCAAGGCCATCAGTGTGAACGTCGACTTCAGCGTGGTAGGCCCCGAGCGCCCCGACCCCGACCCCACTTGGCCCAGCCCGATCAACCCTAACCTGTTGGCACCCACGGTGCGAGGCGCACGTTCGGCAACGGATAACGTGATCGATCGCAGTGACGCCAATGAAGACGCCACACTGACCATCCCCTTTTACGACAATGCCGAGGACGGGCACGTGCTCGTTGTCTACTGGCATGGCAGGTGTGCAGGGACTCACACCGTGGACACGGCCCGTGATGCACGCGGCATCACCGTTCCTATCGATTGGGGCATCATCTTAGCGGAGGGTAACGACCCTGCGTTGCCGGTGCACTATACCCTGCGCGAATCGCAAGACGCCCTCAACGAGCAAATGTCGCAGACACAGTGGGTGGACGTGGATGCAGTTACCGTGATCCTGCCGCTTCCGCAGTTCCTGGGGGTTAGGGCCGGTTGGCTGAACTGTGATTCATTGCGCGATGTCGCGGGGGTACCGACCAACAACATGGTCCTGAAGGTGGAGATCCCGGACATGTCGGCCTACCTGAAGGCAGGCGACATAATCGAACTGGAGTGGGCACCGTTGATCGGCTCCAAAGATGAAGATGGCGACGACCCGGTACCCAATGCGGAGAAAACCGAACTCGTGGTGCTGGACGAGACGTCAGTCAAAGGCTTCATCTGGGAAATCAAGCCTTATGCCGACCACCTTCTGCCAACCTATGACGCCAACCTTAACGGGGGCCGTACGCGGGCACGGGTGCGCTACGTCAAAGCCGATGACCCTGATTTAGCCTCGGAATGGGCAGTGCATAAGTTAAGCCTGGCCGAAGGCAGCGACTCTTGCGCAATGCCGTAACCTTGAGCTCCCTACGCGGTAGCGCGGCACGGTGCTGCCGCGAAGGGAGCAATGTAGGATTTTGGTCAGAACAGAAAGGAAAATTCCTACATTAGATAGAGAAACATCACTTTTACAATTCACCCTAACGATGCGAGCTCAGTACAGGAAGTCGTAGCAGCCATCTGCAAACAGCCTCTTCACAGGGTGATCCAATGTCCAGTTTCCATGCTTTCAAACCCACACTTTTTACTGTAATGATCCGGGCCACCACCGCACTTCCATTAGTGATTATCGGTAACTCGGCGGTGGCCCAGACTAATGTAGAAGGTCGTACTGATATCCAGTTTGGTACGCCCTTGGATAATTACCGTGTATTCAGTGGTGCCACCCTGAACGCCACGGGCGCGAATCTGTTGTATGTCGATGCCGAGGCAAGCGCGCACGTGTTGCTCAACGATTCGGACGTCACCCCAGGGTCGTCCGCCGTCGCGCTGGCCCTGACTGGTGCGAACGCAACGCTCGAGCGCTCGACCGTTACCGCCAGCAGCCGTGCGCTCACTGGCAGCCAAGGTGCAAGCATCAGTGCCAACGACAGCGTTATTCGCGGTGGGTCACGTGGTGCCAGCCTCAACCAGAGCCACCTTGAGCTAAGGCGCAGCGAAGTGCATGCCAGCGACAACAATGGCGTTGCCGTGGAGCTGTTCGACGGCAGCGTGTCGGCCAGTGACAGCAGCCTGATCAGTGGCGGTCGCGATGGTATCCTGGTGCGTGATGGCTCAGGCCAGACCGACGCCAAGGCCACCATCGTGCTGGACAACAGCCGTGTCGAGGGCCTGGATGGGTCGGCCATCGCGGTCGGCCGTGGCGCCGGTCGCGCTGCTTCTGCGCAAATCGATGTGCTCAACGGCAGCACCCTCAGCGCCAGCAACGGCGTGTTGGTGAATGTGGCCGATGCTGCAACGGCGAGCCTGCGCGTGAGTGACAGCCAGCTGCTTGGCGATATCGTGGTTGCCGAAGGCGGCACTGCCAACGTGATGCTGGAGAACGCCGCAACCCTGACCGGCCGCCTGGAAAACGTAGCGCAGGTGGCCATCGACAGCGGCGCCGAGTGGGCCATGGTCGGCAATGCCGCCGTCGAGCAGCTGACCATGAACGGCGGCCGCGTAAGCTTCGGCAACATCGGTGAATTCCACACGCTGACCCTAGGCTCACTGTCGGGCAACGGCACATTCGTGATGGACGCCGACTTCGCCAGCGGCCAGCATGATTTCCTCGACATCACTGGCAATGCCACGGGCGATCATTCGCTGCTGGTTCGCAGCAGCGGGACCGATCTGCAAGCCGATGCCAGCCTGCACATGGTGCATGCAGACAGCGGCGATGCGCGCTTCTCACTGGAAGGCGGCCCGGTCGATGTCGGTACCTATTCCTATGATTTGGTCCCTAAAGGCAGCGGCAACGACTGGTACCTGGACAAGAGCACCCGCACCATCAGCCCCGGCACCCAGTCAGTGCTGGCCTTGTTCAACACAGCACCGACCATTTGGTATGGCGAAATGAGTACCTTGCGTGGCCGCATGGGCGAAGTGCGCCGCGATGCCGGGCAGGCTGGGGGCTGGGTGCGCACCTTCGGCAACAAGTACAACGTCGCCGGTGCCGAAGGCCTGGCTTACCAGCAAACCCAGCAAGGTCTGTCCTTCGGTGCCGACGCTCCTTTGCCGGTCGGCGACGGTAACTGGCTGGCCGGGATCACGGCCGGTTACAGCCAATCGGACCTGAGCCTGGCGCGCGGTACCCAAGCCAAGGTCGACAGCTACCATCTCGGTGTCTACAGCACTTGGCTGGAACCTGAGAGCGGGTACTACATCGATGCCGTAGCGCGACTCAATCAATTCAAGAACCAGTCCGATGTGCGCTTGAGCGATGGCACCAAGACCAAGGGCAGCTACGACAACCTCGGTGTCGGCGCAGCGTTGGAGATAGGCCGCCACATCAGCCTCGATGAAGGCTGGTTCGTTGAGCCCCATGCCCAATTGGCCGGCTTGATCGTGCAGGGCAAGGACTACACCCTGGACAATGGCATGCGCGCCGAAGGTGGGCGCACGCATTCCCTGCAAACCAAGCTCGGTGCCACCGTCGGGCGCAAACTGGAAGTGGGGGACGGGCGAATGATCCAGCCCTATGTAAGGGTTGCCGCCGTGCATGAGTTCGCCAATGACAACCACGTCAAGGTCAATGGTAACGGCTTCAACAACGACCTCTCTGGCTCTCGCGGGGAAGTGGGCACCGGCATCGCGGTAGCCTGGGCCGATAAATGGCGTGCTCATGCCGACTTCGAATACGCCCATGGCAGCAAGCTTGAACAGCCCTGGGGCGTGAACCTGGGGGTACGCTACAACTGGTGAGTTTACGAAGGGAGAGCCGTTGAGGTTCTCCTTTTTTTGCTTTGGCGCATCACGCGATCATGGAGAACAGGCTATGCCAACCTCAAAGCATTCGACCCAAAACACCTCGGCCGCGCTTGCAAACCGCTTCGAGCAGGTAGCGTTCTATGTACCGCCTGTCGTCCCCGACCTGCTGCCCAATGAGCCAGATTCCCTGCTCAATCTGTTGCCGTTCAAAGCCGTGTTCTTGCCATTGCGGGTCGAGTTCGCCCAGTGGGGCAATTCGGACCCTACCGAAGAAGACCCGGAAACACTAACCCTGTACTGGAACGGCCGTGAAGTCCGCACCCTGATCTGGACGGCACCGGTACAGCCCGATGAACTGTTCATCGAGGTGCCGGTGGGGTTTCTGAGCGAAGGCCAGCACCGGCTGCACTACCAGGTCAAGCTGTTCAACGGCATGCGCAGCGACTCAGAAGCCCTTGAGATCAACATCGACAAGACGCCCCCGTTGCTCGCCGATGACGATGAGCTGATTTTTCCGCCGGACGTGATAAGCAATGGCGTCACCGACCGCTACCTCAAAGAACACGGCGAACTGACGGCGCAAGTACCGCCCTATTTAGGCGCCGATGTGGGCGATACCGTGAGCTGGTACTGGAGTGACAGCCCCGTCGGCAAGCAACTGGTCGACCGCCTCACCCTGACCAAGGCCGAAGTGGGCATGCCCTTGCACGTCAAGATACCGGCCGACTTCATCTTACAGCTCAGCGACGGCCTGCGTTTTGCCCGTTATGAGGTCCAGGACCGCGCAGGCACCGCCCTTCAACGCTCGTTGGCCGTGGCGTTGCACGCGGCGGTCACGCCACCGCCCCGGCAGCTACCCCCACCGTTCGTGCGCCAGGCCAGTGGCTCCGATTATTTCAGCGATTTGCTGCCAGCTGATGCCGTGGCAGGAGCGACGTTGACGATACCGGCCAGCGCCTCACTCGAACCGGATGATCAAGTGACCGTATTCTGGGGCGAGCCAGGCGCCCCGGGTGCTTATCAGACCGACACACCGATAAGCCCAGGCTCAAGGGAGTACACCGTACCTGCCAAGTACATTGCCATGAACCTGAACAGCCGCATTCCCCTGCACTATCAGGTCAAGGCGTACGATGGCCAGCTTCACGACTCAGCGCCGCACCAGGTCAGCATTGGCCGCCTGCACGGGCTACCCCTGATACACAGCGACGCGATTCGGGACAACCAACTGAACCTGGCGAAACTGGGTGCCCAAGCGGCGTTTTCGCTACCTGGGTGGCAGTTCATGGACGCGGGGCAATTCATCACGGTATACATCGAAGGGGTCAAGCGCGGAGCGATCGACCAGAAAATCACGCTGCCGGTGGTCACCGACATGGCAGTGCCTGGTGCAGTGACGGAACTCGCGGTGGGGTCGGTTACCAAGAGCGCGCTGCAGGCGTTGGAAGTGGACTATCAGTTCTACGTACGGGTCAAGGTCAGCTTTGACGATAAACGCACGTGGGTTGAGTTTCCGATGATCACGCCAACGTTGATCGATCAACCCTGAGCTGGCGGGTGGCGCGAGCGCTGGTATTGTTATCCAGAAGCGATCAATCGCCTTCAGGGTGAGGTGAGCGTACCGCGGGATCTATCTCGCTCGATTGCCGTGGGCCACAAACGAAAAAAGACGCCGAAGCGTCTTTTTTGGTGATCTACACAAGCCCAAAGGACGCTGTAGATCTTTATGTGGAGCGGGAAACGAGACTCGAACTCGCGACCCCGACCTTGGCAAGGTCGTGCTCTACCAACTGAGCTATTCCCGCAAAGTGAAGCTTTACAACCCTTGGCGTGAAGCGCCGATACGACCTTCACCACCACTGCACCGCATAGACGCCACAGTATTCAAACTGGAGCGGGAAACGAGACTCGAACTCGCGACCCCGACCTTGGCAAGGTCGTGCTCTACCAACTGAGCTATTCCCGCAATGGCGTCCCCTAGGGGACTCGAACCCCTGTTACCGCCGTGAAAGGGCGGTGTCCTAGGCCACTAGACGAAGGGGACACACAACACTTTTCAGTGCACCAGTACATGAACCTCACGATCCAGACTGGATTTTCTTTTCCTGCCGCGCCGCGAGGCACTGCCGGAGAAACTGGAGCGGGAAACGAGACTCGAACTCGCGACCCCGACCTTGGCAAGGTCGTGCTCTACCAACTGAGCTATTCCCGCAATATGGCGTCCCCTAGGGGACTCGAACCCCTGTTACCGCCGTGAAAGGGCGGTGTCCTAGGCCACTAGACGAAGGGGACACGCTGCTGGCATTGCTGCCTGCTTTCACTCCCTGCTGCGTTCTGCTGTGTGCTTTACGCTGCAAGTGGCGCGCATTCTATGGAGGGATGGATAGGCCGTCAACCCTTTTGTAGAAATTTATTTAAATCAATGACTTCCCGCCCTGCCGCCCCAGCTTGCGCAGGCGCTAAACGAAGCCCGAGCTGAATTTCTGACGTCAGCGCAGCGTAAATGTGCCAGCATTCAGCCACTGGGCATGCGGCCGATAATGAACACAGGCTGTCAGGGTTTACGCAACCTCGCCCCTACACTCAATGATGCAATCCATTTCATGAGGCATTCACGGTGACACCACTTCTGATCACCCTGCTCGTCGTGGCGGGTATCGCACTGCTGATTCTGATTGGCTACCTCAATAACGTGGTCGAGAACGGCAAGCTCGAGCGCGCTCGATTGAAGATAGAACTGGCCGATCGCCTGCGTCGCTGTGGCGAAATCAGTGAAACCTTCCCCGGCCAGTACATGACCCCTGGGCTGAAATTGCTGCTGACCCGGCTGGAGCTGAACGTCAACCAGCGTCAGCTTGCCCTGGACAAGCACAATGCCGACATCAAGGCGCGCATCGCCGAAGTTGAAGCGCTGATCGCCAAAGGCGAGCAGATACCGGTCAACAACCCACCCAACCCGATCCTGACCGAAGCCAAGGCCAAGGACGTGCGGTTTCTGCTCGAAGCCTTGCACAACCAGATCACCCGCGCCGCGCAAGAAGGCTTTCTACCTGCTCTGGAAGCCAAGCACTGGCTCAAGGAAATCCGCCACATCCTGGTATTGCTGCACATCGAGTTCTTCAACAACCTCGGCCAACAGGCCTTGCAGAACGAGCAGCCCGGCCAGGCTCGCCTGGCGTTCGAACGGGGCGTGCAGTACCTGCGCAAGCAACCGGAGCCCAAGGTCTACGAAGAGCAGCTGACGTATCTTGAAAAACTGCTGGCGCGGGTGAATGCCCAAGTGCTGGATCAGCTGGCGCCGACCGAGGACGAAGATAACGAGCTGACCGAAGGCTTGAAAACCGACGACGAAGAGACCTGGAAGAAGAAGGCGATGTACGACTAAACCGGGTGCTCGTACCGGCGGCGCAGGCGCGCCGTCGATACGTGCTCAAGGGCGATCAGCAGTCAGTCAGTTCCAGAAAAATCGCCACCAGCTGCTCAAGCCCTGCCTGATCGGCTTCACTGAAACGCCCGATCGTGGGGCTGTCCAGATCCAGCACGCCCACCAGCCTGCCCGCCTTGATCAGTGGAATCACCAGCTCGCTGTTGGACGCGCTGTCGCAGGCAATGTGCCCGGCAAAGGCGTGCACGTCTTCTACCCGCTGGGTTTGGCGCGTGGCTGCTGCGGTGCCGCACACCCCTTTGCCAAAGGGAATGCGCACGCAGGCCACCTGGCCCTGGAACGGGCCGAGCACCAGCTGTTCATCGCGATTGATGTAAAACCCCGCCCAGTTCAGGTCTTCGATCTGGTGATAGACAAAAGCCGAGAATTGCGCGGCGTTGGCGGTGAAGTCACGCTCGTCGGCGAACAGCGCCTGTACTTGCGCCGCCAGCAAGGCGTAGCCGTCCAGGCCAGCACCACTGGCATTGAGATCGATCATCGGGTTTGCTCCAGCAATTGCAGCCCGACCCAATAGCGGGCGAACTGATAGGCACATCGGCCATTACGATTGCCGCGGCCGGTAGCCCAGCGCACGGCGAGTATGTCCAGGGCTTCGTCACGCTGCCAGCGCAGCCCGGCCGGGCGCGCGAGCTGGGCGATCCAGTGCTCGACCACATCGAGGAAGTGCTCCTGGCTGAACGGGTAGAAGGACAGCCACAACCCAAAGCGGTCGGACAAGGCGATCTTGTCTTCCACGGCCTCATTGGGGTGCAACTCGCCATCGACCATCTGCCAGTTTTCGTTGTCGCTCTGTTTTTCTGGTACCAGGTGGCGGCGGTTGGATGTGGCGTACAACAGGACGTTATCCGGGGCCTGCTCAAGCGAGCCATCGAGCACGCTCTTGAGTACCCGGTAGTCGCCCTCCCCCGCCTCGAACGACAGGTCGTCGCAGAACAGGATGAAGCGCTGCGGCAATTTCTGCAGTTGCTCCACCACCCGCGGCAGGTCGGCCAAATGGTCGCGCTCGATCTCGATCAAGCGCAGCCCCGCTGCGGCGTGCTCGGCCAGCAGCGCACGCACCAGCGAGGACTTGCCTGTGCCCCGCGAGCCCCACAGCAACGCGTGGTTGGCAGGCAGGCCACTGATGAACTGATGGGTGTTGCGGCCAAGCTGGTCACGCTGCTGGTCGACACCGATCAGGTCGCTCAGGCGGATATCCAGGCTGACCTCAAGCGGCATCAGGTAGCCACTGCGGCCATCGCGCTGCCACCGGGCAGCCAGGGTCGCGGACCAGTCTATCTCGGGACGCGCTGCCGGCAGCAGCGGCTCGAGACGGGCCAGCACCGTTTCGGCGCGGTCCAGAAAAGTAATCAAGCGGGCGTCCATGACGACTCCTACACAGTCGAATTCGGGTTGGCGGGTGGCCCGTTATCCTAGAACCGCCTCGTACAGTCACGACGGCACGTAGCACCGTACCATGGCGTACAAGGCGATTGAGCAATCAAACGGCCAGCCCAGGCGCTCAGCCTGATCAGGGCTGAAAATGTGCCAGACCCGCCAGCAGCCGCGATCGATCGGCTATGCTTGCGCAGCGCAAGGAATGTGGAACCGGCTCGGGACTCATGGATATCAAGTTCACCAATCGCCTGTCATACAAGCAAGCCCGGTTGACAGTCCTGGTTGGCTTCATCCTGGGAACATTGCTCAGTCTTGTCCAGATCGGCATCGATTATGCCAGCGAAGACGCCTCGATCAACCGCGAAGTGCGTGCGCTGCTGCAAATCAGCCACAACCCGGCCTCGCGCATCGCCTACAACATCGACTCGGAGCTGGCACTGGAACTGACCCGGGGGCTGCTGGAGTCGCCTGCCATCGTGCGCGCGCGGTTGATCGACAACAACGAGACGGTGCTGGCAGACGTGGAACGGCCGCGACTCGAAGACCGTTACAGGCCGATCAGCGACTTTCTGTTCGGCGATCACCGTCAACTGCGCGACCCCTTGTTTCTCACCCACATGCCCGACGAGTACCTGGGCACGCTGTACCTGGACGTGGACACCTACCCCTTCGGCCGGCGCTTTCTCGACCGCGCCGGCCTCACCCTGCTCAACGGCTTTGCCCGCAGCCTGGTGCTGACAGGCCTGTTGCTGGCCCTGTTCTACATGATGCTGACCAAGCCGTTGGTCACGGTGATCGGTGCGCTGAGCGGCGGCGATGCGCGCAAGCCCCTGCAGGGACGACTGCAATGCCCGCCCGGTCATGAGCACGATGAAATCGGCGTGCTGGTGAAAGTGGCCAACCAGCAGTTCGTCAGCATGTCCACCGAGATCGAGCAGCGCCGTACGGCCGAGAATCGGCTCACCCAGTACCTCAACGAGCTGGAAAACATCGTTGCGGCCCGTACCGATGAACTCAAGGCGAGCAACGACAACCTCAGCCTGACCAACCAAGAGCTTGAGCAAGCCCGGCGTCGGGCGCTGGACATGGCCCATGCACGGGCTGCGTTCCTGGCCAACATGAGCCACGAGATCCGTACGCCCCTCAATGGGATGCTCGGCATGATCGCCCTGGCGCTGGACAACCCGCTGCCAGGTGAGCAGCGCCAGCAGCTGACCATTGCACACGACTCCGGGAAAGTCCTGGTCGAACTGCTCAACGATATCCTCGATCTGTCGAAATTCGATGCAGGCCAGCTCGAGCTAGAACGAATCCCCTTCGACATGGCGACCCTGGTCGAGGACACCGCTAGCCTGCTGTCGCAGAACGTGGCCCAGGGGGTCGAACTGACTTGCCTGATTGCCCATGACTTTCCGGCAAGCGTATTGGGCGACCCTACGCGGGTGCGCCAGATCGTCGGCAACCTGTTGTCCAACGCGTTGAAATTCACCCGCTTCGGACGGGTGGACGTCAGGCTTGAGCCGATGATCGGCGGCGTGCGCCTGGAAGTCCGGGATACCGGCATCGGCATCCCGGAAGAAGCGCAAGCGCGTATCTTCCAGCCCTTCACCCAGGCTGGCGCAGGCATCACGCGTCAGTACGGCGGTACCGGCCTGGGACTGGCCCTGACCCGTAACCTGTGCAAGGCCATGCATGGTCATCTGCATATTCGGTCCCAGCCCGGTTTTGGCAGCCGTTTCACTGCAGAACTACCCCTCAACGCCTGCGCCAAGGCCGATACACCCGAGCCTTTGCACGCCAGCGTGGCTGCCCTGACCGCAGCGGGCAGCGGCCTGCATGAGCTGATGCTTGGCCTGTTACCGGCCTTGGGCCTGGCGTATGCACGGCACGACGGCATTGACACCGTAGCAGGCGCAACCGACCTGCTGATACTCGACGATGTGCAGGCGCTGCCCGAGGTGCGCAGGGTTTCGCAGGTACCCATCCTGCTCGTCACTGCCTACGGCAACTTCCTGCCCAGCGAACAGGCCTTGGCCATGGCCCCCCTGCATCAGCTCGCACGCCCGCTGACCCGTGGGGCGCTGTACCAGACGCTGCATCGGGTATTGCAAGGACACGATGCCGAGCACCCACTGGCAACCCCACCCCCCGCTACAGCCAAAGGCCGGGCGCGCATCCTGCTGGTGGAGGACAACCCCGTCAATCAGCTGGTGGCCAAAGGCATGCTGGCCAAGCTGGGGTGCCAGGTGGAATTGGCCACGCAAGGAGTCGAAGCCCTGGCACGGCTAGAAGAGGAAGCCTTCGACCTGGTGCTGATGGACTGCAACATGCCGGTGATGGATGGCTACGAGGCCACCCGGCGCATCCGTGAGCGCGGCCATTGGCCAGGGCTGCCCATTGTCGCGCTCACCGCCAATGCAATGCCCGAGGAGCGCGACCGCTGCCGAGCCGCCGGTATGGACGATTACCTGGCCAAGCCGTTCCGGCGCGAGGACCTGCTGGCCGTGGTCGATCGCTGGGTGCCGGTCAGCGGCTGAGCAGACGCTCGATGTCCGCCTCCAAGGCCTGCGGCTTGGTGGTCGGTGCATAACGCACCACCTGGCCGCTGACCGGGTCGAGCAGGAACTTGGTGAAATTCCACTTGATCTTCTGGCTACCCAGAATGCCAGGCGCCCGCTGCTTGAGTTCGGCAAACAAGGGGTGGGTGCCTGGGCCGTTGACCTCCACCTTGCGAAACAGCGCAAAGCTCACGCCGAAATTGCGCTGGCAGAACTGCGCGATGTCACGCGCCTCGCCAGGCTCCTGCTTGCCGAACTGGTTGCAGGGAAAGCCCAGCACCACCAGCCCGCGATCACGGTACCTCTGCCACAGCTGTTCCAACCCGGCGTATTGCGGCGTGAAGCCGCACTGGCTGGCGGTGTTGACCACCAGCACGGCCTTGCCTGGGAAGTCGCCCAGCTTCTTGTGTTCGCCTGCAAGGGTGACACAGGGAATATCCAGCAGCGATGCGGCCATGTTCGAGCTCCGGTCAGTCACGAGGGCGCAAGTCGATGCACACCGAGTTGATGCAGTAGCGCAGCCCGGTCGGTGGTGGCCCGTCGGGGAACACGTGGCCAAGGTGAGCGTCGCAGCGGGCACAGGTCACCTCGGTGCGGATCATGCCGTGGGAGGTGTCGCGGATCTCGATCATCGCGCTATCCTCGATGGGGGCGTAGAAGCTTGGCCAACCACAGCCCGAATCGAACTTGGTCTGGGCATCGAACAATGCCAGACCGCAGCAGATGCAGTGATAGATGCCGTCGCGGCGCTCGCTATTGTACTTGCCGCTGAACGGCCGCTCGGTGCCTTTCAGACGGCACACCTGGTATTGCTCGGGGTCGAGCATCGACCGCCACTGTTCCAGGGTTTTCTCGATCTTTTGCATGGGGCTCCCTCGGCAGGCTCAATTTCACCCTGCGCCGTCTTTTCCGGGGCGCGGGTGGCACGTATATTAGTTGGCTTCGTGTGCAAGGCGTTCAGTCTCGCACCCGCTTTGTGCCCTTACAAACCTTTCGGCCGGGCATAGCGCGTTTTCTCAATCGGGATTCCATCATGCAGTTCAGCAAATCGAACAAGCTCGCCAATGTTTGCTACGACATTCGCGGCCCTGTGCTCAAGCACGCCAAGCGTCTGGAAGAGGAAGGCCACCGCATCCTCAAGCTGAACATCGGCAACCCAGCGCCGTTCGGTTTCGAGGCGCCCGATGAAATTCTGCAGGACGTGATCCGCAACCTCCCTACCGCGCAGGGCTACAGCGATTCCAAAGGCCTGTTCAGCGCACGCAAGGCGGTGATGCAGTACTGCCAGCAAAAGGGCATCGAAGGCGTCGGCATCGAAGATATCTACCTGGGCAACGGCGTGTCCGAGTTGATCGTCATGTCGATGCAGGCCCTGCTCAACAACGGTGACGAGGTGCTCATCCCCGCCCCCGACTACCCCCTGTGGACGGCAGCCGTAAGCCTGGCCGGTGGCAAACCGGTGCACTACCTGTGCGACGAGCAGGCCGACTGGTTCCCGGACCTGGAGGACATCAAGGCCAAGATCACCCCCAACACCAAGGCACTGGTCATCATCAACCCCAACAACCCAACGGGCGCGGTGTATTCCACAGCGCTGTTGCGGGGCATGCTGGAGCTCGCTCGCCAGCACAACCTGGTGGTGTTCTCCGACGAAATCTACGACAAGATTCTTTATGACGAAGCGGTGCACATCAGCACGGCCTCCCTGGCACCGGACCTGCTGTGCCTGACCTTCAACGGCCTGTCCAAATCCTACCGCGTGGCAGGCTTTCGCTCCGGCTGGTTGATCATTTCCGGGCCCAAGCATCATGCCCTGAGTTACATCGAAGGCATCGACATGCTGGCCAACATGCGCCTGTGCGCCAACGTGCCGGCCCAGCATGCCATTCAGACCGCACTGGGCGGCTACCAGAGCATCAACGACCTGGTGCTGCCACCAGGGCGCTTGCTGGAGCAGCGCAACCGCACCTTCGAGCTGCTCAACGACATCCCCGGGGTGAGCTGCGTCAAGCCCATGGGCGCGCTGTATGCGTTCCCGAGGATCGACCCGAAGGTCTGCCCGATCCTCAACGACGAGAAATTCGCCTTGGACCTGCTGCTGTCCGAGAAACTGCTCATCGTCCAGGGCACTGCGTTCAACTGGCCTTGGCCGGACCATTTCCGCGTAGTGACGCTGCCCCGCGTAGATGACCTGGAAGCGGCCATCGGGCGGATCGGCAATTTCCTCAGGACCTATTCGCAGTAAGCACACGCGCCGCTGGCGCTCACAGAGGGCCGACACTCTGGTTGCAGCTGTGAGCGCTGGCAGGGCCGCCTCAGGAAAAGGACGGCCCTGCGCGCGCCGTAGCATGTTTCTTACATCCTGCAATGCTCTATCCCACAGCCGGCTTCCCCTCCTCTGCCATACTGCGGCTTACACAGTTTGAAATAGTCCGTCGATTGAATCCCGGCGGCAGGCCCCTTATATACCCCGCAGTAAGCGACAATTCATCCGTCAGGAGAACGTAACAACCATGATGCGCATTCTGTTGTTTGTGGCCACCAACCTTGCGGTGGTGCTGGTTGCAAGCATTACCCTGAGCCTGTTCGGTTTCAACGGGTTCATGGCTGCCAACGGGGTCGACCTGGACCTTGGCAGCCTGCTCGTGTTCTGTGCGGTGTTCGGTTTTGCCGGCTCGCTGGTTTCGCTGTTCATCTCCAAGTGGATGGCGAAGATGAGCACCGGTACCCAGATCATCAGCCAGCCGCGTACCCGGCACGAGCAGTGGCTGCTGCAAACGGTCGAGGAGCTGTCCCGCGAGGCTGGCATCAAGATGCCGGAAGTGGGTATTTTCCCGGCCTATGAAGCCAACGCCTTTGCCACCGGCTGGAACCGTAACGATGCACTGGTGGCGGTCTCTCAAGGCCTGCTGGAGCGTTTTTCGCCCGATGAAGTGCGCGCCGTGCTGGCGCACGAGATCGGCCACGTTGCCAACGGCGACATGGTCACCCTGGCGCTGGTCCAGGGCGTGGTGAACACCTTCGTGATGTTCTTCGCCCGGATCATCGGCAACTTCGTCGACAAGGTCATCTTCAAGAACGAGGAAGGCCAAGGTATCGCCTATTACGTCGCGACCATCGTGGCAGAACTGATACTGGGCATCCTGGCCAGCATCATCGTCATGTGGTTCTCGCGCCGCCGCGAGTATCGCGCAGACGAAGCCGGCGCTCGCCTGGCCGGCACCTCGGCCATGATCGGCGCCTTGCAGCGCCTGCGTGTGGAACAGGGTTTGCCGGTTCACATGCCCGACACGCTCAAGGCCTTCGGCATCAATGGGGGCCTCAAGCAGGGCCTGGCCGGCCTGCTGATGAGCCACCCGCCACTGGAAGACCGCATCGACGCCCTGCGCCGCCGCGGTTGATCCACCCCACCCTGCAAAAAGGCGACTTCGGTCGCCTTTTTTTATGAGCGCCTGTTAATCACAAGGCGGGGTGCAGACCTCAACGGCTGACCCGATAGACCCTCTCCCACAAGCTCGACGCCCCCGCCTGCACGAACTTCGGGCTCTGCTCGATCATCTGCACCGCTTCGAGCTCATCCACTTGCCAGCCGGTGAACCCCTGCCGCAACGCGTCGTCGCTCACCGAAAACGGCGGCCCGGGCACCAGCGCCTGGTCATAGTCCAAGGTCACCACCAGCCCCTTGGTACCGGCAGGCAACAAGCCCGACAGCGCTCGGACATACCGCTCCCGCATCGCCGAAGGCAACGCGATCAGGGCCGCTCGGTCGTAGAGCGCAATACAATCACCCACGTCGCCGCTCGTCAGCGCGAAGAAATCGCCGCACCAAAGCTCAATAGGCCCATGACGCCAGATTTCGAATGCGCCTGTGTGCGAGACCTGTGCCTGGAGCCCCTGCTCACGGAAGAAGTCTTCCACTGCCCGACGAGACAACTCGACACCCATCACTCGGTGCCCCTGCCCGGCCAGCCACAGTACGTCCAGGCTCTTGCCGCACAAGGGCACCAGGACCTTGCTGTTGGCTGCCAGATGCAAGCCAGGCCAATAGGCCTGCAGGTAGGGGTTCACCTGGGCTTGATGAAAGCCAATCTGGTTGTCGGCCCACCGCTGCTGCCAGAATGCCGGTTCCATGTTTCCTCCCGATTATTCGATGGTTCCCAGCCATAACTTGATTTGGATTCGATCAAGCCTTGGCCGAAGATGCGAGCATCTTAACCCTCAGGACCCTGCCATGCTGCCTAGCTTGTTCATCTCCCACGGCTCACCCATGTTGGCATTGCAGCCCGGCGCCAGCGGGCCTGCACTGGCGCAGTTGGCTCAACAGCTGCCTACGCCACGTGCGATTGTCGTGGTATCGGCCCATTGGGAAAGCCGCGACCTGGCAGTGACGAGCGGCGCGAGGCCGGCGACCTGGCATGACTTTGCTGGCTTTCCTGCGGCGCTGTATGCGGTGCAGTACCCAGCACCGGGCGATCCGCACCTGGCGCAACGTATCTGTGATCGTTTGCAGGCGGCCGGGCTGCCAGCTGACCCAGACACCGAGCGCCCCTTCGATCATGGCGCCTGGGTGCCCTTATCGCTGATGTATCCGCAGGCACAGGTCCCGCTGGTGCAGGTGTCCTTGCCCAGCCATTTGGGCCCCACGGGGCAGCTACGCATTGGCCAGGCCCTGGCCGGGCTGCGCGAAGAAGGTGTCCTGCTGATTGGCTCTGGCAGTATCACGCACAATCTTGGTGAACTGGACTGGCAGGCTGGGCCGGACAGGATGGCGCCGTGGGCGCTGGCCTTCAGAAACTGGATGGTAGAGACGTTGCAGGCCAACGACTGCCAGGCCTTGCTCGACTACAGGGCGCAGGCGCCGTTTGCCGTGCGCAATCACCCCAGCGATGAGCATCTGCTGCCGCTGTTCTTTGCCCTAGGCGCGGGTGGGGCTTTTGACGTGGTGCACCAGGGCTTCACCTTGGGCGCGCTGGGGATGGATATCTACCGATTCGGTTAGGTCGCGCCTGATGGCTTGCAAAAAAAATCCCCGACCTAGGCCGGGGATGTTTTATTGCTTGAGGATCAATCTTCGCGGTAGCGACGCAGCTTGAGCTGCTTGCCAGCGACGCGAGTGTCCTTGAGCTTGGTCAGCAGCTTCTCGAGGCCGTCTTCCGGCAGCTCGACCAGGCTGAAGCTATCACGCACCTGGATGCGACCAATGGCATCACGCGCCAGGCCACCTTCGTTGAGGATCGCGCCCAGCAGGTTCTTGGCAGCGATACCGTCACGTGCGCCCAGGGCAGTACGGCAGCGTACGCGGCCTTCTGCCAACGGCAGTGGCGCACGACGCTCGCGGTCGCCACGGTCCGGGCGCTCGCCACGTTCGGTGCGCTCGCCACGCGGGGCGAAGCTTGGCACCAGGGGCTGTTCGCGTTCTACCGCTGCCAGGTCCAGGGCTTGGCCATTGGTGGCCTTGCGCAGCAGGGCAGAAGCCAGCGCGCGAGCGCTGCAGCCCAGGTCGGCGGTCAGGCGGTCGAACAGCTCGCCGTGGGTGGCTTCGGCTTCGGCAACCAG
The DNA here is from genome assembly GCF_900230165.1 of Pseudomonas sp. URMO17WK12:I9. NCBI lineage: Bacteria > Pseudomonadati > Pseudomonadota > Gammaproteobacteria > Pseudomonadales > Pseudomonadaceae > Pseudomonas > Pseudomonas sp. URMO17WK12:I9. The sequence continues at coordinate 194,629 of NZ_OCMQ01000006.1, read as the reverse complement.
CGGCGCCAGGCTATTGGTCAGCTTCTTGATACGGGCATCGAGCACCGCCTGGCCGTTGGGCAGGCGCGCTTCGGCGACTTTCTGACCCGTCACGCGCTCGATCACCTGCAGCATGCGGCGCTCACGCGGCGTCACCAGCAGCAGTGCGCGACCTTCGCGACCCGCACGGCCGGTACGGCCAATACGGTGCACATAGGACTCGGGATCGTACGGCATGTCGACGTTGAACACGTGGGTGATGCGCGGCACGTCCAGGCCACGGGCAGCGACGTCAGTGGCGACGACGATGTCCAGGCGGCCATCCTTGAGCGAGTCGATCACGCGCTCACGCTGGTTCTGGGCGATGTCGCCGTTCAGCGCAGCAGCCTTGTACCCCTTGGCTTCCAACGCGGCAGCCAGGTCCAGGGTAGCCTGCTTGGTGCGCACGAAGGCGATCAGCGCGTCGAACTCTTCGACTTCCAGCAGACGCAGCACGGCCGGGATCTTCTGGTCGGCATGCACCATCAGGTGAGCCTGATCGATCGCGGTGACGGTCTGGGTCTTGCTCTGGATCTTGACGTGCTTGGGCTCACGCAGGTGACGTTCGGCGATCGAGCGGATCGACGACGGCAGGGTCGCGGAGAACAGTACGGTCTGACGCGTGGCCGGGATGGCATCGAAGATCACTTCGAGGTCGTCCATGAAGCCCAGCTTGAGCATCTCGTCGGCTTCGTCCAGTACCAGGTACTGCACGGTCGACAGGACCTTCTCGTCACGACGCAAGTGGTCGCACAGACGGCCTGGGGTGGCGACGACGATTTGCGCGCCGTTGCGAATGGCGCGCAGCTGCGGGCCCATCGGGGCACCACCGTAGACGGCCACGACGTTCACGCCCGGCATCTGCTTGGCGTAGGTTTCGAAAGCGGTTGCAACTTGCAGCGCCAACTCACGGGTTGGTGCCAGGATCAGGGCTTGCGGCTCGCGCTTGCTCACATCGATCTTGTTGAGGATCGGCAGAGCGAAGGCAGCGGTCTTGCCGGTGCCTGTCTGCGCCTGGCCGATCATGTCGTGACCGGCGAGGATGATCGGGATCGATTGCTGCTGAATGGCCGACGGCTCTTCATAGCCGGTGGCCACGACAGCGGCAACAATGTTCGGATTGAGATCGAGAGCGGCGAAGCCGGCGATTTCCTGGGTCATGGGTCTGCCTCTAGAGTGCATCCGCAAAGACCCATGCTCCAAAGCTGCACAAGCCATGAAAGACCGACAGGTCACCCAGGCAGCTTTGGCGGCGGGGATTTGCGAAAACGATTGAAAAAGATACTTGGGAAGGTCCGCCTAGCGGACGTGCAGCCGAAGCTGGACTCGGAGGATTTGCACCGCCTGATTTTTGAGGCCCGCTAAAAGACCGGCGCGTACTATACCTGAAATCGAACGGGGCGGGAGGAATTTTTTCAGGCCGCGGGGTTTGAGGGCGCTGTCGTTGGGCAGCGGCTGAAACGATACATCTTTTACACCTGCAGGGGCGTTGTTTTGGTTATCGCCAAGTGACTGGAACGCTGCGGTCAAACCACGAAGCCCTCTGTATGGCGCGCGGGGCCGCGCAACGGCCCCCTGTAATTTCATCCCATCCCTGCGGCTCAACTGGCCGGCCGAATGTCCTTGATCAACCCGTCCAGGCTATACCCCAGGCGTGGCGCCAGGGCCTCTGCCCGCGCCCGCAGCCCCGCCATGTCGAGGGTCTGCTCCAGGTCGGCTGGCACCAGCACGATCACGTTGCCCTCCTTGACCGGTAATTCCCAGTAATGGCGGTGGTACAACCCGCGCAGCAATGCCGCCCCAAGCGGCTTGCCCTCGTCAGTGGCCCACTGGTTGATCACCAGCCAACCACCGGGGTTGAGGCGTTGCTGGCAGCCCTCCAGAAAATTCCAAGCCAAATGCCCGACGCCAGGCCCATGGTCGGTATAAAGGTCGACGAACAACAAGTCGGTCGTTTCCGCAGTCGGCAGCAATTCGACCGCATCGCCGATGCGCACATATAACCGCGGGTCATCATCCAGGCCAAGGTGCTCCATGGCCAGGCGTGGCACATCCGGGCGCAGCTCGATGGCCTCGATGTCTTCGAGGGGCAGAAACTTCATGCAAGCCTGGGTCAGGGTTCCGGCGCCCAGCCCCAGGAACAGCGCACTTTCCGGCTGTTCATGGCAAAGCGCCCCTACCAGCATGGCGCGGGTGTAATCGTACTCCAGCCAGCTGGGGTCCGCCGTGAACACGCAGCTCTGCTCGATGGCGTCGCCGAATTCGAGGAAACGGTAATCATCCACCTCGTACACGCTGATGACGCCAAAGGCATCCTCCACGCGTGCCAGCAACCGCTCCTGCCGTTGCGCCACCATGTGCAAATCACCCCCGCAAAAGCTGCATTGTCCGTCAACACCCGTGCTGCAACAAGCACGGTGCCAGCTGTTACCATGGCTGCCAGCCTGCAACCTACATGACCGAGCCTGAAATGACCCAAACGTGGAGCCCTGACAGCTGGCGTGCCCTGCCGATCCAGCAACAACCCGTCTACCCTGACGCTGCGCACCTGCACAAGGTCGAGCAAACCCTGGCCAGTTACCCGCCGTTGGTGTTCGCTGGCGAAGCCCGCGAGTTGCGGCGTCAGTTCGCCGAGGTGACCGAAGGCCGGGCGTTTCTCTTGCAAGGTGGCGACTGTGCCGAGAGCTTCGCGGAATTTTCCGCGGCCAAGATTCGCGACACCTTCAAGGTGCTGCTGCAAATGGCCATTGTCATGACCTTTGCCGCCGGCTGTCCTGTGGTCAAGGTAGGGCGCATGGCCGGGCAGTTCGCCAAGCCTCGCTCGGCCGGTGACGAGACCCTGGGCGGCGTTACCTTGCCCGCCTACCGTGGCGACATCGTCAACGGTATCGGCTTCGATGCCAAAAGCCGCATCCCCGACCCCGAGCGCCTGCTGCAGGCCTATCACCAGTCCACGGCCAGCCTGAACCTGCTGCGCGCTTTCGCGCAAGGCGGCTTCGCCGACCTGCACCAGGTGCACAAGTGGAACCTGGACTTCATCGCCAATTCGGCGCTGGCCGACAAATATCACCAGTTGGCCAACCGCATCGACGAGACCCTGGCGTTCATGCGCGCCTGTGGCCTGGACAGCGCACCCCAGCTGCGCGAGACCAGCTTCTTCACGGCCCACGAAGCCCTGCTGCTCAACTACGAACAGGCTTTCGTGCGCCAGGACAGCCTGACTGGCGACTACTACGACTGCTCCGCGCACATGCTCTGGATTGGCGATCGCACACGTCAGCTCGACGGCGCACACGTGGAGTTCTTGCGTGGGGTGCACAATCCGATCGGGGTCAAGGTGGGCCCGAGCATGGACCCGGAGGCGCTCATCCGCCTGATCGACATCCTCAACCCCAGCAACGACCCAGGGCGCCTGAACCTGATCGCGCGCATGGGCGCGGGCAAGGTCGGGGACCATTTGCCGGGGCTGATCCGCACGGTCGAGCGCGAGGGTCGCAAGGTACTGTGGAGTTCGGACCCGATGCATGGCAATACCATCAAGGCCAGCAGCGGCTACAAGACCCGCGACTTCGCCCAGATCCTGGACGAGGTGAAGCAGTTCTTCCAGGTTCACCAGGCCGAAGGCAGCCACGCAGGTGGTATTCATATCGAGATGACCGGGCAGAACGTCACCGAGTGCATCGGTGGGGCCCGCCCGATCACCGAGGACGCCTTGTCGGATCGCTACCATACCCACTGCGACCCGCGGATGAACGCCGACCAGTCGCTGGAACTGGCGTTCCTGATCGCCGAGACACTGAAGCAGGTGCGCCGCTAAGCGGCGCTCCGAAAAAGGCAAGGCAGGGACCTCGCTGCGCTCACTTGCACAGCGGGTCGTCCCAGAAGTGCCGCTCGCTTTCCTGATGCGTATCGGCCCTGCTCAAGCCCAGGTCGTGGAGCATGGCGTCGCTCAGGCTGGCAAGCTGCTGGCGCTGGCGGTGCAGCTCCAACCACCGGATCACGCGCCCCCAGGTCGCTTGCCACAACGCCCTTGACGACACAACTGAAGCCTCTGCGCGGCTGATCGTACCTTTCATCGTGAAGCCCTCCGTTATCGATGGCTTCAGTCTCACGCGCCGATTAAGATCAATCCAACGAATGTTTCTGATGCCATGCATCTCGGAGATTGATGCAATGTCCCAGTACCAGAGTCTCGACGCCGACGTGCTGCGTACCTTTGTTGCCATCGCCGAGCAAGGCGGCTTTACCCGTGCCGGTGAGGTGGTCAACCGCACCCAATCGGCCGTCAGCATGCAGATGAAGCGCCTGGAAGAAGATATCCTTCAACGGCCCTTGTTCGAACGCGAGGGGCGGCAAGTGCGTCTGACCGCCGAAGGACAGGTATTGCTGGGGTATGCCCGGCGCATTCTCAAGCTGCACGGTGAGGTCTTCAACACCCTGCGCATGCCGCACATGGTGGGCCTGGTGCGAATCGGTACACCTGACGACTACGCCATGCGTTTTCTGCCGAGCATTTTGTCCAGTTTTGCCAAGGCCTACCCCTTGGTCCAGGTGGAAGTGCACTGCGACACCTCACGCCAGCTGATGCTGCGCAAGGACCTGGACCTGACCATCGTCACCCGTGAGCCCGGCAACGAAATCGGCCAACTGCTGCGCCAGGAGCGGCTGGTATGGGCTGCGGCCGAGGGCTTCTGCCCACACGAGCAGCGCCCCATGCCATTGGCATTGTTCAACACCGAGTGCTTCTGCCGCGCCTGGACCTGTAACGCACTGGAAACCCAGGGCATCGACTACCGGGTGGCCTACACAAGCCCCAGCCTGTCGGCCATTTTTGCCGTGGTCACCGCAGGGCTGGCGGTGACCGCCCAGTTGCAGAGCCTGATTAGCGGCAATCTGCGGGTACTCGGCGAAGCCGAAGGCTTGCCTGAATTGCCGCTGGCCAACGTCATGCTGGTACGTGGCGGTCAGTCACCCTCCCCCATCACCGATTGCATGGCGCAGTACATCATCGAAGGGTTCAAGTGATACGCATGCGGCTACAGTTCGAAACCAAGCATGACCGCGCAGACCACCAGGAAAACACAGAACATCGCCCGCAGCGCCTTTTCCGGCAGGGCGTGGGCCAACTTGACGCCCCAACTGATGCTCAATAGCCCGCCCACCGCAAGCGGGATACCGACGCTCCAGTCCACACTGTGGTGCACGCCGTAGGTCACCAGGGTGACCAACGTGCTTGGCGCTGCCAGCGCCAGTGACAACCCTTGCGCGACCACTTGGGTTGCGCCGAACACACTGGTCAATATCGGCGTGGCGACGACCGCGCCACCGACGCCGAACAACCCGCCCATGGTCCCGGCGAAGCTGCCGAGTACGCCAAGCCAAGGCCAGGGATGACGCAGCTCTGTACTGGCAGGGCTGACTTTCATGAACATCCTGGCCACGTTCCAGATCGCCAGCGCCACCAGAAAGCCCACAAAACCCAGGCGCATGGCATGCGCGTCCAACCCCACGGCCCAGATCGACCCCAGCCAGGCGAACACGAAGCTGCACAAGGACAGCGGTAGGGCATGCCGTAGCTCGATGCGGTTGCGCTGGTGATAGCGCCATAACGCCAATAGCACATTGGGCACCACCATGACCAACGCCGTGCCCTGCGCCAACTGCTGGTCAAGGCCGAACAACACGCCAAGGGCCGGAATGGCAATCAGGCCGCCACCGATGCCGAAAAGCCCACCCACGGTTCCCAGGGCGACGCCCAATACGCCGTACAGCACCCACTCGATCATCAGATTTCAACTTCTATCGTGCACAGGGACCGTCATGCTAGCGGCTGTGTGCTGGCAGCGAAACGCACAGCCACGCACAATGGCTGTGCGTTTCCTGCAAAAGCGGACTTGGCCATGAACCCTGATACATTGACCGATCAATTGAGCTTGTTTCTCGATGTACTGGAAACCGGGAGCTTTTCCGGCGCGGCCCGGCGTCATCCACTGACGCCGTCAGCGGTTGCCCGGCGCATCGATAACCTGGAGCGCGCCCTCGGCAGCCGCCTGTTCAGCCGCAGCACCCACGCTGTGCGGCCGACGCCTGCGGGCAATGCGTTTGCCGAACGCGCCAGGCACGTCATAGATGAGTTGCGCCTGGCCCGGGCCGAAGCGGTGTCGTTGAGCAATGCCCCGGAAGGCTTGATACGCCTCGATGCACCGGCGGCCTTCGGGCGCCGTCACCTGGCCCCGGCGATCGCCGATTTTCTGGTGGCCTACCCTGGCCTCGATGTGCAGTTGCGCTTGATCGACAGTTTCGTCGACATGCACGGCAGCCATTTAGGCGAAGTCGACCTGGTATTACGGGCAGGTCCGCTGGCCGACACACGCCTGGTGGCGACACCCCTTGCCGACATGGTGCGCATCGCCTGCGCCAGCCCCGCCTACCTGGCGGCACGGGGCGTGCCCAAGTGCCCCAGCGAATTGCCTGGCCATGACGGCCTGGACTGGGACGGCCTGGCACCCCCGTTCGCCTGGCGATTCGAGGTAGACGGCCAGACACGTCTGTACCGGCCCTCGCGCATGCGCATGGTTGCCAACAATGCCGAAACCCTTCTGTTCGGCGCCTTGGCCGGGCTGGGAATCGCCCATTTGCCTACCTGGCTGATCAGCGAATATCTGTTGCGTGGGGAATTGATCGTGCTTTTTTGCGACGCCGGCCTGCCCCAAGCGGAGACGAGCGGCATTTATGCACTTCGCCTTGAACATGAAACGAACTCTCGCAGCCGATTGCTGCTCGAATTTCTCAAGAGCCGCTTTAGCCCGGTCCCGCCGTGGGATTTGGCACTGCGCAGTGAATTACGCTGGTAGTAAGCGTACCCCACCATCAGCGTGCTAGTTTCTTATTCAACGAATTCAAGGACCTGCATGAACGCCGATAACAAAGCCTCTGGCGCCGAACTGCTACTGGAGAACCAGGTCTGCTTCGCGCTGCATTCCACCTCGTTACTGATGACGAAGGTGTACAAGCCCTTGCTTCAGGCCCTCAACCTGACCTACCCGCAATACCTGGCGATGCTGGTGTTGTGGGAGCACGATGGTTTGACCGTGGGCGAAATCAGCCAGCACTTGCTCACTGACCCAGGTTCACTGACGCCGTTGCTCAAGCGCCTGGAAAGCGAAGGCCTGCTCAAGCGCACCCGCAGCCGTGAAGATGAGCGGGTTGTGCTGGTGCAGCTGACGGATAAAGGGCGCAAGTTGCACAAGCAAGCCGAAGAGGTGCCTCAGCTGATTCTCAAGGCCAGTGGGCGCACTCACGAGGGGCTGCAAAAGCTGCAAGCCGATTTGCTGGAACTGCGCGAGAGCTTGCAGAAGACGTTGTGAGGGGGGGCTAACTTGGGCTGGAGCGGCGCTACCGAGGTGCGGTGGCGTAGAAATCCACGCTTGCGTGTGCTCAATAGTTGGGGCCGCTTTGCGGCCCCACAGAAGCACCAGGCAGTGCGGTGCTTCAGGCTATCCAGGAAGCATTACTTCTTGGAACGACCCTTGAAGCTGTTGTCGCGGGTGTCGATGTCGATCCACTCGTCGATCTGGATGAAGTCGGCCACCGAGATCTCGGTACCGTTCTTCAGCTTGGCAGGCTTCATGACCTTGCCCGAGGTATCGCCGCGCGCAGCGTTCTCGGTGTAGACCACTTGACGGCTGATGGTGGTCGGCAGTTCTACCGAGACCAGGCGGCCTTCGAAGAAGACGGCTTCACAGACATCTTCCATGCCTTCTTCGATGTACGGCAGAACGGCTTCGATGTCTTCGGCATTCAGCTCGTACATGGTGTAGTCGCTGGTGTCCATGAAGGTGTATTCATCACCGTTGATGAACGACAGGGTGGCTTCCTTGCGGTCCAGGATCACGTCGTCCAGCTTGTCGTCCGCACCGTATACGGTTTCGGTCTTGTAGCCGGTCAGCAGGTTCTTGAGCTTGGTCTTCATGATCGCGCTGTTACGGCCCGACTTGGTGAATTCCGCTTTCTGAACCAGCCACGGGTCGTTGTCGATCCGCAGGACGGTACCGGGTTTCAGTTCTTTACCAGTTTTCATTACGCAGTATCCGAATCTGGATGGATTTATAAAAATCGAGGCCGCATATCATAGCGAATTTCCACAAAAGTGTACTAGCGCCTTGGCAAGGTCCGGCCCAGCGGCCTGCTGGGCAGCCCAGCAACGGGCATGCTGGTGCAACTGCGCCCAATGCGGGCGGGCTGCGCGCCAGGCCTGCCCCATGTCCTGATCCCTGTTCCAGGCACGCCATAACCCGAGTAGGGCCGCTTGCGCCTCGTCCGACAAGCCGCGTCGATAAAGCGCCAGGAACGCTTCGAGTTTTTCCCAATGCGCGTTTTCTTCCTGCACGTAGATGTGCCAAAGCATGGGCTTGGCCGCCCACTGGGCGCGAACGAAGGAATCCTCGCCTCGTACGGCGTTGAAATCACAGCTCCACAACAGCCGGTCGAAATCGTCCTGACTGACGAAAGGCAACACCTGCACCGTCAATGATCCGCGCACATGCACATCGCCCGCCTCAAGGTGCGTTACCCCCAGCCACTGCCCAAGCCCGGCGATGCTTCGCCCTTGCGGTACCAGCACATGAGACGGCTGCGGGTCGGTGGCCAGCGCTTGCAGCCAGCTGGCAAGCTGCGGGTTCTCATAGGCAAATAGCATGATCAACAGGGCACCCTGCGCGGGCGTTACTTTCAAAGCCTCGAGAAACGTTGTGCGCGCTCGGCTGGACCGCTCGAAGGCATCACGCCTTGGCAACAGGTCATGCTCGCGAAGCAGCCCACCGGTTTTTTCGGTGAAGCCCGGGAAGAAAAATACCTTGCGCAGCCCGTTTGGCTGCGGTGACGGCAGCCCGTGACAGCCCTCCACCCATGGCTCGGCACTCAGGTATTCAAGGTTCAGCCACACAGGCGGGGTGTGGCGCGCTCGCATGGCCTGGACAAATGCATCCGGCAACTGGCAGGCGAACGCACCGATCACCACATCACCCGGCTCCACCGGCACCCAGGTAGACGACCACTGACGCACCTGCACACCTCGTAGCCATTGCTGCGCCGCAGTGGCGTCTGCGCCCGGGCACAAAGGCACGAAGGCATTGAGGTCATCAACCCACAGGCGCACGGCGACCTCGTGCTCGGCCACCAGTTGCCGAGCCAGGCGCCAGGTCACACCGATATCGCCGTAGTTGTCCACGACGCTGCAAAAGATGTCCCACGTGGCTGTCATGCTCGGCTCCCTAACCCGTGCCAAAGCTGCGGATTCTGCGCATAAATTGTCACCAAAGACAGCCGTGCGCGTAAAAATGCCAACGCGCATGCAACAATGCGCCAACGCCCACCTTGCCAGGAAGCAACCATGCCCCGTCGCCGCGAACTGACGATCACGCTCAAACCCTTGCCACTGATACTGAGCATCGCGCTGGGCCTATGGCTGGGCGCTGTGGCGATTGCTGCCAGCCTGTGGCTTGTGGACCAGCTGATGCCCACCCCGGTCGAGGCACCGGAGCCAGCCACCGCGCAGGACGCCCCCCGCGGCGCTACGCCGCCGACCTCGACGCAGCCACCGAACGCCCAGGCCGAAATGTTCGAGCGCTACAAGGACACGCTGCACAAGCAGCAACTGGAGCAAGCCGCCGAAGGCAACCCCCGCAACCTCAACACCCCCAAATGCCAGTTCTGGTTACAGCAGAACCGCACGGCCCCCACAGACAAAAGCCAGGCCAACGTGCTGGAGTTCTGTTACTGATCATGAACAAGACCCACCTGATAGCGCAGATCATCGCGGCCCTCGAACACGACCTGGATGTGGTAACCCGAGCAGCGCAGAGCGCTTATGAAGCTGCCACTGCCGAAGAAAACATCGCCGAGAACAAGTACGACACGTTGGGCCTGGAAGCCTCCTACCTGGCCACGGGCCAGGCCCGGCGCAGCGCCGAGATCCGCCAGGCACTCCAGACCTACCGACAGCTGAAGCTGCGCGACTACGACCCTGAACAAGGGGTGCAGGTAAGCCAGGTGGTCACCTTGGAAGATGAACAGGGCCAATGCCGCAGGCTGATCATCGGGCCCGAGGCGGCTGGGTTGAAGATCGGCCTGGGCGATGAGGTGGTCATGGTGATCACGCCGCGCTCACCTTTGGGGCAACAACTGATGGGCAAGCGCATTGACGAGGAGGTCAGTCTCAATGCCACAGGCTGGACCCTCGTCGAGGTGATCTAGCGCCTGTGCTCAAGCGCCCCCAGGCGCTGCTCCATGAGCGCTAGAAAAGCCCGGGCGGCGGGTGTCGGGTGGGCGGACCAGATCGCGTACAGGTGCCGTACCGGCGCATCGAGCAGTTGTACCCTGGCCACGCCGTCAAAGCCCTGGGCCACTCGCTCCGGCACCAGGCCGATCGCCATGCCGCGCTGCACGAACTTCTCCACCAGCCGCACATGACCGATCTCGAACTGCACCCGACGTTGCAGCCCTGCCGCCTGGAACGCTTCGTCGGTCTGCCGGCGCGCACCGGTGCCTTCCGGGAAATCCACCAGCACCTCCTGGACCAGGTCGGCGAGCGTCAATTGCCCGTGTCCGGCCAGGCGGTGGGTGGGTGGAAGCACGGCGACCAGAGCCTCCCGAGCCAGTAGACGATGCTGTACCCCCTGCACGCCCTCGCCTTCCCACAACCCGATGAAACCCACATCCAGGCGACGCTCGAGCACATCGGCGACCAACCGTTCGCTCTTGGCCGTGAGCCACCGTACATCCACATCCGGATAGTGCACGTGAAACTCGGCAAGCAGGTCGACCAGGTCCAGCGCCGTCAGCGAACTGATTTCACCGATGGTCAGCCGACCGCGAACCTGGCCACAGGCGGCGGCCACATCGTCGGCAATGCGTCGCGCGGCCTCCACCGCTGGCCGGGCGCTTAGTACGAACGCCTCCCCTGCCGGGGTCAACCACACCCGGCGCGAGGTGCGCTCGAACAGGCTCACGCCCAGCTGGCTTTCCAGCCTGGCCACCTGATGACTGAGCGCCGACTGCACCACATGGCAGCGCTCGGCGGCACGGGTGAAGCTGCCTGTCTCGGCCACCGCCAATGCATATTCGAGCTGCTTGAGATTCATGGATCAATCTGCTTTCAAGATGGATGGCGTGAGAACTATACATTGGTGTCATGCGTCGAGGGCGTCGATAATCTTCCCCACTTCACTGCCCGTCACGAGAACCACCATGCACACCCCAACCCTCAGCCGTGCCCTGATTCTGCTGATGGCCACGGCCACTGGCCTGGCCGTGGCCAGCAATTACTACGCTCAACCGCTGCTGCACAGCATCGCCCAGCAGTTCGGCTTGAGCACCGCCAGCGCCGGCAGCATCGTGATTGCCGCGCAACTGAGCTACGGGGCCGGCCTGTTGCTGCTGGCACCGCTGGGCGACCTGTTCGAACAACGCCGGCTGATCACCGTGATGACCGTGATCGCCACGCTTGGCCTGGTCATCAGTGCCTGTGCCCCCAGCCTGCCCTGGTTGATACTCGGCACCACATTGACTGGGCTGTTCTCCGTCGTGGCGCAGATTTTGGTGCCCATGGCCGCCTCGTTGAGCGAGCCCAATCAACGGGGCCGTGCCATCGGCACCCTGATGAGCGGCCTGCTGCTGGGCATTTTGCTGGCGCGCACGGCCGCAGGCTTCATGGCCGAACTGGGCGGCTGGCGCAGCATCTACGTGCTGGCTGCGGTGCTGATGGCGATCACGGCCCTGGCGCTGCATCGTAGCCTGCCGGAGCATCACAGCCATGCAGGCCTGCGCTATCCCGCCCTGATTGGCTCCGTGTTCCGCCTATTCATCGAAGAGCCGGTGCTACGCCTGCGCTCGCTGCTCGGCCTGTTGGCGTTCAGCCTGTTCGCACTGTTCTGGACGCCCCTGGCATTTCTGCTGGCCAACGAGCCGTATCATTACTCCGATGCGGTGATCGGCCTGTTCGGCCTGGCAGGTGCGGCCGGGGCGCTTTCGGTCAACTGGGCCGGGCGGCTGGCTGACCATGGCAAAGGCTCGCTGGGGACCACGGTGGGGCTGGTGGTCTTGCTGCTGTCCTGGGTGCCGCTGGGCTTTGCCGAGCAGTCCTTGCTGGCCCTGCTGCTGGGCGTGCTGATGCTCGACCTGGCCGTGCAGCTGGTGCATGTGAGCAACCAGAACGCGGTCATCGCGCTGCGCCCCGAAGCGCGCACCCGACTCAATGCGGGCTATATCACGTGCTATTTCATCGGTGGCGCCTTGGGGTCACTGTTGGGCACGCAACTGTTCCAGCGCCAGGGCTGGCCAGGGATCGTGGTGGCAGGCCTGGTGATTGGCGCGCTGGCATTGGTAGTGTGGTGGGTGGCAGCGCGTAAAGCCAAACCCGAAGCCTTGGTGCGCCAATAGCCGTGCCTACGGGGGCTGCGTGGTGCGCAGCCCCCAAGTCGGGGCTCCCAGGCTTTTGTCCGCGCCCAATACCTGAAGCGACTGATACTATGCGGCCTTTTTCACGGCCTGTGCCGCGCCTTCAGGAGCCCCACGCATGCCCCCGCGTCACCCTCGCCTGCCCTTTCGCCTGCTAAGCCTGGGCCTGGCCTTGCAATGCCCTGCGGTGTTCGCAGACCACGGGGTGCAACTGGACCCGCTTGAGGTGTCTGATACCTACGGCAACGACGGCTACCAGGCACGTGAGGCTGCCGTAGGCAGCTTTCAGGCTGCACCCCTGCTTGACACCCCGGCATCGATCAGCGTTTTCAGCCAGCCTTTGCTGGAGGATCGGCAGGTGCGCCTGCTCAGCGAAGTGCTGCAAGGCGACGCTTCGGTGGGGGAAAGCTACGCACCGGTCGGCTACTACGAAAACTTCAACGTGCGCGGCTTCGAGCTCAATGCCGCCAGCAGCTATCGCCTCAACGGGCATACCATGGTCGGTGAGCAGAACGTGGCCCTGGAGAACAAGCAGCAGGTGGAACTGCTCAAGGGTTTGTCGGGGCTGCAAAGCGGCGTGTCGGCGCCCGGGGGCCTGGTCAACTATGTGACCAAGCGGGCCGAGCCTGTGCGCCGGATCACGTTGTCCACCAACGCGCAGGGCGAACGTTACCTGGCCACCGACGTCGGCGGCTGGTTCGGCGACCAGCAGCAGCTCGGCCTGCGGGTGAACCTTGCGCATGAGGACATTCGCTCCTATGTCGCGCATGCCGACGGCCAGCGTGATTTCGCGGCGCTGGCCTTCGACTGGCAGATCAGCCCGAACGCCACCTTGCAGTTGGACGCCGACTACCAGCACCGCCAGCAGCGCTCGGTACCGGGTTACCAGTTGCTGGGCGGCACGCGCCTGCCCCACGACGTAGACCCTGAGAACCACCTTGCCTACCAGCAGTGGGCCAAGCCTGTGCAGAACGATTCGCTCAACCTGGGCGGGCGCCTGGAGTACCGATTCGGCGAGGCCTGGACAGGCACGGTCAGCGCCTCACGCAGCCAGGCGGTGATCGACGACTACAGTGCCTTTGCCTGGGGCTCTGGGGAAGGCGCCTTCTTCAGCAGCACCGGCGACTACGACATCTATGATTTTCGCAGCCCCGACGATACCCGGCGTATCGACGAGGCGCAGGCCACGCTCGATGGGCGCTTCGATGCGCTGGGCGTGGGCCACGCGTTAACCCTGGGCACCAGCGTCCAGCGCCGCACCTTGGACCAGCGTCCGTACTACAACGCGTGGCTCGGCACCGGCAACCTGGATGAAGCCGCGCCCGACCTTGCCCCCTCGGACCAACCCGTCGGCGCTCGCGAAAGGCGTCTGGATAGCCGCCAGTATGGGCTCTTCGTCACTGATCGGGTGACGTTCAGTGAACACTGGCAAGCCATCGTCGGCGCCCGGGAAGTGCGCCTGGATGAACGCACCTGGGATGAAACCGGCACCGCCGGGCGGCACACTCGCCAGTATCAACTGCTGCCCAACGCGGCGCTGGTCTTCAAACCTGCACCAGACACGACGCTCTACGCCAGTTACGCCAAAGGCCTTTCGGCGGGCGGCACTGCACCGTGGTTTGCCCGTAACGCTGCGCAGATCCTTGCGCCCACCCTCTCGCACCAGCTGGAAGTGGGCCTCAAGCATGACTGGGAGGCGCTGAGCGTGAGCGCTGCGTTGTTCCAGATTCGTCAGGCGTACCAGTACGCCCGCCCTGACGGCGACGGCGCTTTCACCTATGTGCAGCAAGGCCAGCAGAAAAACACGGGGCTGGAACTCGGGGCCAGCGGTTGGGTGACCTCCAACTTACAGTTGCAGGCCAGCGCGGCCGCCATTCATGCGCGGGTGGTCGGCAGTGGTACGGCTGAGCGTGAGGGGCACCAGGCCATCAACGTGCCAAGGTTCCGGGCAGCCCTGCAGGCGCAGTACACCCTGCCGGTGCCAGGGCTGGCGATACTGGGCGGGGTACGCTACAGCGCCCGCAAGTACGCTGATCATGCCGGCAACGTGGCGGTGGGTGGGTATACCGTGTTCGACCTGGGCGGGCGCTACCAGACGCGCGTCGGGGGGTATGACACGGCGCTGCGGCTGACAGTGGACAACGTCTTCGACAAGCGTTATTGGCGGGATGTGGGGGATTATCTGGGGGATAACTACCTGTTCCAGGGGGCACCGCGTACGGCACGGTTGTCGGCTTCGGTGAGTTTTTGAGTTGTAGTGGCTGAGATTACTCGCTTCGCAGCAGGAATCGCCGGGGCCGCGGCGATTACCGCTGCAAAGCTGCAGCCCGTGCCTCACACACCGTCGGCAGCCCCATCAATAAACACCCCAAAAACAAAAAGCCCCCATGCTTTGCAGCACAGGGGCTCTTCGTAGAATGTGGCGGTGAAGAAGGGATTTGAACCCTTGATACGATTTCTCGTATACACACTTTCCAGGCGTGCTCCTTCGACCACTCGGACACTTCACCGTTTCTCTTCAAGCCGTATGGCCTGTCGAGGTGCGCTAATTTAGTGAAAGACGTTTCCTTTGGCAAGCATTTTTTTCAGTTTTTTCATGCATTTGCATCTCGCCGTCGGCAGCGCCTGACTGGCCAGTCAGCCTTGCTGCTTTACCTGGCCTGCGCTGCTGGGTAACGTCGGCGCCACGCCAACAAAAGGACTCTGCCATGAGCGAGCTGATCACCTACCATGCCGAAGACGGCATCGCCACCCTGACCCTGAACAACGGCAAGGTCAATGCCATCTCGCCGGACGTCATCGACGCGTTCAATGCAGCGCTCGATCGCGCCCTCGAGGCCCGGGCAGTGGTGATCATCACCGGGCAGCCGGGCATTCTGTCGGGCGGCTACGACCTGAAGGTCATGACCCGCGGCCCCAAAGAGGCCATCGCGCTGGTCACCGCAGGCTCCACCCTGGCGCGCCGCCTGCTGTCGCATCCGTTTCCAGTGGTGGTGGCCTGCCCAGGCAACGCCGTAGCCAAAGGGGCGTTCCTGCTGCTGTCGGCCGACTACCGCATTGGCGTCGAAGGCCCGTACAAGGTGTGCCTGAACGAAGTGCAGATCGGCATGACCATGCACCATGCCGGGATCGAACTGGCCCGTGACCGTCTGCGCCGCTCGGCCTTCCACCGCTCGGTGATCAACGCCGAAGTGTTCGACCCCCAGGGGGCGGTGGATGCAGGCTTTCTGGACAAGGTGGTGCCCGCCGAGCAACTGATGGAGACCGCCTTGGCTACAGCGCAAGCGCTCAAGCAGCTGAACATGCTGGCCCACAAGAACACCAAGCTCAAGGTCCGCAAGGGCCTGCTCGAAGCCCTGGACAAGGCTATCGAGCTGGACCAGCAACACATGGGGTGACCTCACCACCTGCACAGATCGACCAGAGCGCCTCCACCAGGGTTTGCCCCGGCCAGTGCACAGTCGTACACTGCCGGGCGACTGTCTGGTGTGAGTCGTACCATGCTTTACGTTCTTCGCATGTTCCTGCTGGCGCTGCATTTTCTCGCCGTCGGCGCCGTGGGGCTGATCATTGGCCTGTGCCGCCCGTTCAACCCCGACAACAGCCGCGTGTTCGCCCGGCTCTACAGCGTGCCGGCTACCTGGCTCATGGGCCTGAAGGTCCAGAAGCAGGTGGGGCCTTTGTGGGACCAGCCACCGGGCTGCGTCATCATCGCCAACCACCAATCCAACTTCGACCTGTTCGTCCTGGGCCAGGTGGTCCCGCAACGCACCGTGGCCATCGGCAAGAAGAGCCTGGGCTGGATTCCGCTGTTCGGGCAGTTGTTCTGGCTGGGCGGCAACGTGCTGGTCGACCGCAAGAACGCCTACCAGGCCCGCAAGGCGTTGCAAAAGACCACCCGCGTCCTGCAGAACGACACCTCCATCTGGATATTCCCTGAAGGCACGCGTAACGCCAGTGAACAGCTATTGGCGTTCAAGAAAGGCGCATTCCACATGGCCATCGAGGCCGGGGTACCCATCGTGCCCGTGTGCGTGAGCCGCTATGCCCACCGGCTGAACCTCAACAGCTGGCGGCGCCGGACGGTAATCGTACGCTCCTTGCCTCCCATCGCCACCACCGGCATGACGCAACAGGACCTGCCTGCGCTGATCGAGCAGTGCCGCACCCACATGCAGCAGTGCATCGACCGGATGGAACACGAACTGCCCTGACCCGTTGCTCTCCCGCCCACTACAGCCCAAGCTGTAGGCCGTGTTCAACCACAAAAAAGCGGGCAATCATGGGGCGAGTCGTGGCAGCGGCGGTGTACAGCGCCGGTAGGAAGGTCACCAACATCAGTATCGATGAAGGCAGCGAATGGGCACGCAAGCCAGGCCACTTCGTCTGGATCGGGCTGGAGGAGCCCGACGCCGAAGCGCTGGCCAACCTACAACGCCAGTTCAACCTTCACGAACTGGCCATCGAAGACGCTCTGGAGAAACACAGCCGGCCGAAGCTGGAAACCTTCGGCGACGCCTTGTTCATCGTCACCTATTCACCGGTACGCCAGCAGGGGCGGCTGGAATTCATCGAAACCCACATCTTCGCCGGCAATGGCTACGTGATCACCTGTCGCAATGGCCATTCCAAATCCTATGCCCTGGTGCGCCAACGCTGCGAAGCGCGGCCGCTGCTGCTCGAACACGGCGAGGACTTCGTGTTGTATGCGCTGCTGGATTTCGTTACCGAAAACTACCAGCCCGTCAGCGAGGCGATTCATGGGGAAATCGAAGCGCTGGAGCAGAGCGTGCTCGGCGGATCCTTGCTCGAAGCCGACATCCGTCGCCTGCACAGCCTGCGACGCGATCTGCTGCGCTTGCGCCGCTACGTGGCGCCCATGGTGGAAGTGAGCGAGGAATTGCAGCGCCTGAGCTTTCCCTTCATCGACAAAAACATGCGCCCCTACTTTCGCGACGTCCAGATCCACGTGACCCGGCAGATGGAAGACCTGGCCGGGATTCGCGACATCGCCAGCCAGACCATCGAGATCGGCATGCTGCTCGAAGCATCTCGCCAGAGTATCGTGCAGCGCAAGTTCGCCGCCTGGGCGGCCATTCTGGCCTTCCCCACTGCCATTGCCGGCATCTACGGCATGAACTTCCAGAACATGCCGGAGCTGAGCTGGCACTACGGCTACTACGTGGTGCTGGGGGTGATTGCGGCCGGATGCGCAGGGCTGTTCGCCAGCTTCAAGAAATCCGGCTGGTTGTAACAAAGCAAGGGGCACCCGGCGCCCCTGCCCTGTCAGGCCGCGTTGTGCTTGCTGGTCGGTTGCTGGATGAAACGCAACATCCACTCGCCTACCACGTCACCCTGATGTTCGGTGGCTAGGCTGGCGACGGCCTTGTGGTAGACCTCATCGCCCAGATGCGCCTGTCGAGCGTCGAGCAGGGCCCGGGAGTAGTCATGCACGAACTCTGGGTGACCTTGGAAACACAGCACCTGATCGCCGATGCAATATGCCGCATTGGGGCAGAAATCACTGGATGCGATGACCGTGGCGCCTTTGGGCAATTCGGTCACCTGGTCCTGGTGACTGATCAGCAAGGTCAGCTCAGACACCTGAGGTTGCATCCAGGGTGCCCGTGCAGACAGTGAATAACGGTGCACGCCGACGCCCCAGCCCTGCTCGGCCCGCTCCGCCTTGCCACCCAGGGTCAGTGCCAGCAACTGGTGACCGAAACACACGCCCAGCAGCTTCTCACCCTGGTCATACAGCTTGAGCAGGTAAGCCTTGAGCGTCTGGATCCAAGGATCGGAACCGAACGAATCGGCTTTGCTGCCCGTCACAAGGTAAGCATCGAACGTGAGATCCTCTGCCGGATATTCACCGTTCATGACGTTATACACGCTGAACTGTGCTGTGATCGGCTGACGGGCGAAGAGCTGCTCGAACATCCTGCCGTAGCCTTCGTACTGCGCCGTCAATTCCGGTCGCAGAACATCGGTTTCAAGGATGCAGATGCGTAACGACATAGGGATAGTCCTGAACGACATGGATGGAAAACAGCTATAGAGCGTGACGCGAAAGGCACGTACAAGCAAGAGGGTCGCGCAGACGAACGGTGCACGCCGGGTAGAGGCAGTACAAAAACAGCGAGCCTGTCTAGCTGAAGCCTATCAGCGCGATGGCTTGATGCTTTAAATCGAAATGCTTTATAGGCGTTGGTAGTTAGAACAAAGGGTTCTCAAGCCTGAATCGTGTACACCCTAATGTTGCAGGTATGTCCACATTCATGAGGCAAGCGGTGCAGGTGCCGGTAGGGGCCATTGCGATCGACCCAACGTGTGACAAGGAAGCCAACGGGTATTGAGGAATAACAACAAGAAGGCGGTCCGCCATGTTCAGACAATCGAAACTTCGCCAAGCTGGGCTCATTCTTTTCGCGACCACGCTGTTGCTGATACTGCCGAACCTGACACGGGTGTTCGGTTAAGGCCAGTGGTGGCGGGAGCTGGCTGCATAGCGGTAACCTGCTGGCCCCTGATGGCCGGAGTATCCCATGCGCCCATGCATTGCCTTGGCAGCCCTGCTGTCATGCCTGCCGCTGTCGGCGGCCCAACTGCACCTTGAACTGGGCACTGGCCAAACACAGTGGAGCAGCGAACAGCTGCTCGCGCATTCCCAGGCCAAAGCGGTAGATATCAGCGAGGACGTTTCCTATAAGCGCCCCATGCGCTATCGCGCAGTGCCCCTGGCGGTGCTGCTGGAGGGTGTGGGGCCAGAAGACCATCTGCAGGCCATTGCAGCCGATGGCTTTGCGGCAGAAATGCCCGCTGGCCCTTTGCTTCAATCCGGCCCGGCGCAGGCCTGGCTAGCCGTCGAAGACCCGGGCGACCCATGGCCGCCCCTAAGCAAGGGCAAACCGAGTGCAGGGCCGTTCTACCTGGTGTGGACCGCGCCGCAAGCAAGCGGCATTCGCCCCGAACAATGGCCCTTTCAGATTTCCACGATCCGTAAGCTGGCGCCTGTCGAGCAGCGGCTTCCGGCGTTGCTGCCGGACCCGAAGCTGCCCAGCGGCAGTCCCGTGCGACAAGGCTTTGCACTGTTCCAGCAAAACTGCCTGGCCTGCCATCGCCTTAACGGTGCAGGGGATGCTCAGGTAGGGCCTGATCTGAACGTGCCGCATAACCCGACCGAATACTTCCAGCCAGGTTACCTGCGCAGGCTGATTCGGGACCCACAAAGCTTGCGGCAATGGCCCCAGGCGAAAATGCCGGGCTTTGCCCCAAGTGTGCTGAGTGATAAGGAACTCGATGCGCTGCTGGCGTATCTGCGGCACATGGCCACGCGCAAATCCTGAGAAAATTGGGCCGCAGGACGGCCCAATGGCCTAGGCCGTGAGGCGCTCGTGCTTGACCCCCCACCCCTCCACTTCGCCGCCATAAGGCGTGACAACCTGCTCGAAGGCCTCCTCGAAATCGCCAATGCCACCGTGGGTGGCGAACATGATTTTACTGAGTTCCAGGTGCCAGGCACCGTCATCGAGCTCGGTCACCTGAGCGTTGAGCGATTCGCCACGAAACTCCCCGGCTGCGCGACGCGCAGCGGCTTCATCCGGGAAAACGGCATAGAACTCGATAGGGTGAATCTGGGTGAAATCGAAACCGCCTGCCTTCATCTGGCGCAGGACGTTGCTGCTGATATCGTCGTGTTGGCTGCTCATGAATCGTCCTCCTGAATAACGCAGTGGATAGACTTTCCGTGCACGGGCACCTGCCCCAAATCGTCGGGCAGTTCGAGCTGATACAAGACGCGGGTGGGAACGGTGCCGCCTGCGCAGCCGGCGGGCACCTTCATGCAGCGTAGTGCCCAGGCGGACGCTACGCAAACCGTGAATCAGGGCGCCTCTTCAATGCTGGTGATGGTGACGCCGCTGTGTTCTTTCAGCCAGCGCGCCGTGGGGGAAACCGCGCGATCCTGAAAATCGTTGAGGTCCAGCTCATCCATGACCGGGAACAACCGCGTGCGGATGGCACGGGCGGCGTCTTCCTCGCTGGGGCGATGTTCTGCCTGCAGCACGATCGAGGTCGGTGCGCCTTTCTGGTCGGCAAAGATGACTTCCCACTCTTTCATCGAACGAGCCCTCTCAATCAAACGACACCTTACGCGATGCCTGAATAACTGACCTTGGCCCTTGGGGAATGTTCAGAAAGTTGAACACCCCCGACCAGGGCCGCCCGGTAGCGGCCCTGGTCGGGGGCGTGGACACGGTTACTTCGGCGTGCCGTGCACTACCCCTGCCGTGTTGTCCAGCAAGCTCTTGGTGGCCGTCTGAATATAGGCTTCGAGCTGCTTGAGCAACTGCGGCTGGTCCGGGCTTTCGATGAGCTCGGCCTTGAACTCGCGACCCAACTGATAGCGGTACAGGCGCGGGGTCATGTCCTTGGACTCGATCAGGATACGGTCGCCCTGCACCAGGCCCACGATCTGCTCGCTGCCCGAAGGCTTGATCATGCCGATGCCTGGGTCGCCCTCAGGCAGGTTGAGCAAGTCGCGCCCCCAGCACTGATGGCGCGTCTGGCCGCCCAGGCGACCCATGATGGTCGGTACGATATCGACCTGGGTGCCCACGGTATGGTTGACCGCACCGAACTTCTCCTGGATGCCTGGGGCGATCAGCAGCAGCGGTACGTTGAACCGTCCCAGGTCCAGTTCGGTGACCTGTTGATGGTTGCCGAAACCATGGTCACCCACAATCACGAACAGGGTGTCCTTGAAGTAAGGCTCCTTGCGCGCCTTCTCGAAGAACTGGCCCAGGGCCCAGTCCGAGTAGCGCATGGCCGTCAGGTGTTCGTCCAGGCGGCCTTGCCCGGTCACCTTCTCCACCGGCAGGTCCTTGGGCAGGGCGTACGGCGTGTGGTTGGACAGGGTCTGGAGCAAGGCATAGATCGGCTTTTTACCATCGTGCTTGGCCAGTTCCTGATTGCCGCGGTCGAACATGTCCTGGTCGGACACGCCCCACGTCGGGTCAGAGAACACCGGGTCGACGAAGTCCTGCCGGCCGATGAAGGTGGTCATGCCCTGGTTGCCGAAGAAGCCGGACTGGTTGTCCCAGGCGAAATCGCCGTTGTAGACGTACACGTCGTCGTAGTCACGGGCGCTGAGCAAGGCTGGCAGCCCGGACAGCTTGTGACCGCCCTCCGGGGTTTGCATCAGGTACTCGAAGCCTGGCAGGTTGGGGAAGCACGCCATGGTGGCGAACATGCCCTGGTGCGTGTGGGTGCCGTTGGAGAAGAAACGGTCGAACAACAGCCCTTCCTTGGCCAGCTTGTCGAAGTAAGGGGTGATGTTGTTGGGGCTGCCCAGCGCGCCGACCGAATGGCCCGCGAAGCTCTCCATTAGGATCACCACCACGTTCTTGATGGGCAGGGTGCCCTCGGCTGGCGGCACGAAATCGCGGCGTACGGCAGCTTCGTCGGCATCGACCAGGGTGTCATGGGGGGTCAGCAGTTGCTGGCGTACGGTCTGGGTCGCCAGGTTCTGCTCAAGCACCGGCTTCCAGATGTTGGCGCGGTCCTCGCCAAAGCGGCTCTTGGCGGCGTCGATCAGGGTCAGGGTGCCGTTGAGGCCCAACTGGTTGACGAAGTTCGAGTCGGTGGTGAACGCGTCACCCCAGCGCATGGGCGGGCCCTGACGCAGGGTGCCACGGGCGGCGATCACGGCCACCAGCAGGATCACCATGAACACTGCCAGGCGGTAATACCAGGCAGCCACCGGCTGGGTCCCAATCCCGCGGGTCAGCCGGTCCACACCCTTGAACAGCAGGCTGAGCAGCCAGGTTCCGAACACCCAGGCCAGCAGGTAGCGCACCACTGGGAAGCCGTACCAGAGCATGCTCATGACGGTTTTGGGGTCTTCCTTGATGTACTGGAACACCAGCCCGTTCAGACGCTGGTGGAACTCGCGATAGAAGTCCAGCTCCATCAGGCCCAGGAACATCACCACGCTGGCGGTGAGCGTCAGCCAGAACCGGAACACACCCCGGCGGGCCATGGCCCAGGGGCTCAGCAGTGCCAGCAGCAGCGGTATGCTGATGTACACCACCACCCGAAGGTCGAAGCGCAGGCCGTTGACGAACCCTTCGGCGACCGTGGCCGCTGGCGTGTCGCCAATCATGTCGCTGTTGTAGACCAGCAGTGCCAGGCGCACGAGGCTGAGCATCAGCATGATGACCAGCGCGCTGAGCAGCGTATAGGCCAGGTGGGATTTGAGGGTCGGCGAGAACGGCGCTCGCGCGCGCCGTTGCTTCAAGGCGTCCGGGTTGGCCATGAACAGGAAGGTCCTAGAAATGCGGTTTGCGAAGAAGGCGCTGGCGCAAGACCAGCGCGGCATTGTGCGGGTGCGGATTCTGTTTAATTCATTGTGAAAATTTTGTCACGGCCTGGATGCGCCTGTGGCGCCAGGGGTGTAGTTGTGCTGACTTCAAAGCCGGCCCGAGCCGCGCGGCCCGGCGATGGCCCAGATCACCAGCCCCACGACTGGCAGCAGGGCAATCAGGAGAATCCACAACACCTTTACGCCCACTTCGCGGTCGCTCTTGTAGACGTTGATGATGGCCCAGATATCCAGGGCAAGAATGATCAGACCTACCAGGCTGTTGAACATCGATCCCATACCGCGTACTCCAGTTGATGAGTGTATTGCTGCATAGCATAGCCCCCTATCGGTTCAATAGAAGGGAATCCTTGGCCTGGCCAGCAGGTCACTGCCTATGATGCATCGTCATTTCGATCAGAGGTTCTGCATGCCACCTGCCCACAGCCACAGCGCCACCCCGCCCTCGCCGTTCAGCGTGTGGCGGCAACAGATAGCCAACAACCCCTGGGTCGGAGCAGGCCTTGCGCTGAGCCTGGTGGCCGTCGTGATCCTGCTGGGTGCAAGCCTGTGGAACGCGGTCAACGGCGATCATTCCGAAAACCTGCACCTGGCCGCGCTCGGTGGCCTGTCCGGGTTTGGCGCCACCGCACTGGGCGCCGTGCTGGCCGTGGTTTTGCGTGATGTCAGTAGCCGTAACCAGGACGTGATGCTGGGGTTCGCTGCCGGCATGATGCTGGCGGCCAGTTCGTTTTCGCTGATCCTGCCGGGTCTGGACGCGGCGCGGGAAATCACCGGCAGTGGGCCGGGTGCGGCTTTGATCGTGGTCGTCGGCATGGGGTTGGGCGTGCTGCTGATGCTGGGCCTTGACCGTTTCACACCGCACGAGCATGAACGCGTCGGCGTGGTTGGGCCAGAAACCGAACGGTTCAGCCGGGTCTGGCTGTTCGTGCTGGCCATTACCCTGCACAACTTGCCCGAGGGCATGGCCATCGGAGTGAGCTTCACCAACGGTGACATGAACATCGGCCTGCCACTGACTACCGCCATCGCCATCCAGGACATCCCGGAGGGCCTGGCCGTGGCGCTGGCGCTGCGGGCGACCGGGCTGTCCAACCTGAAGGCCGCACTGGTGGCGATTGGTTCAGGGGTGATGGAACCCTTGGGCGCGATCATCGGCCTGGGCATTTCCACCGGCTTTGCCGTGGCCTACCCCATCAGCATGGGGCTGGCGGCGGGCGCGATGATCTTCGTGGTGAGCCACGAGGTCATTCCTGAAACCCACCGTCACGGCCACCAGACCTCAGCCACGCTCGGCCTGATGGGCGGTTTTGCGGTGATGATGTTCCTGGACACCGCACTGGGCTGACAGCGCCGGTGTGCGGCCCTGTACGAAACGGTCAGGCGTGCAGGGCGATTTTCAGGGCATCCAGGGCTGGCTCGGCCTTGATGCCGAGTTCAGCGGCCAGCGCCTGGACCCGTTCCAGATCCTGCTGGCCCACCATGACCATCTGCAACTCATCATCGAGCAACTGGCTGAAATCGAGCAGTACGTAGCCACCGGCTTCCTTGTTGAGCGCTCCCATCTGCACCTGGATGCGGTTGAGCGCAACGAGCGGTTCGGTGCGTGCCAGCTGCTTGGGCTTGAGCGTGAACGGCACGCTCTTGTCGAAAGAGTCGCTGATCTGCTGGAACAGCTCCTGATAAGTGTCGGCCTGGAATACCACGGTATCGGGCAGGCTGCCGAGCACTATCCATTCGCCCAGTGGGATGGGAAAGCTGTCGTCGTAGTTGATGTCGGGGTTGGCGGCCAGGAAGGCGTCGGGGTCGGCGTAGGCCTGGGCAGCCTCGTCGGCAATGCGCTCGATGTCTTCTTCGCGCAGGCAGCCTGCACCGATGAGGCGGATGAATTCGAGCAGCTGAGTTTTCATGAGGGGGGCCTGTGGCGATGGCAAAGTCGCCAAGGATAGCCGCAAACGCCCCCTGCCCGTTAGCCTGCCAGCGCTTGCAGGCGTGCGGTGGCGTCCACTGCGCCCATGGTCTGGGCTGCCATCAGTGCGTTGGCACCACGGGCATCTTGCAAGGCGGGGTTGGCACCCTGGGCCAGCAGGTACTCGAGGATCTCGACACGGTTGAACATGGCGGCCAACATCAGTGCCGTGCGTCCATCCTGGGCAGCGGCATCGACCGGTACACCGTTTTCCAGCAATAGGCGGATCATGGCCATGTCCCCTTTGAAGGCGGCACCGGCGATGGGCAACTGCCCATTGTCGTTGGCGATCAGCGGATCGGCCCCGTGGCTGAGCAGCACCTGAACGGCGTCATGGTGGCCGTGGTAACTGGCCAGCATCAGCAGGGTGTCGCCCTTGTGATTACGCAGGTTCACCGGCAGACCGCTTTGCAGCAGGCGCTCCAGCATCGGGGCATCGCCTTGACGGGCCTTGTCGAATACTTGTGCGGCGAAGGCCGCCGCTTCATCGGAAGACATTTGAGCAGGCTGAGCGGGCGCAGTCTGGGTGGACATAAGGAACCTCCTGGTAGAAATCGTTGCCCAAGTGTTTGTCAGGCCCTTCCTGCGCGTCAAAGGTTCCGTTTCTATCGAGCCCATAGTGTTGATCGGCTCGCCGTGCAAAATGCACTGTGCAAAATGCATGACCTTGCAGCTTGCATGGAAAGCATTCTCCAAAAGTAGCCCAAGCCCCTGATTTTATTGGATTTTTCCTACACGCTGTTTCTGGCACGGTCGCTGCAATCTATCTAGACATCGATTGCCACACACCTTGTCAGGAGTAGTCATGAACCTTATCCAGGAAAAATTCGTCTCGGTGTTCCCTGCTTACCAAGTAGCGACTCAACCACGTCCTGACGGCGGCATCTTGCTGACTCTGCGTGCGGCCGACGGCAAGGTTACCCGCCGTGTACTGACCTACACCCAACTGCACAGTGCCGAGCAATTGTCCTGGGCCATCAGCGCCATCCGCCGTGACCTGGCCGAGCAAGCCAGCGAGCTGCCGGTGATCTCGATGCTGCAGAGCCAACAGCGTTTTGCGTTGCCGACTTATCGCTGATTCTTTCACTGCCCGAAAGCGACCATTCCAGGTAGGAGCGGCCTCGTGCCGCGATGGGCCGCACTGCGGCCCCAAGATTTCGGCGTAAAAGCTAATACCGCCGGGGCCGCTACGCGACCCATCGCGGCACAAGGCCGCTCCTACCCGGGCATCACATGTCTTGGGCGCAAGGCTACAGCTCGTCTATCCCCAAAAACGCTCGCGCGCTCGCATCGCCGGTGAAGATCGGCTGACTCCCCGCTTGCGCTGCAAATAGCCTGAACGCCAGGCAAAACGGCGCCTCACCCAGCTCAAGCCAGCGCCGCGTCCCCGCCGGCACGCGCAACTGGTCGCCCTTCTCACACATCACCGAATACACCCCAGCGCCCAGGCGCAAGCCGACCTGCACGCGTCCGCTCACCACAGCGATCACTTCGTTGGTCTCGAGCACATGCTCATCGCGCAGATCAGGGCCTTGCGCCTCGATGCCGTCACGGTTGATCACCGCATAGGCCCGGCAGGCGTGCGTAGTCATCAGGTGATCCAGATGGGCTTGGCAAGCTTCCATCATCTCATCGTGCAAAGTGCCCGGACGCACCCGCAGCCCGTGCTCAGCCTGGGTCAGCGTCACCCCATGCTCGGCGAGCGCGGCCGTGATGTCTTCGGCGTGGGTCAGCACCTTGTTGGGCAACTGCGGGGTGGAGGAATCGAATACGCAGAGGATGCTCATCGTAAGGTCCTGTTCGGTTGCGAATAAAAGGCCATGATAACGGCTGCTGCCAGTGCTGCGGCGCTGGCCATACCAAAGGTGAGCCCAGGGCCCAGCATGTTCCAGCTGTAGCCGGCGTACAACGCGCCCAGGGCGCCGCCGGTACCCGACAGCGCGGCATACAGGGCCTGGCCCTGCCCCTGCTGCCTGGCGCCGAAACTGGCCTGTACGAAGGCGATGCTGGCGGCGTGAAAGCAGCCGAAGGTGGCCGCATGCAGGACCTGCGCGCCCACCAGTACGCTGGGCTCCGCCGCCAGGTTACCCAGCAACAGCCAGCGCACCGCGGCCAGTATGAAGCTTGCTAGCAGCACCCGGCGCACGCTGAACCGCGCGAACAGCCGGCTCATTAGCATGAACATCACCACCTCCGCCACCACCCCGAGCGCCCACAGCAGGCCAATGGCCGTTCGGCTGTAACCCAGATGCTCCAAGTGCAGCGTAAGGAAGGTGTAGTACGGCCCATGGCTCAGTTGCATGAGTGCCACACAGGCATAGAACGCCAGGACCCCAGGCGCACGCAGCTGCATGAGGAAACCGCCGGCCCCCTGCCGCTCACCGTGCTCGACGGGCTGGGCATTGGGTACCCAGAGGCTGGCGGCCACGATACCCGCCATGATCAGAACCAGGGCCACAGGGTAGATGTCCAGGCTCAGCCACTCGAACAGGCGCCCAAGCCCCACCACGGTGAGGATGAAACCGATCGACCCCCACAGCCGTACCTGGCTGTAGCGCGACGTCTGGCCGTGCAGGTGCGCCAGCGTAATGACCTCGAACTGCGGCAGCACCGCGTGCCAGAAGAACGCATGCAAGGCCATGACCATCGCCAGCCAGGCGTAGCTCTTGCCGAAGAAGATCAGGCTGAACGTTGCCAGCGTGCAAAGCGCCCCAAGCCGCACGATCAGCAGGCGCTGGCCGGTCCGGTCCCCTAGCCAGCCCCACAGGTTGGGCGCTATGCAGCGCATCAGCATGGGAATGGCCACCAGTTCGCCGATCCGCGCGGGCGAAAAGCCCAGGTGGTCGAAGTACAGCGCCAGGAACGGCGCCGTGGACCCCAGCAAGGCGAAATAGAAGAGGTAGAAACTGGACAATCGCCAGTAGGGTATTGGCTGCATGGGGTTGCCTTGGAAAGCAGGGCCTGCCGGCGGTGACTCAGCCGCTTGAGTCACCGCCGCGAGAAAACAGGCCCAGGTGGGTCAGAGCTGGCCCAGCACCGGCGTGCTCACCTTTACCTCGGCGTTCTGGGCACGGTGGCGCAACAGGTGATCCATCAGCGCGATGGCCATCATCGCCTCGGCGATCGGGGTGGCGCGAATGCCTACACAGGGGTCATGCCGGCCTTTGGTGATCACGTCCACAGGGTTGCCGTCGACGTCCACCGAGCGGCCCGGCACGGTGATGCTGGAGGTGGGCTTGAGTGCCAGGTGGGCAACGATCGGCTGGCCCGAGGAGATACCACCCAGGATGCCGCCCGCGTTGTTGCTGAGAAAACCTTGCGGGGTCATCTCGTCGCGGTGTTCGGTGCCGCGCTGCGCGACGCTGGCAAAGCCTGCGCCGATTTCCACACCTTTCACAGCATTGATGCTCATCAACGCGTGGGCCAGCTCGGCGTCCAGGCGATCGAAAATCGGCTCGCCCAGGCCCGGCATCACGCCCTCGGCCACCACGGTGATCTTGGCGCCTACCGAATCCTGATCGCGGCGCAGCTGGTCCATGTACGCCTCAAGCTCCGGCACCTTGCTCGGGTCGGGGCTGAAGAAAGCGTTCTGCTCCACCGAGTCCCAGGTCTTGAAAGGGATTTCGATCGGGCCCAGCTGGCTCATGTAGCCACGCACGGTGATGCCCTGGGTGGCCAGGTACTTCTTGGCGATGGCGCCGGCAGCCACGCGCATGGCCGTTTCGCGGGCCGAACTACGCCCGCCGCCACGGTAGTCGCGGGTGCCGTATTTGTGGTGGTAGGTGTAGTCGGCATGGGCCGGGCGGAACAGGTCCTTGATGGCCGAATAGTCCTTGGACTTCTGGTCGGTGTTGCGGATCAGCAGGCCAATGGAGCAACCGGTCGTGCGCCCTTCGAACACGCCTGAGAGGATTTCCACCTCATCGGGCTCCTGGCGCTGGGTGGTATGGCGGCTGGTGCCGGGCTTGCGCCGGTCCAGGTCACGCTGCAGGTCGGCGAGAGAGATCTCAAGGCCTGGCGGGCACCCATCGACAATGGCGACCAACGCCGGGCCATGGCTTTCGCCAGCGGTGGTGACAGTGAACAGCTTGCCGTAGGTATTGCCGGACATGGACGCTCCGCGAGATCTGCCTGAAGTGAACGAAAGCGGCAGTATACAGATGGATTGCCTGCCTGTGCGGGCTGGTTGGCAAGCGCATCGTTACGGGCGATGCAGGGCCTTGGACCTGGCCCTAGAACCTTCATTGGCCATTGTGGGTCAAAGTGCTATCTCCCCCTGTGTAGTTGCGCACGATGCCGCGTTTCATTGCCCTGTTTTGCCTGCTGTTGACCAGCCTTTGCCATGCCGCCACCCCCACCGTCCTGCACCGTCCCATCGACCTGGACACCGGTCAGGGGGTACTGCACGGCAGCCTGCTGTTACCCCAGCAGGACACGCCGCCGCCGGTGGTGCTGATCATCGCAGGCTCCGGGCCCACCGACCGCGACGGCAACAACCCGGCCGGCGGGCGCGTGGACAACCTGAAGCGCCTGGCCCTGCTGCTGGCCAATGCAAACATCGCCAGCGTGCGCTACGACAAGCGCGGCGTGGCCGCCAGCCAACCGGCCACGCCCGATGAGCGCGACCTGAGCGTGGAACGCTACGTTGCCGATGTGGTGGCTTGGGGCCACAAGCTCAAGGCCGACCCCCGCTTCGGCCCCTTGATCCTGATCGGCCACAGCGAAGGTGCGCTGATCGCCAGCTTGGCCGCCGAGCAGGCCGGGGCCAGCGCAGTGATCAGCCTGGCCGGCAGCGGCAGGCCCATGGCCGAGGTGGTGCGTGAGCAGCTGGCCGAGCGCCTGCCGCCTGCGCAGCTGGCCCGTGGCAGCGCCCTGCTCGACCGCCTGGAAGCTGGCCAGACCAGCCTGGACGTGCCCGCACCACTGCGCCAGGTGTTTCGCCCCAGCGTGCAGCCCTACCTGATCACCTTGTTCCGGCAGGACCCGGCAGCCGCGTTTGCGCGGCTGTCCATGCCGGCGCTGATCGTGCAGGGGCGCAACGACGTGCAGGTGGACGTGGCGGATGCGCAGAAGCTCAAGGACGCCAAACCCGATGCCCACCTGGTGCTGATCGAGGGCATGAACCATATGCTGCGCATCAGCCCCAAGGACATGAGCGAACAGCGCGAGAGTTACCAGAACCCCCAGTTGCCGCTGGCACGGGAGCTGGGCGAGCAGATCGTCGCGTTCATTCGCCAGTTGCCACCGGCCTGATCGACGGGCTCAGGTCTGCGCGCAGGCGGCCGATACAGCGTGCATAGCCAAGGACATGCCCTGATGACCACACCACCTGCTGCCACAGAGCCGGCTGAAGAGCCCCAACACACCCCCGCCCTGCCCTGGGCGGACCTGGCCGTCGAACATCACCAGTTGCTGCGCCTGGCGCCCCTGCCTGGCGACCGCGCGACCGGCGCCCGCCCCCTGCGTTTCGTGCAGTTCGGCTATGCCGAGCGCCACGACCCGGCCCACAGCCTGCTGCGCATGCAGATTGGGTTGCCCGACCAGAAGGTGCACAAGGGCCATAACCGGGTGGACATACGCGTAGATCACCAGACGAAGCGCGTGTACCTGGGGGACGAGCATGGCCTGCAACTGGAGCCGGTCAATCGCGGCCTGGGCCGCTTTTTGCTGGCCCAGGCTGCCCAGTGGCTGCAGCGCAAATGGCCGAATTACCGAGTAGAGGCTTTTGCGCTGCCGAGCAAGGATGCGCTGGAGGAGGACTCGCGCCTGCGCCGGGACCAGTGCCTGCGTGGGGCAGGCCTTGAGGTGCACTACGAAGACGGGCAGGTGCTCAAGGGCCGAACGGCCGAGACCCGGGTAGACCAGTTGGAGGTAGGCTGGAACAGCGAGCGCGTGCAGCGCCTGGGCCTTCTGGATGCAGCGCAGTTGCTGCAGCAGGCAGACCAGCAGTTGCAGGAAGGCGAAGCCCGCTTGCGCGAGCGCGACGAGCGTGTGGCCAAGTACCAGCGCGAAGACAGCGGCTTGCGGTTCACCATCACCTGCCTGGTGGCCTTTGCACTGTTTCAGGCCGGGCTGCTGATCTGGATCGCCACGCGTTGAAAGCCTGGGGCCGGCGTTGTGCGAGCCTCAGGTGGTGTGAAGACGGCTTGGGCGGAACGGGCGCCTGGCACCCGTGCCCCCCCACTCGGCCTCAGACGCGGCCTTTGAACAACGCCTGATGCTGACGGCACTGCTCGGCGGTGAGCATGAATACCCCATGCCCGCCGCGCTCGAACTCGAGCCAGGCGAAGTCGACTTCCGGGTACAGCGCCTCGACATGAACCTGGCTATTGCCCACCTCCACGATCAACAAGCCCTTTTCGGTCAGGTGATCGGCCGCTTCGGCCAGCATGCGCCGCACCAGGTCCAGACCATCGGCACCGCAGGCCAGGCCCAGCTCCGGTTCGTGGTGGTACTCGGCCGGCATGTCGCCGAAGTCTTCGGCGTCCACGTAGGGCGGGTTGGACAGGATGAGGTCGAAGCGCTGGCCCGGCAACCCCTCGAAACCATCGCCCTGCACGGTGTACACCCGGCCATCGAGGCCATGGCGCTCGATGTTCTGGTTGGCCACTTCGAGCGCTTCGAACGACAGGTCGGCCAGCACCACCTCGGCCTGCGGGAAGACGTCGGCGGCGACGATCCCGATGCAGCCGGAGCCGGTGCACAGGTCCAGAATGCGGGCTGGCTCAGCGCCGAGCCACGGCTCAACACGCTTTTCCAGCAGCTCGCCAATGGGTGAGCGCGGCACCAGCACGCGCTCGTCGACGATGAACGACATGCCACAGAACCAGGCCTCGCCCAACAGGTAAGCGGTGGGCACCCGTTCTTCGATGCGGCGTTTGAGCAGGTGCTGCAGCTGTACACGCTCGGCATCCTCGAGCATGCAGTCCAGGTAGCTGTCGGCCACCTCCCACGGCAGGTGGACTGCCCCCAGCACCAGCAACCGGGCTTCATCCCAGGCGTTGTCGGCACCGTGGCCGAAGAACAGGTCGTGCTCATGGAAGCGGCTGACCGCCCAACGGATGTAGTCGCGCAGCGTGCGCAGACGGGATGTGATCACGGGAAACTCCTAATTCAGACTGGCCGAAAGTCTAACAGCCCAGGCCCTGGATTTGTTCCCTGCAATCGCCTGTACGGTAGCCACAGGCCAGCAACCACGCCGCTTGCGTTGTCAACCATTCCCATTGTCGCCAAGGCAGGGGAGAATAGGCGTACAAAAGCCCTATACCAAGGAGCCCTTGATGTCCGTTCCAACCACGATGTTCCGCCTCACTGGCCGCGATTACCCGCCGGCCAAGCTGAGCCAAGCCAGCCTGATCATCATTGATGCGCAGAAGGAGTACCTGACCGGGCCCCTGGCGCTGTCGGGCATGGATGAGGCCGTGGCCAACATCGCCAGGTTGCTCGACGCCGCGCGCAAGAGCGGCCGTCCGATCATCCATGTTCGCCATCTGGGCACCGTTGGCGGGCGCTTCGACCCCCAGGGCCCTGCAGGTCAGTTCATTCCGGGGCTCGAACCGCTGGAAGGCGAGACCGTGATCGAAAAACGCATGCCCAATGCCTTCAAGAACACCAAGCTGCACGAGACGTTGCAAGCACTCGGCCATCTCGACCTGATCGTCTGCGGCTTCATGAGCCACTCCAGCGTCAGCACCACCGTGCGCCGTGCCAAGGACTATGGTTACCGGTGCACCCTGGTGGAAGATGCGTCGGCCACCCGCGACCTGGCTTTCAACAATGAGGTGATTCCAGCGGCGCAGATCCACCGGTGTGAAATGGCCGTGATGGCCGACAACTTCGCCTGCGTGGCGCCGACGGCCAGCCTGATCTGATCCGATCAGGAGGGTGGCGGCAGGCAGGAACCCGAGGTGTGTTTGTGGGTCCAAGGGCCCAGACCCCAACAGGAGAGCAGGATGAAGCTTAAAGGCAGTATCGACGCCAAGCGCCTGCGCCCGCGCCAACCGCGCAGCTGGGGCGCACGCCTGGGTGCTGCGCTTGCCGCGCTGCTGGCCACCCTTGGTGTGTTACTGGCCATGGCCGGCGTGGCCGGGCTGCTGGGCAACTACCCTGCCCTGGCCGAACTCAACGCCAACAAGCCGCTTGCCGCCACCTTGACGGTGGTGGGGCTGCTGATGCTGTGGCTTGGCGTACGCTTCTGGCGCCTGAGCCGCATTCGCATGCGCCGTGCTCGGGAGCTGAACATGTCGCCCCACTTGATGAAGAAGCATGAGTGAGGTTCCTGCAACCGCAGCCCCCCTGTAGGAGCGGCCTAGCCGCGATGGGGCGCGCAGCGGCCCCAGGATTTCAGCTTGGCCGCCTAGATCGCCGGGGCCGCTGCGCGTCCCATCGCGGCACTAGGCCGCTCCTACATTAGCTCACCGTCTCCCTTAGCTCACCGTCCCCCTTAGTAGCCCACCGTCGCCCTTCCCCACCCGACCACCATGGCTGCACACCGCCGCGCACTCGCGTAAACTATGCCGCCCACGCGGAGGCATCATGCAAGACGACGATTTTTCCCTGTTCAAGGCCGAAGTGCGCGGCGTCAAGCCGATCACGCACGACCGTGCCGAGGTCGGCAAGCCCAAGGCCGATCGCCAGAAACTGGCCGGCCTGCGCCAGTCGGCGACCGTGTCCAGCGACAAGGCATTGGTCATCGATGGCATGTCCGACCAGTTCGTCATCGACGTGGGCGCCGAAGACGAACTGATGTGGCGCCGTGACGGTGTCCAGGAAACCCAGCTGCGCAAGCTCAAGCTTGGGCAGATACCGTTCGAAGGCAGCCTGGACCTACACGGCATGACCGTGGAAAAGGCGCGCGAGACGCTTTGGGATTTCATCGCCGAGGCGACGCGCCTTGAAGTACGCTGCGTGCGGGTCACCCATGGCAAGGCGGCACGCCTGGACGGCAAGCGCCCCATGATCAAGAGCCACGTCAACACCTGGCTGCGCCAGCACCCGCAAGTGCTCGGCTTTGCCTCCTGCAGTGCCCGCCACGGTGGCACCGGCGCGGTCTATGTGATGCTCAAACGAACCATGCTCGAAGGCCGCGACGAGTAACGCCGCGCTTGCAGCGCCGCCCTTGCCGCCGTAACCTTCGTTTTTGCGATTTTTCCCACAGGTAGATCCATGTCCCTGGAACAGAACTACACCGAGATCCTCAGCCAGATTGGCGAGGACGTCTCCCGTGAGGGCCTGCTCGACACGCCCAAGCGGGCTGCAAAGGCGATGAAGTATCTTTGCCGCGGTTATGAGCAAACACTGGAAGAAGTGACCAACAACGCGTTGTTCAGTTCCGACAACAGCGAAATGGTGCTGGTCCGGGACATCGAGCTGTATTCGATGTGCGAGCACCACATGTTGCCCTTCATCGGCAAGGCCCACGTGGCCTACCTGCCCAAGGGCAAGGTGCTGGGCCTGTCGAAAGTGGCGCGTATCGTCGACATGTACGCCCGCCGCCTGCAGATTCAGGAAAACCTCAGCCGCCAGATCGCCGATGCCGTGCAGCAGGTGACCGGTGCCGCCGGCGTTGCCGTGGTCATCGAGGCCAAGCACATGTGCATGATGATGCGCGGTGTGGAGAAGCAGAATTCGAGCATGATCACGTCGGTGATGCTGGGTGAGTTCCGCGCCAACGCGGCCACCCGCAGCGAGTTCCTCAGCCTGATCAAGTAACCGGCTTCGTCACCCAGGCCGACCCCTGCCGGTCGGCCTTTTTCATTTCAGGAGTTTGTACATGATCGTCAAAGCCCTGCGGGTTGGCCTCGGCCAGCTTATCGTATTCGGCGACTGGGCCAGCCGCCCGGCCAAGCGCAAGCGCGACCCGGCGGCCCAGGCCCGCGTGGACGAGGCGGCCAAGGGCCTGGCGCTCTACCAGTTCCATGCCTGCCCGTTCTGCGTCAAGACCCGCCGCACCTTGCACCGCCTGAACGTGCCGGTGGCGTTGCGCGATGCCAAGAACGACCCTATGCACCGCCAGGCCTTGGAACAAGGCGGTGGCCGGATAAAGGTGCCCTGCCTGCGCATCGAGGAAGCGGGCAAGGTGACCTGGATGTATGAGTCCAAGACCATCATTGCCTACCTGGATGAGCGGTTTGGCAAGGGTTGATTCAGCGGTGGCGGGTGCAGCCTTGGCACCCGCCAGCGAGCGAGGTCGCTCCTACATGTTACTCGTGAATCAGCCCACCATCGGCACATGCCGCGGATGGCTGCTCACCCTCTCCAGCCAGGCACGCACGGCCGGGTAGTCCGCCAGGTCGAAACCGCCTTGCTGTGCCACATGGGTGTAGGCATACAACGCCACATCGGCGATGGAATACTGGTCACCTACCAGGTACGGCGTCACCTGCAACTGCCGCTCCATCACACGCAGCGCCTTGTACCCGCCCTTGTGCAACTTGCGGTACTCCTCCACGCGATCATCCGGCAGCCCCAGGTAGAACTGGATGAAGCGGGCCACAGCGATATACGGCTCATGGCTGTATTGCTCGAAGAACTGCCACTGCAAGACCTGGGTGCGCAGGCGCGGCTCGGCGGGCAGGAACTCGCTGCCGTCGGCCAGGTAGTTGAGGATGGCATTGGATTCCCACAAGTAACTACCGTCCTCAAGTTGCAACACCGGCACCTTGCCGTTGGGGTTCATGGCCAGGAACTCGGGCGTCTCGGTCTCGCCCTTGAGAATGTCCACGGCGTGCCACTCGTAGGGCCGCCCCAACAGGCTGAGCATCAACTTGACCTTGTAGCAGTTACCCGATTGATAATCGCCGTAAACCTGTACATCACCCCTACCCCTGCAATGCCGTCATACCAGAGCGCCTGATAGTTAACGACTGTACGGTTAAAAGCAATGATCGCTGTATCGCTGCTGTCACCTCGCCTGGCGTTAGTCTGAAAACCACGGCGTACACCCTTACAAGGATTTTTCATGACCGATGCCACTTCCGCTCGTCTTCGCCCCCTGGCAGATACCTCGCCCTCGGCGGTGGTCGCAGGCTTCATCGCCATGCTCACCGGCTACACCTCCTCGCTGGTGCTGATGTTTCAGGCCGGGCAAGCGGCTGGCCTGACCACCGCGCAGATATCCTCCTGGATCTGGGCGCTCTCGATCGGCATGGCGGTCTGCAGCATCGGCCTGTCCCTGCGCTACCGCACGCCCGTGACCGTGGCCTGGTCCACGCCCGGCGCGGCGCTGCTGATCACCAGCCTGGGCGGGGTGAGCTACGGGGAGGCGATCGGGGCCTACATCACCTGTGCTGCGCTGGTGCTGATCTGTGGGCTGACCGGCAGCTTCGAGCGCCTGGTCAAGCGGATTCCTGCCTCGCTGGCATCGGCGCTGCTGGCAGGCATCCTGTTCAAGATCGGCAGCGAAATCTTCGTCGCCGCCCAGCACCGCACCTTGCTGGTGCTGGGCATGTTCTTCAGCTACCTGTTGGTCAAGCGCCTGTCCCCGCGCTACTGCGTACTGGCCGCTCTACTGGTGGGCACGGCCCTGTCCGGTGCCTTGGGGCTGCTGGACTTCAGCGGCTTCGCCCTGGAAATGGCAACGCCGGTATGGACCACGCCGCACTTTTCGCTGGCAGCCACCATCAGCATCGGCATTCCGCTGTTCGTGGTGGCAATGACCTCGCAGAACATGCCGGGCATTGCCGTGCTGCGGGCAGACGGTTATCAGGTGCCGGCCTCTGCGTTGATTTCAACCACCGGCCTGGCTTCGTTGCTGCTGGCGCCGTTCGGCTCGCACGGGGTGAACCTGGCCGCCATCAGCGCGGCCATCTGCACCGGGCCGCATGCCCATGAAGACCCGAGCAAGCGCTACACCGCGGCCGTGTGGTGCGGCGTGTTCTACGGTGTAGCCGGCGTGTTCGGAGCGACCCTGGCAGCGCTGTTCGCGGCCTTGCCCAAGGAACTGGTGCTGTCGATTGCGGCGCTGGCCCTGTTTGGCTCGATCATGAATGGCCTGACGGTAGCCATGAGTGAAGCGCGCGAGCGTGAAGCGGCCGTCATCACCTTCATGGTCACGGCCTCGGGGCTTACGCTGTTCTCCATCGGTTCGGCCTTCTGGGGCATCGTGGCCGGTGTACTGGCCCTGCTGATCCTGAACCCACGCAAGGCGTAAGACACCCGCCCATGGCAGGCTCTACGCCGGCGGAGCCCTGCCAGGGCGGCGCCATCACAGCCTGAAGTGCCCCACCATGCCCTTGAGGTCGGTGCCGAGCTGCGCCAGCTCGACGCTGGACCGGGCGCTGTCCTGCATGGCCAACGCAGCCTGGTCGGCACTGCCACGAATTTGCGTGACGCTGCGGCTGATTTCTTCGGCGACCGAGCTTTGCTGTTCGGCGGCGGCGGCGATCTGCTGGTTCATCTGCTGAATCAACGACACCGCTGCGGCAATACTGCCCAATGCGCTTTCGGTGTGCAGGGCATCGGCCACGGCCAGGCGCACCAGCTCCGTGCTGCCGCGAATCTGCGCGACGGACTGCTGCGCATTGCCGCGCAGGCTGGCCACCAGGGTTTCGATCTGCTCGGTGGACTGGCGCGTGCGCCTGGCCAGTGCACGCACCTCGTCGGCCACCACTGCAAAGCCGCGCCCCTGCTCGCCGGCCCGGGCCGCTTCGATGGCCGCGTTGAGGGCCAGCAGGTTGGTTTGCTCGGCCACGCTCTTGATGACTTCGAGCACATCGCCAATGGTATGGATTTCAGAGCTGAGGCTCTCGATGCCCGCGCTGGCGGTTTCGGCTGCGGCGGCCAACTGCTCAATGCGCTGCATGCTCTGGCGCACCACATGTTGCCCCGAATCGACCTTCTCGTCCGCAGCCTGCGCCGCTTGCGCGGCTTCCTCGGCGTTGCGCGCCACATCGTGCACGGTAGCCGTCATCTGTTGCATCGCCGTGGCCACTTGTTCGGTCTCTTCCTTCTGGCTGCCGACTTCGCGGTTGGTCTGCTCGGTCACGGCCGACAGCGCCTGGGCGTTGCCGGCCAACTGCTCGATGCCTTGCTGCAAACCGCTGACGATGCCTGACAGGCCGGCGGCCATCTGCTGCATGGCCTGCATCAGTTGCCCCACTTCATCGCGGCGCGGGGCGACGGGCTCGAACGCCAGTTCGCCGTCGGCAATGCGTTGCGCACGGGCAATCACATGTTTGAGCGGGCCAACTACGGCGCGGGTGATCAGCCAGGCGGCCAGCACGCCCACCAGCAAGGCCAGCGCGGTGGCGATGGCGATGGCCACCGTGTTGCGCTGCAAGTCGCCTTGCAGCACGCGCTCTTCGGTGAGGTAGGCCTGATCGACGCGACTTGTGACGTGCTCGGCCGAGGCCTGCAACTGCGCTTTGAGGCCTTGTTCGCTGGCCAGTTGGTCGGTGTATTCGTTGAGTTTTTCGGAGAAGCTGCCAATGTGCCCCGCCACCTCGTTGAGTACGCTCTGGTAGCCACTGTCGGTGACAGCCGCTTGTAACTGGCCCACAAGGCTGGCGGCCTCGACCGTTTGCGCGATGCGCGCCTGGCTGACGTCGTCTTCGCCCTTGCGGCTTTTCTCAAGGCGCACCCGGGCTTCATCCATGGCCTGGAGCATCAACCGCGAGACCTGCGCCACCTGCGCGGCCTGCTCCAGGAACTCACCGCCCTGCTGGCCTTGTGATTGCTTGAGGGTATACACCCCGTCATCAGCCAGGCCGGATTGCAGCACGTCGAGGTTGTTGGCAACGCTTGAGACCGACCAGCTGGCGGTATCGAGCGCCAGTTCCTTGGCCTGCACCGCGCCGACGAACGCTTCGAATGCCTGCCCATAGGCGGCCAGCTCGGGCTCGGCTGCGGCCAGGGCCGGCAGTGCACGAGCGCGCTCGACCAACCCTTGCAAGCCGGCGCGCAAGGCTTCGGCTTGCTTGATGTCGGAGCGCAGTGCAAATGCCTGTTCGTGCTGGCGCAGACGCAACAGGTCGGTATTGAATTGTGCCAGCGCGCGCAGGCTGTCAAAGCGCTGTCCGACACTGTGCAACGCCGCGATACCGATGGCAGCCACCGCCAGGGTCAGCAGCAACACCAGGGTGAAGCCCAGCGCGAGTTTGCGCGCCATGCCCAGGTTGGCCAACACACCGTGCTTGCTCGCGCCCATGCCGATTCCCCTTGTGGGTGTCAGGTTATCCCGAACGCCAAGGGTGGCAACGTTGCCAACCCCTGAACAAGGGCCTGACGTCAGAATAGTGTCAAATAGCTATGAGTATGTCGGTAATGGGTTTGTAGGAGTCGTCCTACGTATGAAAGGCAGGGATGGGTGGCCGGATGTTGTCTGGCAACGACGGTGGTTGGTGGAGGGACATGGTGGCGGCACGCTGGGGGTGCGCGAGGGATGAAGATTTGCGGCTCGGGGCGGAGAACTTGGGGCCGCTGCGCAGCCCATCGCGGCACAAGGACCGCTCCCACAAAAGTGCAATCTACAGGCTACTGAGCCCCGTGTGGGAGCGGCCTTGCCGGGGCGCCGGACCGGCCGCGATGGGGCGCGCAGCGGCCCCAGGATGTCAGCGTGATAATGCATCTTCAGGACCAGCGCTCAACCCCTGGCAGCCTTTGGGCTTCATCCACCACAACCTCACCGATTCAAATTGCCGTGGCCCCTCCATCCACCGTCAGACAATGCCCAGTGGTAAACGCCGCACCATCGCTGCACAGGTACAACACCGCACTGGCGATTTCGGCCACGGTGCCGATGCGCCCTACCGGGTGCATGGCGGCAGCGAACTCGGCTTTGCGGGGGTCGGCTTCATAGGCACGGCGGAACATGTCCGTATCGATCACGGCCGGGCACACGGCATTGACCCTGATGCCCTTGCGGGCATATTCGATGGCGGCAGACTTGGTCAGCCCGATCACGGCATGCTTGGACGCACTGTAGATGCTCATCTTCGGCGCTGCGCCCAACCCCGCCACCGAGGCGGTATTGACGATAGCGCCGCCGCCCTGGGCCAGCAGTAGCGGCAGCTGGTATTTCATGCACAGCCACACACCTTTGACGTTCACGCCCATGATGGCGTCGAACTGCGCCTCGCTGCCGTCGGCCAGCTTGCCCTGCTCGATCTCGATGCCCGCATTGTTGAAGGCATAGTCCAGCCGGCCATAGGCGGCGACCAAGTGCTCGTGCAGCTGGCGGACTTGGTCTTCGCGGGTCACGTCGCAGGCGATGAACAACGCCTCGCCACCTGCGGCCCGAATCTGCCCGACCGTTTCCTCGCCGCCCACGGCGTCCAGGTCGGCGACCACCACCTTCAGGCCCTCGCCGGCAAAGGCCAGCGCCGTTGCCCGGCCGATGCCCGCCCCGCCCCCGGTGACCAGTGCTACCTGGCCCGAAAAACTCATGCTCATGCCGCGCTCCTGTCAGGGCCTGTGAGGCACACGAGCATAGCCAGCCGCTGGTAAGGCCGCAGCATCATCACATGGACATTTATAGGACCATGCTTGTCAGTGATGTTGAGGACCTGCTTTCATCAACAAGGTAGATTTATCCTCTTGTGCCCATTCCATTCTTCAAGGACCCGTCATGACCCAGACCAATCGCCGCTTCCTGCTCGTCAAACGCCCGGTCGGGGCGGTAACGCGTGAAGACTTCAAGTTCGAGACCCTGCCTGCCGAACAACCCGGTGAAGGGCAAGTGATGGTGCGCAACCTGTACCTTTCCCTGGACCCGGCCATGCGCGGCTGGATGAACGAGGGCAAGTCCTACATCCCGCCGGTTGCCTTGGGGCAGGTGATGCGCGCCCTGGGCGTGGGCGAAGTGGTTGCGTCCAACCACCCGGACTTCAAGCCTGGCGACCATGTGAACGGCGCATTGGGCGTGCAGGATTACTTTACCGGCGAGCCCCAGAACCTGCAGAAAATCGACCCGAGCCTTGCACCCCTGCCCCGCTACCTGTCGGCCTTGGGCATGACCGGCATGACGGCGTACTTTGCCTTGCTGGAAGTGGGCCAGCCTAAAGCCGGCGACACCGTGGTGATCTCCGGCGCCGCGGGTGCGGTGGGCAGCATTGCGGGGCAGATCGCCAAGATCAAGGGCTGCCGCGTCGTGGGTATCGCGGGCGGTGCCGAGAAATGCCAGTACCTCAAGGATGAACTGGGCTTTGACGGCGTCATCGACTACAAGGCCGAGGACGTACAGGCAGGCCTTAAGCGCGAATGCCCGAAAGGCGTGGACGTGTACTTCGACAACGTCGGGGGCGAGATTCTGGATGCGGTGCTGACGCGCATCAACTTCAAGGCGCGCATCGTGATCTGCGGTGCGATCAGCCAGTACAACAACAAGGAAGCGGTCAAAGGCCCGGCCAACTACCTGGCGCTGCTGGTGAACCGTGCGCGCATGGAGGGCTTCGTGGTGATGGACCACGCCAAGGACTACGGCAAAGCGGCCAAGGAAATGGCCGGCTGGCTGGCCAATGGGCAGGTCAAGAGCAAGGAAGACGTGGTGGACGGCCTGGAAACCTTCCCAGACACCCTGTTGAAACTGTTCAACGGGCAGAACTTCGGCAAGCTGGTGTTGAAGGTGTAATGACTGACTGGACGCACGCCTTTCAGGTCCCGATCCGATGACGGTGCCTGAAAGGCGTGCGGCTCAGGCTCAGCCGCGAATCTCGGCCACTACCGCTGCCAACGCTTGGGCCGGGTCGGCGGCCTGGCTGATGGGGCGGCCGATTACCAGGTAGTCCGAGCCAGCGTCCAGGGCCTGACGCGGCGTGAGGATGCGACGTTGGTCATCCTGGGCGCTGCCTGCCGGGCGAATGCCGGGGGTGACGAGCTGAAGGCCAGGGTGAGCGGCCTTGAGCGCCGGGGCCTCCAGCGCCGAGCACACCAGCCCGTCCATACCGGCCTTTTCGGCCAGCGCCGCCAGGCGCAGTACCTGTTCTTGCGGGTCGACATCCAGGCCGATACCGGCCAAGTCTTCGCGTTCCATGCTGGTGAGCACGGTCACGCCGATCAGCAGAGGTTGCGGGCCGCTGCGCTTGGCCAGTTCTTCACGGCAAGCAGCCATCATGCGCAAGCCGCCGGAGCAATGCACGTTCACCATCCACACGCCCATCTCGGCAGCGGCCTTGACGGCCATGGCCGTGGTGTTGGGGATGTCGTGAAATTTCAGGTCCAGGAACACTTCGAAGCCTTTGTCACACAGGGTTTCGACAATGCCCGACGCGCTGCTGGTGAACAGCTCCTTGCCCACCTTGACGCGGCACAGCGCAGGGTCCAGCTGGTCAGCCAGCTTCAGGGCGGCTTCGCGGGTAGGGAAGTCCAGGGCGACGATAAGGGGCGTCTGGCAAGCAGGCATGGCAGGGTCTCTTGGCAAGTCGGAAACGGCGCGCATTGTAAACGATGTGACGCAGGCTGGGGGGGCCGCTGGCCCAGGATTTGGTCGGACGGTGGGCCAGGATGTGGGCCGGTGGGTGCTGGGCCTGCGTGAGGCGCCGTACCATTGAACCAACGAAGCGGCGCCTGGCTCAAAACAGGTGAGCAAGCCGCTTACATTCGCAACAGGAGAAGGAAAATGCCTTGGTATGCCTGGCTGATACTCATCGTTGCCATTGGCTCGATCGTCGGCGGTTTGATGATGCTGCGCGACACGGCCAAGAAGCTGCCGTTGACTGACGAGCAGTTGCGCAAGGTTCATGAACGCAACGCCGAGGCCGATGCCCGGGATGCTCAAGACCGCTGAATGCGGTTGATGGCCTTTCAATGAGCGGGCCTGTCGAAGGCCCGCCCCTCTGTACTTATTGCACTTTCAGTTTGTCGCGGTTGCGTTCTAGCAGCGCATTGCCGATGCCTTTTATCTCGAGCAATTCATCAACCGACGCGAATGGCCCGTGGGCTTCGCGGTAGGCGACGATTGCCTCGGCCTTTGCCTTGCCGATGCCGTTGAGTTCTTTCTGGAGCGTCAGGGCATCTGCGCTGTTGAGGTCGACCAGCGGGGTTGCTGACTGGCTTGCCTGGGCGACCATCGCCATGGGTTCGACCATGGTCGTGGCATTGGTCGGTGCTGCGTTTGCGGTGAACGAAAGGCTGGCGATGAGTGGGAGCAGCAGCGCGGTGAGCAGGTTTTTACGCATGATGAAGACTCCTAGGGTTGGTCGTTTCTGGCAGCCTGTTCCTTGGGCTGCGGGGTTAACCCTAGCGCTGGAGGTGGGGGGTGGGACAGGGTTGGGGGTGGGGTAATGGTTACTGGATTGGTCGGGGGTGGGCTTAGGGTGGGGGGTGGCTGGAGAGGTGGGATCGGTTGAGTTGGTGAGGTGTAGCAGGGTTTATTGGGGGAGAGGTGATAGATGGGGAATGGGGCTGACGTGCTGGGGGCTTGAGTCTGACAGGAGGGTCGGGGTAGTCGCTTGGGGGTTAGGGTGTGTGATGTGGTGCTGAATGCGGGGGTGCTGGGTGCCCTACGGGGTAAGAGCCGCGGAGATGGTGGGCGCGCTTTAGATCTTGGGGCCGCTTTGCGGCCCATCGCGGCGCGAGGCCGCTCCCACAGGTCCGGGTAGGCCTGTGCTTCACGCCGTGTCATCGCCTGCCTAGCACCGCATCTGAAGGCTAACGCCTCCCGGGGTAGGAGCGGCCTCGTGCCGCGATGGGCCGCAAAGCGGCCCCGGGGCACCGAGCCCAATCGACGGCTCAAGCACTTACCGCTCCACCGGCCCCTGGCGACGCTGCAAATAAACCCAGTCCACGATATCGCCCTGCGGCGAATACCCGTTCACCATCTCGCGCAGCAACTGCCGCACGCGGGTGAAGTCGTCCTCGGCCACCGCCGCCAGCAACAGCGTCAGCCCTTCGCGCAACCGTTCCCACGCCAGGTAGTCCTCGTTGGCCGCCATGATCATCGGGTGCGCGGTGGGGGATACGTCGTCGCCGATCAGCAGCTCCTCGTACAACTTCTCACCCGGCC
This sequence comes from Pseudomonas sp. URMO17WK12:I9, assembly GCF_900230165.1. Taxonomy (NCBI): domain Bacteria; kingdom Pseudomonadati; phylum Pseudomonadota; class Gammaproteobacteria; order Pseudomonadales; family Pseudomonadaceae; genus Pseudomonas; species Pseudomonas sp. URMO17WK12:I9. The sequence continues at coordinate 150,865 of NZ_OCMQ01000006.1, read as the reverse complement.
GCAAACCCGTGAACTCGATGGCGATGTCGCCCTGAGGATTGGACGAGCTGCGCACGCTCAAGCCCGACAGGTGAATCATCTTCTCCGCCAGCTCGACGATGCGCACCGGCTCGCCCATGTCCAGTACGAACACATCCCCGCCCTGCCCCATGGCCCCGGCCTGCACCACCAGTTGCGCCGCCTCAGGGATGGTCATGAAGTAACGGGTGATCTTGGGGTGGGTAACCGTCAGCGGGCCACCTGTCTTGATCTGCTGGTGGAACAGCGGAATCACCGAACCGGACGAACCCAGCACGTTGCCGAAACGCACCATGGTGAAGCGGGTCTTGTTCACCCGCGCGATCTTGTTGCAATCGCCATACAGCACCGGCGCCGCTTCCCGGCTGAGCGCCTGCAGAATCAACTCGGACAGTCGCTTGGTGCTGCCCATCACATTGGTCGGGCGCACGGCCTTGTCGGTGGAGATCAGCACGAAATTGGCCACCCCGGTCTGCAATGCCGCCTGGGCCGTGCACAAGGTGCCGTAGACGTTGTTGAGAATGCCTTCGGCGATGTTGTGCTCGACCATCGGCACATGCTTGTAGGCGGCTGCATGGTAGACGGTGTCCACGCGCCAGGTGCTCATCACATCGACCAGGTGTTGCTGGTTGCGCACCGAGCCCAGGATCGGCAGCAACTGCACCGACAGCGATTCGCGGGCCACGCGCTGCTCCAGCTCGCTGAGGATGCTGTACAGGTTGAATTCGGCATGGTCCAGCAGCAGCAAGGTCTTGGGCCCAAGGCCGATGATCTGCCGGCACAGCTCGGCGCCAATGGAGCCGCCGGCACCGGTCACCAGCACCACCTGCTTGTGAATGCAGCGCTCCAGCAAGCCTTCCTGCGCGGGCACCGGGTCGCGCCCGAGCAGATCGGCAATGTCCACGTCCTGAATATCGTCCACCTTTACCCGGCCAGTGGCCAGGTCGGCAAAGGCCGGCACGCTTCGCACGTGCAGGGGGTACGGTTCGAGCAGGGCGAGAATCTCCCGGCGCCGCGCGCGGGTGGCCGACGGCAGTGCCAGCAACACCTCCTGGGCGCCGGTTTCCTTGAGCATCTGTTGCAGGTGCTTGGGCTTGTAGACCTGCAGCCCGGAGATGACCCGGTTGGCCAGGTCGCCGTCATCGTCGAGGAAGGCCACCGGGCGCATCACCCGGCCCATGCGCAACGCCGCCAGCAGCTGGTTGCCGGCAGTACCTGCGCCATAGATGGCTACCTTGATCTGCCCGTCGTCGCGGTTGGCGAAAGGGATCTGATGGGCGCCAGTGAACCAGTCGCCCAGAAAATACTGGCGCATGATCAGGCGCAAGCCGCCGATGATCACCATGCTCAACCACCAGTAGTTGAAGATGATCGAGCGCGGTACCACCACCTCGTGGTTGCTGTACCAGTACACCACCACCGCCAGGATCAGCGAAGACAGGGTCACCGCCTTGATGATCGCCACCAGCGCATCGTTGCCGAAGTAGCGCATCACCGCCCGGTACATGCCGAAGCGGATGAACAAGGGGATGGCCACGCACGGCGCGGCCATGAACAGCCAGGTGTGCTCGACGATGGGGTTGTACATCTCCTCCACGCCCAGCCGCACGATGAACGACAGCCACAGCGCGAACCAGATGAGGGCAATGTCGGCACACACCTGGATCAGGCGTTTCTGCCGACGTGACAGGGTGACCAGAAACTGCCGCAGCCTGTCGTTCTTCGCATTGCTCATCGGGTTTTCCTCATGGCTACGCCATCTTGTGAAAATGACCAGAGCGACTGCCGAACATACAGCCCTGTACAACCCTGATTGCGCCCGCCTTGCTGGAGCATGCTATTCCTTCTCCCCTGCCCGGTAGGCAACTGCCAACAGTATCAGAGGGGCATAGGCCACCAAGGTTCCGGTTGCCCCATCAAGTTTGAGCACCACGACGACCAACGCGACGGGCAGCAGCCAGCCCAGGTTGATAGCCGCCACCGCCAGGCTCACCGGCCGGTGACGACCGTGGCGCCGCGAGGCGTACTGGTAGGCATGGCTGCGATGTGCTTCGTAGACCCTTTCACCGCGTAGCAAACGGCGCGCCAAGGTGAAGGTAGCGTCTACCACGAATACACCCAAAAGTATTAACCACCCCCAGAAGAGTAGCGGATCTATCCAACCTGCCACGATTGTCAGCAAACCCAGCACGATGCCAAGAAAACCACTGCCCGCATCGCCCATGAAGATGCGGGCAGGCGGGAAGTTCCAGATCAGGAAACCGGTGACGGTGGCGGCCAGCAGCAGCGGCAACCACGCAGCACCCGGCGCACCCGCCAGCCAGAACAGCACGGTGCCGCCCAGGCACACGCAAATGGCTTCGATGCTGGCAATGCCATCGATGCCGTCCATGAAGTTGTACAGGTTCAACAGCCAGACCAGGTACAGCAGGCCCAGCGGCGCGGCTAGCCACAGAGCATGCAACGGCCAGCCGAACACGCTGATCGGCGGCAGGCCACCCAGCCAGGCCAGCCCCCAGCCGGCTGCGGCGAAATGGCCCAGCAGGCGCCAGCGCGCGGCAATGTGCCCGTGGTCGTCCATGAACCCGATTACGGCCACCAGGCCCCCTGCCCCGAGGATGCCCACCAGCACCGACGGCGCCACGTACCCGGCCCAGCCCAGTACCAGCACACCGACCATGAAGGCCACGACGAAGGCCACCCCCCCGCCCCGGGGCGTGGGCAAGGTATGCGAACTGCGGGCATTAGGAATGTCCAGCAGGCTGCGCGACAGCGCGTAGCGGCGCAGTGCGGCCGTCATCAGCCAGGTGGCGATGCCTGCCACGATGAGGATGGCGGTCATGGGCGGTGGTTCTCCTTGAAGGCGTGCGCGGTGGCGGCCAGGCCTTGCTCCAGCGTGTAGGGCGGTCGCCAGCCCAGCAGCTGGTGGTTCTTGGTGATGTCCACTTGCAGCGAGCCCAGCAGGCGCTGGGCCAGGTCACGGCGCCCCAGCAGCGCGGCGCCCGTTTGCAACAGCGCGGCGGGCACCGGCACCAGGCGGGCTGGGCGGCCCAGCGCCCGGCCGAGGGCCCGCAGCAGCTCGCTCAAGGATACAGCCTCGCCGTCACTGGCCAGGAACGTCTGGCCTGCTGCCGCAGGGTGTTCCACGCAGGTGATGATCAGATCGACCAGGTTGCCCAGCGAGACCAGGCTGCGGCGATTGTGTACCGCCCCCAGCGGCAGGGGCACGCCACGCTCCAGCCAGCGCATCATGCTCAGGAAGTTGGCCTTGACGCCTGGGCCGTAGACCAACACCGGCCGGATCACGACGACCTCCATGCCCGTTTCGGCGGCTACCGCCTGCAACCCCTGCTCGGCCTCGTGCTTGGAAACGCCATAGGCGTCCTGAGGCACGGGGGCATCATCGGCATGCAGGGGCCGGCCCGGCTGGCTGGTTTCGCCATTGACCTTGATCGAGCTGATGAAAATGAAGCGGCGCACGCCCGCAGCCGCCGCCTGGCGGGCCAGGTTGAGCGTGCCCTGCACGTTCACACGGCGAAACTCGGCCAGGCTATCGGTGGCGGTTTCCTTCATCACATGCACACGCGCCGCCGCGTGCACCACGACGTCTACATCGATAAGGGCCGCCTGCCAGTCGGTATCGGCGCTCAGGCCCGCAACGGTGACCGCGTCTATGCCTGCCAGAGGCGATTGGCTGCTGGGGCGCAAGGCGGCGCGGGGCGTAAGGCCTTCGACCGTCGCCAGGCGCTGGCACAGGGCGCTGCCGACAAAGCCCGAGGCCCCAGTGATCAATAACGTGCGTCGTTCCATGAAATCCGTTCTCGGTTCACACCGGCAAGGCCGGCATGCGGCGATCTTCGCGCCCGTTGTGCCTGACTGACCGGGCTACAACAGGCTGCGATACAGCTCGGCGTAGGCATTGGCCATGGCCGATGCGGTAAAGACGTTCTCGAAGCGTTGCTGGGCGGCGGCACCCATGGCCTGGGCCTGGGCCGGGTCGTCCCACAGCTGCTGCATGGCCTGGGCCAGCGCCGGTGCATCGCGCGGCGGTACCACCAGCCCGGTCTGGTCGGCCAGGTTGATGAAGGTGGTGCCGGAGCCCATTTCGCAGGAGATCAGCGGCTTGCCGTACATGGCCGCTTCCAGCAGCGAGATGCCGAAGGACTCCGAACGCAGGTGCGACGGGAAGGTAAAGGCATAGCACAGTTCCAGCAGCGCCACCTTGTCTTCGTCCGGCAAGCCACCCAGGAACTGCACCTGGCTCAGGCCCGCGTCGCTGGCCTGCTGGCGCAGCTGCTGCTCCAGGAAGCCGCCGCCCATGATGACCACGGGCAAGCCGCTGATACGCGCGGCCTCCAGCAGGTAGTCCAGCCCCTTGTAATAACGCAGCGCCCCGACGAACAGGAAGAACCGTTCGCCCAACCGTTGCCGCCAGTACGCCAGCTTTTCGGCGCTGGCTTTGGGGTACGTGGACCGGTCCAGACCATACGGGATGATCGACACCTTGTCCTTGAACTGGGTCAATACCGGGCTGTGCGCCGCATAGTTGGGCGAAGAGGCCACTATGCGGTCGACGCTGGAAAAAAAGCGGTTCATCAGCGGCTGGTACAGCTTGAGCAGCCACTTCTGCTTGACGATGTCGGAGTGGTAGCTGACCACGGTCGGCTTGTTCAGCCGGGTGGCGAAGTGCACCAGGTCCATGTACGGCCAAGGGAAGTGGAAATGCACGATATCGGCCTTGCGGGCCAGTTCGGCAAAGTCCTTGAAGGCCGACAACGAAAAGCCGGTGGAGGCGACATGCAGGTCCAGCTTGGCACGGTGCGTGAGGTGGTTGGCCACCGGCTCGTTGCGGGCAGCGCCACGTGAGCTCAGGTACAGCACCTCGGGCTCGATACCGTGGGCCTGGGTGCCTTCGGCGATCTGGAAGATCACCTGCTCGATACCGCCCATGGAATCGGGGTAGTAGGTTTTGAAAAAATGCAGAACCTTGATCATCGTTGCTTGACCGCTTGATACACCTCAAGGGTGCCTTGGGCACACCGTTCCCACGAGAAACCACCGGCATGCTGCAAGCCCTGGGCAATGGCCGTGGCGCGCCAAGCTTCGTCTTCCAGGCCCCGTTGCAGCAGTGCGGTCAAGCCTTCCACGTCATCGGGCGCGCACATGAGCGCTGCATGGCCTGCGACCTCAGGCAGCGAAGAGCTGTTGGAGCACACCACCGGCACGCCGGAGCTCATGGCTTCGAGCACGGGCAGGCCAAAGCCTTCGTAGTGGGACGGGAAGGTGAACAGCCGGGCGCCGGCGAACAGCAACGGCAAGTCTTCGCTGGGGGCGAAGCCCAGGTAGCGGGCCCAGCCCTGCTCCTGCGCCTGGGCGATGCGGGCGTGGATGGCCTCGCTGCGCCAGCCTTGGTAGCCGGTGAGGATCAGCGGCCAGCGTTGGCGCAGGGCAAGCGGTAGGCGGCCATAAGCGTCGAGCAGGTTTTCGATGTTCTTGCGCGGCTCGATGGTGCCCACGAACAGGCTGTAGCCACCAGGTTCGAGACCATGACGCGCCAGCGTTTGTGTGAGCGCCTGCGGGCTACGGGGATGGAACTGCGGCGAGCTGGCCAGGGGAACCGCATGAATGCGCTCAAGCGGCCAGTTGAAGTAATCGGCCAGCTCCTGGCGAATGTAATGGGACACCGTGATCAGCGCATCGGCCCGCTCAAGGGTCAGCAGGAGCTCTTTTTGCAAGTACCGGGCGATCTGCGGGGTATGGCAATGGGCCCAGGTGAAAGGCGACAAGTCGTGGAACGTGGCGACGCTGCGGCCTGCGAAGGGCGGCAGGTAAAAATTGGTGCTGTGGTAGATGAAGTCATCATGCCCACGCAATGCGCGCTTACGCAGAAACGGCATCAGCCGCCGGTAGGCTTCGACGGCCAAGGCGTTTTTCTGGACGAAACGCTTGAGCCCATGCACGGCATCGGACTGGTCTGCTGGCTTGAGAAGCGCTGGCACGAAGCTGCGCCCGGCAAACAGCCGCAGGTCGTCGATGTCATCGCACTGCTGCAGCCGCGAGGCCAGCTCGTAGGTGTAACGCCCGATACCGGTCAGCGGGAAGCGAACCGACTCGACGGAAAGAATGACCTTCATTGACCGGCGAGCATCCAACCCAGCGTTTCGTCCAGAGCGGGTGTTTCCCAACCCGGCACCAGCGCCCGCAGGCGGGCGTTGTCGCCGCACAAGGTCTTGACCTCGTTGGCGCGCACGAACGCAGGGTTTACCTGCACGTCAAGCGTGTGCCCGGTGATGGCCGAGCACTTGGCGATGACTTCGCGCAGCGAATGGGTGATGCCGGAACTCACGTTCACGGTCTGGCTCACTGCCCGCGCCTCGATCAGGCCACGGTAGGCACGCACCACGGCGCGCACGTCGCTGAAGTCACGCCACACATCCAGGTTGCCCAGTTCGATGGCTGGGGCCTTGCGCTGGAAGTGCGAAACGATCTTGGGCAGCAGGAAGTTCTCGGCCTGCCCAACACCTGTGTAGTTGAACGGACGCGTGATGACGATCGGCAGCCGGTCGCACCACAGCTTTGCCATGTACTCCATCGCCAGCTTGCTGACGGCGTAGTCGTTGGCAGGTGCAGGCGGGGTGTGCTCGTCCAGCATCCCTTCGGAAACATTGCCGTAGACATTGGCACTGCTGGCAATGAGTACGCACTCTGGCGTTTTGCCGCAGGCCGCAATGGCTTCGAGCAGGTTGCGCGTGCCGATCAGGTTGACCTGATAGAAGGCATCGGCAGCGCCGTGCCCGACAAACGCAATGGCAGCCAGATGCACGATCACATCCGGCTGCAGTTCGGCCAGCAACGCACGCAGGCCCGGCCCATCGGCCAGATCGACCTGGTGGTAATCGGGCGCCGCCGAAGGCTGGCTCCCGGTACCGATCACTTCATAACCCTTGGCCTGCAATTCGGCCGCCATGTAGCGACCTGTGAAGCCATTGATCCCGGTGACGAGTGCGCGTTTGCTGGCCATTTGCATCAGAACGAGAACCCTTTTTCGTTACGACGCAGGTCGGCTTCGACCATCATGCGGCACAGCTCTTCAAGGCTGGTTTTAGGCTCCCAGCCCAGTACCTGCTTGGCTTTGGCCGGGTTGCCGATGAGCAGCTCGACTTCGGCTGGGCGGTAGAATTTCGGGTTGATGACGACCAGTACCTTGCCGGTTGCAGCGCAGGTGCCCTGCTCGGCTTCGTCCTTGCCGCTCCAGTTGATTTCGATACCAGCGGCCTTGAAGGCCATGGTGACGAAGTCACGCACGGTTTCGGTGCGGTTGGTGGCCAGTACGAAGGTGTCTGGCTCGTCAGCCTGCAGCATGCGCCACATGCCTTCGACGTATTCCTTGGCAAAGCCCCAGTCGCGCTTGGCGTCGAGGTTGCCCAGTTCCAGCTTGTCCAGCAGGCCCAGTTTGATCTTGGCGACCGAGTCGGTGATCTTGCGGGTCACGAACTCACGGCCGCGCAGGGGCGACTCGTGGTTGAACAGGATGCCGCTGGTGGCGAAGAGGTTGTACGACTCGCGGTAGTTGATGGTCATCCAGTGGGCGTACAGCTTGGCCACACCGTAGGGGCTACGCGGGTAGAACGGGGTGGTTTCGACCTGCGGGATTTCCTGCACCTTGCCGAACATTTCGGAGGTGGAGGCCTGGTAGAAGCGTACCTTCGGGTTGACGATACGGATGGCTTCGAGCAGGTTGACAGCGCCCAGGCCGGTGATTTCGGCGGTGGTCAGGGGTTGCTCGAAGGACACACCCACGAAGCTTTGTGCGGCGAGGTTGTACACCTCGGTGGCTTCGGTGGTTTGCAGCAGGCGGATGCTGGCCGACAGGTCGGTGAGGTCGTACTCGACCAGGTGCAGGTTAGGGTTGGTGTGAATGCCCAACTCCTCGATACGCCAGAAGTTAACCGAGCTGGTACGACGGTAGGTGCCGTAGACCGTATAGCCCTTTTCCAGCAGCAGTTCCGCCAGGTAGGCGCCGTCTTGACCAGTGATCCCAGTAACGATTGCTTTCATGCGACTTAACCAACTCCGATAGTGCCGTGCGGGCATGTGTGATTATTGGGGCTTGACGCGGCAGCTCCGAGCCGCGCGTACTCGCTTGCATGCGGCAGTATACATAGGTCGGGGGGAGTACTCGACTCACAAAGTACTGGCGCGGCGCCAGCTGCTGGTCAGGCCTTATTGAAGGGGTTAGGAACCGGCGCGGGAGAATAAGTTCCAGGGGGGAGAATGGCCAGTGCTTGGGGTGTAGGAATGGTCTGAATTTGGGTGGGTTCTAAAGGCTGGTCGTGTGGGAGCGGCCTTGCGCCGCGATGGGCCGCAAAGCGGACCCAGGATTGCAGCTTCGCAGCGGATATCCCGGGGGCCGCTGCGCGGCCCATCGCGGCACGAGGCCGCTCCCACAGGGGGGGCCGCGTAGGCTCTGAGGAACGCCAGGAGGCGTGTGCCGAGCGATCTCTTTAACAGCCTAGGCTACCGCCCAAGCCCACCCCACCCGTCCAATCAGCGGCGCGCATCCAGCCGCGCCACGTCACCGCCCGGCAGGGTCGGCTCTGGCACAGGGCTCAACCACACATTGACGTTGTCCACGCTGTCCTGGTTGAGCTGACCCGCCCAACGATTGAGCAGGAACAGATTGGTGATGAAGTCATACTGCGTCTTGAGCAAATCACGACGCGCCTTGAACTCGTTCTGCACGCTGGTGAGCACATCCACCGCGTTGACCACCCCGTAACTGAACGCCTTCTGCGCCGCTACGCTGGACTGCTGGGCCGAGGACAGGGCGTTGCGGTTGGCGCGGATCTTGTCCACCGCCGCCTGGGCCGTGAGGAAGGCCGTGGTGGTTTCCTTCACCACCTGACGGCGAATGCCTTCGAGCTGTTCTTCGGCCGCCAGCTGCTCGTCATACAAGCCACGCACACGGGCCGAGGTGGAGCCACCGCTGTAGATCGGGATCTTCACCCCAAGGCTTGCCACATAGCTGTCGCTGCGCGGCGCCTGGGTGTTGTCGTAACCCTGGTCACTCTGCTGGGCGCTCAGGCTCAGGGACAGCTGCGGGTAGTGCTCGCCCTTGCCTTCACGCACGGCCGCCATGGCTGCCTCGGCACCGCTGCGCGAGGCCTTGAGCTGCGGGTTGGTTTCCACGGCCTGGGTCAACCATTCCTGCAAAGGACGGGTGGGCGCCTGCAGCGCGACATCGTTACGCACCCGGCTCAGCGGCTCGGTGATGGGCCGACCGACGATCTCGGCCAGCGCCTCACGGCTGACCTGCACCTGGTTGCGGGCTTCCACCTCCTGGGCGGCCAGGAAGTCGACGCGCGCCTGCATGTCCAGCTTGTCGGTGATCTTGGCCATCTGCCGGTCGAACATGCTGGTGACACGGTCCAGGTTTTTCTGGGTGGCACGACGCTCGGCTTGCACCAGCGCCAGTTCGTCGTCGGCGGCCAGGGCCACGAAGTAGCGCTTGGCCAGGTCGACCGTGGCTTCGGCCAGGGTATCTTCGGCCTGCTGGCCCTTCTGGTCCTTGACGCTCTTGGACTTCTGGTACCGCTCCCAGGCCGGCTTGTTGTACAGGTACTGGGTCAGGCTCAACGAATAGCTTTCGTTGTTATAGATGTCGCGGTCGATCTCGTTCTTGCGCAGCACGCGGCTGGTGTTGGCGTTGGCCGACACCTGCGGCAGCAGGCCGCCCAAGGCTTCGCGCTGCTGGGCTTCGGCCGAGCGCGCGCGGGCATAGGCGGCCAGCACCCGAGGGTCTTCCAGCCTGGCCTCACGGTACAGGCCGGCCAAGTCCAGCGTGTAGGTCGACGCCGACACCGCTTTGGGCACGTCAGCTGGCGCGCCCTTCCCTTCCACGGCCACCGCCTGGCAGGCGACCATGCACATCAGCATTCCAGGTAGCAAACGCAGCACAATCATTCCTCGATCAGCGATTCGGCGAACATGTTGCGGGCCGGTTTGAGCAGGTACTGCAGCATGGTGCGGTCGCCGGCGTTGATCAGCACGTCAGCAGGCATACCGGGGTGCAGCTTGCGGCTGCCAAGTTTCTTCATGCCATCTTCGGTCACCTGCACACGCACCAGGTAGTAGGTGTCGCCGCTGCGCTCGTCGGTCAGGCTGTCCGCCGAAATGCGCACCAGCTTGCCCTCGATGACCGGCGTGGTAGCTTGGTTGAAGGCGGTAAAGCGAATGTCTGCGGTTTTACCCAACTCCAGACGGTCGATATCACGGGTGGCCACCTTGGCCTCCACCACCAGCTCGGACTGTGCAGGCACGATATCCAGAATCGGCGTAGCCGCGCTGATTACACCGCCGATGGTGTGTACCTTCATGTCCAGCACCATGCCGCTTTCGGGTGCGCGAATCACCACACGCGATAGGCGATCACGCAGGGCTGCTTCCTTTTCCTGAAGGTCGAAGACCTGAGCCTGAACGTCCGAAAGCTCATTTGCCACGTCCGAGTCGAATTTCTTCTTCAACTGCACGATCTGCAATTCGGTCTCACCAATCTGCAGGTTGGTCTTGGTGATGTTGGAGCGGTGGTCCGCCACTTCGGTCTTGAGCATGTCCAGCTTGCGCTCCTGCTCGAGCAGGCGCTGATTGTCCACGAAGCCTTCGGCCAGCAGCTCCTTGAGCTGCTTGATTTCACCGGTGTACGACTTCTCCAGCCCACTCTTGGTCCCGATCATGTCGTTCAAACCCGCGATTTGCTGCTTCATCTGCTGAATGCGCTCGCGGTTGACCGAGATTTCACCCTGCAGCGAGTTGCGACGCGCGTTGAACACCTGCAACTCACCCGCCATGGCCTCCTGAGCACGGACCGAATCGGTGCCGTCCATTTTGACCGGCGGAATTTCGTTCAGGCCGTCGCGTTCCGCCCGTAGGCGTGCTTCTTTATATCGCGCCACGATCAGCTGGTTGCGGGTGGACTCGTACTCGGCGCTGAGCTGGGACTCGTCCAGCACGATCAGCGGGTCGCCCTTCTTGACCAGGTCGCCGTCGCGGGCCAGCAGTTCCTTGACGATGCCGCCCTCAAGGTGCTGCACGGTCTTGCGGTAGTTCTGCACGGTGACCACACCGGAACCATGCACAGCGTTGCTGAGGGGCGCGAAGGCCGCCCAGCTGCCGAAAATGCCGAATGTAACGAAGACGATGGTCAGGCCGATGCGGCGAATGCCGCGGTCGGACGTGGGCATGTCGTCAAAATTGTGATCGAAGGTGGTGATCGCTTTACTGCTCATCTAGAAATCCTTTCACACGCCGGTGCTGGTGGTGGTGGCAGGCGCGGCAGCGGGGGCTGCGGGCGGCGCGGCATTGGGTGCAGCGGGCGGAGTGGCCGGTGGCGTGGCATTGGGTGCAGCAGGCGGCGCGGCCGGGGGCTGGCCAGGCGCGGGCTGAGCGACCCGCTGCTGGCCTTTAGCCTGTTGCGCTGCCAGCTCGGCGATCACGCGGTCGCGCTCGCCGTACAGCGAAATGGTACCGCCCGACATGACCAGAATACGGTCCAGGCGGGTGAGGATGTTGGGGCGGTGCGAGACGATGAAGACCGTGGCACCGGTTGCCTTGAGCTTTTGCAGGGCCACGCCCAGGGCGCGCTCACCCACATCGTCGAGGTTGGAGTTAGGCTCGTCGAGCACCACCAGACGGGGGTTGCCATAAATGGCACGGGCCAGACCAATGCGCTGCCGCTGACCGCCGGACAGGTTGACGCCGTCGCTGCCGATTACCGTGTCGTAGCCATCGGGCAGCATGAGGATCATCTCGTGCACGCCAGCCATCTGGGCCGCTTCCACTACCTTTTCCGGGTCGATCTTGTCGAAACGGGCGATGTTCTCGCTGATGCTGCCTTCGAACAGCTCGATGTCTTGCGGCAGGTAGCCGACGTATGGGCCAAGGGCCTGCTTGTCCCAAGTGGCGATATCGGCGCCGTCGAGGCGGACCACGCCGTGCTGTGGGGGCCAGATGCCCATCAGGGCACGCACCAGCGTGGATTTACCGGCGGCGCTTGGGCCGACGATGCCGACGATGGAACCGGCCGGGGCCACGAAGCTGATGCTGCGGATGACCGGGGCCTTGGCGCCAGGCGGGGCGACGATCAGGTTCTCGACCTGGATGTGGCCTTCCGGCGCTGGAAGCGGCATGCGCTCAGGTTCGTTTTTCAGATCGTCCATGACTTTGCTGAGGCGGTCGTATTGGACTTTCGCGGAGACGAAGCCTTTCCAGCTGCCGATCATCTGGTCGATGGGGGACAGCGCGCGGCCCAACAGCAGTGAACCTGCCATCAGGAGGCCGGGGTTGATTTCGTGCGTCACAACGAGATAAGCACCCAGTGCCAGCATGATGGACTGCGACCAGATGCGGAATGTCTTGGAGGTAGAACTGATCACGCTGCCCTTATCACTGGCATTGGACTGCAACAGCATGATGTTGCGCTGGCGCTTGGCCCACCGGTTCATCAGGGTATCAAGCATACCCATCGACTCGATGACCTCGGCATTACGCAGGGTCCGGTTCGTTACCACGTTGGACGCTACGTTTTCCTTGTTCGCTTCGGCCAACGCACCGCCAGTAGACCGATGGTTTACGAAAGCCAGCACAGTCAACACTGCGCCACAAAACAGGGTCATCCAGCCGAACCATGGGTGGAACAGGAACATCACGATGGTATAAATGGGGAACCATGGGGCATCGAAAAATGCAAAAAGCCCTGGCCCTGTAAAGAACTGACGTAGCGAGGTGAGATCGTTAAGGGACTGCGCCGTTGCGTCAGAGCCGCCGCTATTCAGAGCACGCTTGAAGCTTGCCCTATACACGTCGCGGCTGAGCATCACATCCAGGCGATTACTGATGCGCACCATGATGCGGGAGCGCACCCACTCCAAGGTACCCATTGTCGCGACCAACACGGTCATGATCAGCGTAAGCATGAGCAAGGTGGAGGTGCTGCTAGAGGGCACCACGCGACCCGATACCTGGATCATGAAGAACGTGGGCACCAGCATCAGTGCGTTGACGAAGAAACTAAAGAAGCCTACCGAAAGGAAGCTGCTTTTGCAGGCTCTAAGGGCGGCTTGCAGAGTGTTTTCGGATTGATAACTCATGGTGTCCGTACTGAGGAGTGGCGAAAGCGGCGGGCAGTGTAACACCCACCAAAGAAGGCAGCGTGTCAGATTGCTCCTTGAGCCGCTTTGTTCAGCGACGAACAGTAGAATTTCATGAAATGTTTGATCAGAACGGAAACAGGCAGTTGCTTGAGCGGTCAGAGTGACAAACGGCTAGATACCTTGAAACCGGCGAAAACTAGACGCCAGAAAACCACCAAAACTAGCCATGTCTGCATGCCAATGTCTTAAGTCTTTGATTTCAGGCGAATTTTTTGAAACTAGCAACGTCCTACCCTGCTACTCAGTTATGTACAAAAAGCGGCGAAAGATCGTCCCGCTTATAGCTAAGTTCCCCACTGATATGAATTTTTTTTTAGATTTCTTGGTTGACATCTTCCCCCTCCGGCGGCATCTTCGCCACTCGCAAGGAGCCTTCAATGGCAGTTCAGTGTATGCACGGGTTTGAGCACGTTAGCTACCAGTGTTATTGCTTAAAAGGAGCTTAACAACGCCATGTCTATGCCTTCGCAAACCCTGGACGGCCTGAAAATCAGCTCCCGGGTCACCCTGCTCGAACCGGGCATGTATATCTTCAGGTACGCCTCCCAGCCTCCGGCAGACAAACCTGTCTGCATCGCGCTACAACAAGCGCCGCTAGGTAAAGGCTCCATCGACTTCTTCCCCGCCGAGGGCGTCAGCAAAAACATGCTGACTAAGCTTGGCGACACCATCGTCGCCCGGGTTAAAGGCGGTGTCACCACCGTGCTGATCACCGAGTACCACATGTTCGACGAAGTGATCGAGCCTGTGGACCTGCGCATTGATCGCATCGACACCTCCCCCGCCATCATGCGTACCTTCGCAGTCGTGGCGAGCACCGACCCTTCGCAAGCCATCGCCGCCAGCACCAAGCCGCTGCCGATTACCTTAACCGCCCACCTGAGCCAAAGCGGCGAAGTCGTGTCCGGTGAAGGCTGGGTTGGCGAGCCGGGCGCCGATGAATTTATCGATTCTTTCGCCATCGACTGGGCCGAAAAGCCTGTCGGTGTCGACCTTCTTTATACCTGCATGGTGGCCGGCTCCGGCCCATGCCGCAATGTCTCGACAGGCACCACAGTCGGTGCCCGTGGCCAGGGGCTACCGCTGATCTGTGTTGGTTTCAGCCTGGTAGGCCCACTGCGCAAGCATTACGAATTAACCGGCCTTGTTGTTTTCAAAAATACGGAACCACAACGCCTGGTCGCGAATCAGATGATGCACGGCCCCACCGGCAACGAGCCGCTGGTGGCCTTGCACCTCGCCCTAACACCCGTAACGAAGATGAACGCTGCCCGCCTTAAGTCTCCGTGGGAAAACTCTGCGTCCGAGCAGAATACTATTGCAGCGGGCCACATGGCCTGAAGTAACAGGAATACATCATGCAATACGATAGCCCTCAGTCGAGCAGCGCTCTGCAAGACACCCTGAACGCCGATAGCGCCAACCTGTCCGAAAACACCATCGCTGCCATCAGCAGCCTGCTGAACCTGGACACCGTTGAAAACGTCAACATCGCCGGCATCGAAGGCAACGTTGTTCAGCTGCCAACTTCTGGCCAAGCTGACATCGTTCTCGGCGAAGTCGAAGGCGCCCAAGGCGACCAAGTGGTTGTCGACCTGGCTGCTGCCGAAGCCGCTGGCGTTAGCGCCTACGTGCTGCAGAGCGATGCCAACCTGGTTGTTGACCTGCAAGGTCAAGCAGCTGCTGGCGACGTTCAAACCTTCGCTGCTGCTCTGGCTCCAGCCGTTGATACCTCGGCCATCGAGCTGGTAGTTGCAACTGGCAACGGTGACGACGTCATCACTGTCAAAGGCGACCAGAACACCCTGATCGACGCTGGCGACGGCAACGACACCATCGTGACCGGCAACGGCAACAACACCGTTATCGCTGGCCTGGGCAACAACAACGTGACCACCGGTTCGGGCGATGACACCATCATCCTGAGCGGCAGCGACCACGCTGACATCGTCAACGCTGGCGCTGGCTTCGACATCGTTCAGCTGGACGGTTCGCGCGACGACTACACCTTCACCGTCGGCAACAACTTCAACGTCAACCTGACCGGCAACCAAACTGCCGCCATCACTGACGCTGAGTTCCTGACCTTCGTTAACGGTGACACCACCGAAACTGTAGCCCTGGCTCACAGCGACGAAGAAGCAGCTGCCCTGCGCCTGTACCAAGGCATCCTGGGTCGTGACGCTGATGCATCCGGCGCCAAAGACTTCACCGCCCTGGTAAGCGAAGGCACTTCGCTGACCGACATTGCCAACCAGTTCCTGAACTCGGCTGAGTTCGCTGGCGCAGCTTCGGCCCAAGACATCAACGAGCTGTACCAGGCTATCCTGGGCCGCGCCGCTGATGAAGAAGGCTCGACCGCATGGCAAGCCGTGCTGGCCAACGGTGGCAACCTGAACGACGTAGCTGCTGGTATCGCTCTGTCGAACGAAGCCATCCAGCTGGATCAGTCGAACGGTGACTTCGTCCGCGAACTGTACGAAAACGTACTGGGCCGCGAAGTTGAGCAAGAAGGCCTGGACGCTTGGGTATCCCAGCTGTTCAACGGCACCAGCCGCGCCGAAGTGGCCGCTGGCATCGTTGGCTCGGCTGAAGCTGCTCAGAAGTCCAACAGCGACTTCATCGACTCCCTGTACCAGTCCGCACTGGGCCGCGAAGCCGATGCAACTGGCAAAGCTGCTTGGGAAGCTGTCCTGGACAACGGCGGCACTCACGCCGACGTGGCCCTGGGCATCGTTGGTTCCAACGAAGCCATCGCAAACATCGACAACGTCGTTGTACTGCACGGCCAAGTGTAACTAGCCCTGTCGTAGCGAAACGTACACCCGGCCGCAAGGCCGGGGGTATGCCAAAGGGGGCGGCTCTCGAGTCGCCCTTCTTTTTATTTTTTGCAGCCAAGCCAAGCTTATGTCCAGACAACTCGACCATGGGCGAGAAACGCTCATGGACATCTTCCACCGCCACCGTCAGGCCAACGAGCACGACGCGGCGGCAACTGCACTCGAACGTGCGTTGCAGATTCCCGAGTACCGGGCCGAAGCACTCGTATGGAAAGGCATCGCGGCCTTGCCGCAGACGCCCAAGCTGGCTTTTTTATTTTTTGCCGAGGCCGCAAAGGCCCTGCCCGAGCGGGCAGATATCCACGCCCTGGTGGGGCGTAGCCTGCTGGCGCAAGACCAACCCTCATTGGCCACGCGCTACCTGACCAACGCCTGGAAACTTCAGCCCAATGACCTTGGCCTGCGCCTGACCCTCTGGGAGGCCCGCAGCCTTTCGGAAACACCTGCGGACGTGCGACGGATGATTCTGGCCCACCTGCCCGATATCCATACAGGCAAAGAGCTGGCGGTTGTGCTGAAGCTGCTTGCCGCACAAAGCGATGCTCCCAGTACTGTCGGGGTTGTGCGTTATCTGCCTGATCAGAAGGAAATCCAGGGCTGGGCAGTCGATTTGCAGAACCTGCAAGTGCCCGCCTCTATTCAAATCGAAGCCAACGGCGGGCGCATTAACGCGACCGCAAGCGTCAGCCATCCGCTGCTCAGCGCAGCAGGCCTGCCAGCAAGCCATGGCGGGTTACGGGTGAGCGTGCCCAACCCAACGCCTGCGGTTACGCTGCAGTTCGCCAATGGCACCCCCCTACTCGGCAGCCCGGTTTACGCCATGCCGGTCTTCGTCCCCCCTGCTAGTGCGGGTGGTGGCGAAAACAACCCGGTGGATGTGCTGATCCCGGTCTATAACGGCCTCGAAGAAACACTGGAGTGCATCAACAGCGCGCTGGACGCCCGCAAATTGAACCGCACTGCGCATCGCCTGGTGGTCATCGAAGACAAGACGCCCGTCCCAGCGCTGGCCAAGGCACTTAAAGTGCTGGCTGCCAAAGGCAAGATCACGCTGATACAAAACGCCGTGAACCTTGGGTTCATCCGCACGATGAACCGCGCCATGGCCCTGAGCCCGAACAAGGACGTGGTGTGGCTAAATGCCGATACCCGCGTGCACGGTGCCTGGCTGGATCGCTTGCGTGAAGTGGCCTATAGCGACGAACGCATTGCATCGGTGACGCCGTTCACCAACAACGGCGAGTTGATGAGCTTCCCACGCAGCCAGATTTGCCACGACATGCCCAGCGCCAAGGCGCAGGCCGAACTGGATGAATTGGCCCGCCAAGTCGCCAGCCCGCCGGTGGAAATCGAGACGGGCTGCGGCTTTTGCCTGTACATCAAGCGGGCGGCACTCGATGAGGTGGGCTACCTCGATGAGGTGCACCTGGCCCGCGGCTATGGTGAAGAAACCGATTGGTGCCTGCGCGCCCGCAGCCACGGTTGGCGCCATATGGGCGCGCCCAATGTGTTTGTGGCGCACCAGGGCGGCATTTCGTTCGGGGCCGAGAAGGTACTGCGTGTGGCAATGAACAACGCCACATTGCGCAAACGCTACCCCGAAGCATCGGCGCGCTATAAAGCATTTTGCCTGCGCGACCCCATCAAACCTGCACGCCAGGCCCTGCAGCAGGCTCGCCTTGAGCACTTGACGCGTAAGCCGGTAAATCAGCGGAATGCCTGCTGGCAACCGGGTACTGACCATACGCTCCGCATTCAAGATGGCTCTGAGGCAGAAGCGGGCTTCAGTTTGAGTTATCGCCAGAGCAGCCACAGCACCTGGGTGTTGTTGACCGCTCCATTAAACCCTCTACCGCTGAATCTTGAATTCGAGCTGCCGAACGATTTCACCCATTTGGTCGAGTGCCTGCGCAATCTACCATTGGAGGCAATCGTGTATGAGCACTTGGCGCGGTGCCCGGTGGGCTTATGTGATCTGTTGGCAGTGCTGAACATTCCGTACAGCATCCAGTGCCGTGATGACCGGTTGCTCGATCAACAAGGCGACTACGACTGGCAACGGTTTGCCCGCGAGGCTGCAAGTGTCATGGTGCCGTGGCCGGGGCTGAAGCCCATTTATAGCGATGCGTTGCCTGGCGCCAAGCTAATGGTGGAGGCAACACCGGTTGATAACGAGGCTCCAACGCATGCGCCGCATTCGCTGATGATCGGTGACAGCCTGCGCGATCAGGGAACTGCCCATGCCTGGCTGGATGCCGCTCGTCACATCAGCCAGGCCGGGCTACCCATCCGTTTGCTTGCGCACGCCGATAGCCCTTGGCTGAATCAGTTGCAGGCCACCGGGAGAGTCCAGCTTTTACCAGAAGTGGAAGGGTTCAGTCTGGCGGAGCGTGCCCAAGCCGCTGGCTGTGATGGCGTACTGAGCTTAACCAAGGATTCTGGCCGTGCCTGGATGGCGCATGGCTTGGCGACCCAACTGGGCGTACCACTGTTTGCCGGCCCTACCCCGCTGAGAAGCGACAGAGGGACAATCGACCTTATCAATTTGCCTTTGACCTTGAGCCTGGCCCAATGACCGAACATGTTATGGAACAACCGCAGACGGAAGTGTCCGCCATTCAACCTCACTTCAGCGGGGCCATACTCGGTCTTCAAGGCGATGTACTGCATGGTTGGGCGATGGACAATACGCAGCAAGAACAGCGTCCGATCGTCGAGATATTCATTGACGGCGCAAGCGTGGCACTGGTGCGGGCTGACCAATATGAGCCGAGTGCGCCGGCAGGCGACCAGTACCACGGTTTTGCAGTGCAGCTACGCCAACGCTGGCTTGATGAGGCACGGTTGATTACCGCTCAAATTGCTAACCAAACTTTCGTGTTGGAAGGACAACTCTCGCTGCCGGTCCCGCCTAGTGAGGACAGCGCAGGTATCGCGTCCCAGGTTTGGCACACGGGCGGTCTGCGTGTGGCTGGCTGGTGCTGGGATCCGAAATCTCCCAATAGATATGTTGAAGTGACGGTGCGAGAAGGCGATCAAGTGGTTAGTAAGGCCGCTTGTAATGAGCACAATCAAGCCTTGGCCTATCGGATGTCCAGCAAACACGGCTTCTCAATTGATCTGCCCTGGGAATTGGCCGATGGAAGGCTGCACGTACTAGAAATCGTAAATGATCTTGGCCAAGTGCTTGTAGGTAGCCCCATTCGCCTATGCTGTCGCCCAGAGGGTTTAGAAGGACTGCTCCGGCAACTGGATACGGCACATGATAATGCAACCCTGACTCTGCTTACTCAAGTTGCAAAGGAACAAACGTTGCGCCTTCCCAAAAGCGCTGGGTGGCAGCACTATCCGCAGTGGTTTGAGGCGTTTCAGCGCTTGGATAGCGAAACGACGCCGGAGCTTCGAGGCACGCTAGGGCTATTGGTGTTAACTGATGGCAATAATACACTCGAGCAAATAAGCGTTGATAGCCTTGGGCACTACCGCTCCGACGTTCACAAAGTGGCCACTAGTGCGCCTGACGATCTTTTGCCAGCCTTAGTGCAGTTGCTTGAAGACGGGTGTGATCGCATCTTGCCGATAATGGCAGGTGATCGTCTGGCGCCGTTTGCGTTGGCGCAGTTGAGCGCTTTGCTTGACGATGGCAGCGCATGGGCGTATTCGGATTGCGATCGTGATGGCCCTCAAGGTGAACGCAGCCTGCCGTGGCTGAAACCGGTGTGGGACATGGACCTGTTCATCGGCGCTGACATATTTTCTCCCGGAGCAATATACAGTGCCCGCATCATCAGACAAGCAATGATATTGCTCAAGGCCGACGGAGAGCGGAGCATAGTAAACTGGCACGATCTCACGGCCGGAGTTGCTTTAGCCACAGAAAACTCTAATGCGCAGGTCACACATCTGCCTCGAGTGCTTTACCACCGTGCTTTCCATGCAACGGCAAGCCCCGAACAGCCTGAGCCGTGCCCTAAACGGGCAAAAGCTATTGGATGGCTGTGTCAACAGATTGCGCCTGGCGCCACGATCAGCCAAGTGGCAGGCTACCCAGCGCTTTGCAGGGCGCACTGGCCGTTGCCAACGAAACTGCCACGCGTGAGTCTTATCGTGCCAACTAGGGATCAGTACAAGCTACTGCACGCCTGTATTGAGGGATTGTTGAAAGGCACTGACTACCCCAATCTTGAAATCATCGTGGTCGATAACCAGTCAAGTGATCCGCTTACTCTAGCCTATCTCGCTGAACTAAGCACCCGCGGTGTCAAGGTGCTACCTCATCCTTACCCTTTCAATTATTCGACTATCAATAACCGCGCAGCGGGTATTGCCACCGGCGAACTGATTGGCTTGGTGAACAATGATATTGAAGTGATCGAGCGCGACTGGTTGAAAGAACTGGTCGCGCAGGTGATGAGGCCCGGAGTAGGAGCAGCGGGTGCAAAACTTTTGTGGCCGAATAGCATGGTTCAGCACGGAGGCGTCATTGTTGGAGTCAACGGCCTCGCTGCTCACTGCGGTAATACATATGAAGATCGAGACCCTGGCTACTTGGGCAGGAACCAATTAGCCCTACAACAAAGTGCGGTAACTGCAGCTTGCTTGGTAGTCCACAAGCACATTTTCGAACAAATCAATGGTTTGGACGAAATAGCTTTCCCTGTGGCATTTAACGATGTTGACATGTGCCTGAAAGTAAGGGCCGTAGGATATCGAATATTGTGGACCCCCTTTGCCAAACTTATCCATGCTGAGTCAGCCAGCAGAGGCAAAGATTCGAATAACGAAAAGCAGTCGAGAGCCAAGCGCGAGCAGATTGGTTTTATGAACAAATGGTCCTTGACTGGCGAAGTAGATGATTGTTACCACCCTGGATTAAGCCATGACTACCTGAGCGGTCCTTATGGCGGCCTTGCTATCCCCCCCCAACCCATGCACTCAAGGTTCCACAGAGGGATAGAAAAGAAGGACCAAATAGTATCGTAACTTTCACGCGCGCTGAAACACTTAATTCTCAGCACGTCCACCTTTAATGCTCGGATGCAGTTATGCCGATTGAATCAACCAAAAAGCTCCAAATTGTCGGCCACTTCGACTATGTCGATGGAGGCTTCGCGTACGGATGGGCTGTGGATCCTGGAAATCCGCTTGAGCGAGTAGCTGTAGAAATACTCTGCAACGGCAACGTCGTAGGTCGTGGTACAGCAGATGGATACAGACAGGACCTAGAAGAAGCCGGGGTTGGGGATGGCTACCATCTATTCCAAATAAAACTGTCATACGAGCTATTCAATGGCGAAACCCATACACTTCAAGCACGAAATACTACCAATAACGTGCTGATTACTGGTTCCAACCTTATCTTGCCCCCTCAACCTGCCCAAGTCCTATATCCGGTGATATCACGGACTGAGGGTGAGGACTTCGTTTCGGAGCTGTACCGAGCAGCAACTAGCAAATCGAATAAGTTAGCAAAAACAAAGATAATGCAAGCTTATCGCATTGCAAGTCTTCTTCAAGAAACGGGCGAATACGATGATGCCCGATACGCGTGGGAAGCTTTGAGCAAAGTGCTCGGCGAAAACGCATTCTGCATCTGCAAATTAGCTGAAAGTTATCTTCTGCAGGGAAACACAACTGTTGCTCTCGATCTATATCAGCGAGCCGCAGGGCTGAATTTCGCTTTCAGTTGGTCGCACTTGGGCATGAGCATTTGCCAAAGACTTCTCAGTGATTACACTGCCGCAGAAGAATCTTTAGCCTTTGCAGAGGCACTCCCTAAAGTTGGAAATATAGCGGTGGGTCTGCATGCAGCACGCTTGGAACTGTTACCACACAGGGTAGAGCGACTGATCGCCAGACAGGACCATATTAAAGCCATAGACTTACTACTCCAAGTGCTAGCTTCTGATCCAACCAATGCGTACGCAAGCTTGCAGGTGAATGATTTAATTGCCGCTGAAATCCAACACACCGGCAGCAAGAGCACTGAGTCAGCATTGGTAGCCCATAGACGGTCAACCCGAAGACTGGAAAAAGCCATTGAAGCGGCCCACGTCAACACAAACATTAAACGTGAAATCAGCAATGAAGCGGACAAGCACAATGCCTAATACACTCGACCTTGATTCCCTTGAAGAGCGGCGAGCGCGCCTAGGCGCGATAGGCGCGCTAGATTTCCTAATTGATTATCAAAGAAGAAAACAAAGCGGCACATCGTATCCAATTAATTACATCCCGTTTAAGTGCAAGACTGTACCTGTAGATAAAGATTTAAGTAGATTCAAAAACATACCTAGAAATTTTCCAGTTGCTCGGCCGCTTCCTCCAATTGAAGGCCTTGCTAATGATTACACGCACCTCATCACAAATGTTGACAACGATCCAGCCGGAAGCGAAGTCAAGATCTCAGTGATAATATTGACCTACAACAGAATCGAGCCCTTAAGAAGGACTTTGGCAGGGCTAGCTCGGCAAACTTATCCGAAACACCTCATAGAAGTAATCGTGACGGATGATGGCAGCTCGTACGACACAATGGCCGTCATCCGCGAATTTGACGACGTTCTTAACATCAGATATTCATGGCATAAAGACGTTGGTTTTACAGCGGCTGCTGCGAGAAACAATGGTATCCAAATCGCTAGGAACGACCTAATAATACTTCTAGATGTAGACATGTTCCCGTCCAAACATCTAGTTAAAAATTACGCGAAATGGTGGAAGACGCTTGACGACAGCATACTAATTGGGCCGAGGAAGTACATTGACATGAGCAATGTTCATGTGAATGAAATCCTTAGTGATGCCAACCTGGAGGAACGATTTAAAGAGATCGTAACTAACAACAATGTAGCGGGTAAAATCCAAGGATCTCATTCCGTCGATTGGCGACTGGAGATATTCGAACGCACTCAAAATCTTCGTACAGAGTCGCTACCTTTTAGGACGTTTGCTAGTGGGAACGTTGCATTCTCTAAAAAGAATTTTAGCCTAGTTGGCGGCTTTGATGAGCGCTTCATATCTTGGGGCTTCGAAGATACAGAGCTCGGCTATAGGTTCTTCAATGATGGAAAGTACTTCATACCCGTAATGGATGCTTTGGCCTACCATCAGGAGCCAGAGGGAGGCGAAAATGAAACTGACCGCAGCGCCGGCAAAGAAATAAGTGGTGAGCTGTTCAGTACAATATGCCCCTATTATAGGCATTTGAGCAAATTTAAAAAAGATTTCCATTATGTGCCGCGAGTCTCCATTTACATCCCAGCCTATAACTGCGCCGATACTATTTGCGACGCTATACATAGCGCACTGAATCAAACGTATACAGACCTGGAGGTATGCATCTGCGATGACGGATCCACAGATGACACTCCCAAAATATTGGAGCGATATTTTTCTAACAACCCTCGTGTTCGATGGATTCGACAGGAAAACGGAGGTATCGGCAAGGCCTCAAACGCAGCTTTGAGTTTGTGCAGGGGTATTTATGTAGGTCAGCTGGATAGTGATGACTACCTTGCCGAAGACGTAGTGGAAAAGTGTGTAGCGCTTCTCGATAAGAAACCTAATCTAGGATTGGTTTATACCACATACGAGAATGAGTATCCGGATGGCCGCATCGAGCAGGGCTACAACTATCCAGTATTCACACGTGAAAAAATGTTAACAGCGATGATCGCACATCATTTCAGGATGTTCAAAAAGCGCTATTGGCGGCGAACATCTGGCTTCAACGAGCGCATTCGAAATGCTGTTGATTACGACATGTACCTAAAATTATGTGAAGTATCTGAAGCAGAGCATTTGAACGTTGTTGGATATCGTCGCCGACTGCACGGCCAGAATACGTCCGTCGTGAACTACGGCGAACAGATGAAGAATACGGCAGTTGTTGTCAACTCATCAATGCGCAGGCTGGGTATCAACCTCCAGGCAAGTTTAGAGAAAGAAAACGCCTCGCAGCTAGTTTATATCCCTTTGCAGAGTGAAAGTCTGGAGGCACAACAGTGAATAAACACATAATTATTGCAATTCGCTATTCAATACTACAACGTAACAGTGCCGCATGGAGAGCCGCTGAGCAAGGCTTTGAAAAACATGTCGAAAAAATCTTGAGCGACGAAAGGTTGGATATCAGAGAAGAAACTTTTGATAAGATCACTCTCAGCTCAATTTGCTGCCAGAAAGTTTCGGACCCCGAAGTCACTTTTTCGGTTCTCATAATGCTTTCAGATTTGTTACCCAAAGAGCGACTGAGGAATTTACAGGATAAGATCCGCAGTGCCAATGCCACCGCAATAGACTTCAATCTTGTAACCATAGATTCTGGCTCGGGTATAGATCACGACTTCAGAAATATAAATGAAGCAATGAAGTTTGAAATCAACAAGAAGACGCAGAACACGAGCCAGGGGCTACTTGCTACAGTTAGACTAGATGACGATGATGGCCTGAGTGCAAATTTTGTTCAAAAGCTAAGTGAACATATGCATCCAGGTCTCACCGGATACGCAGTATCATTCGCGTACGGGCTTGAAGGCTATTGGAACTCCGAGTCGTGTCAGATTAGTGATATCCGTCACAATTATTTCCCTAAGTTCTCTGCAGGAATGGCTTATCTCAATTCCTATAAATCCTCGGATGGTCTGGCTGATAATAAAACTATTCACGTCTACAATCTTGGCAACCATATGAAGATCGATGAATACTATCCTACGATCGTCGAAGCTAAAGAGCCCATGTTTTTTAGGACTCTGAGTACAACAAACGACTCGGTAGGCTCTCCCTATCATAAAAATTTACCTGCTGTCATGGGCAGAAATACGCTCGAGCAATTCTCATACATCTCTAGACTATACTCATCTATTGAGCTGATGGACAGTGAAGACTTACAAAAACTAGAAGTATGTAAAAGTAGTAGCCCTTGGATGGCACTGATTACTCATTTGAATAACCGAATTCAACTTCGTGAGAAACAAATTCGCGAATTGACTGAAAAACTGGATAGCGCCAAATCATGAAGATTGCAATAGCGGGTACTGGTTATGTTGGCATGTCCAACGCTGTGCTTTTAGCTCAACACAATGAAGTAGTGGCGCTCGATATTCGCTCGGAGAGAGTAGATGCCATTAACGACAGGATTTCACATCTTGAGGACGCCTGCCTCAAAGATTACCTGCAAAATAAGGTCCTTAATCTTCGCGCCACGCTTTCTAAAAAAGACGCTTACATTGGCAGTGATTTTGTGGTGGTTGCGACACCCACTGATTATGACCCAGTGACCAACTATTTTAATACGTCGTCTGTGGAATCAGTCGTCAGGGATGTTCTAGAAATTAATCCTTTGGCAACGATCATCATTAAATCCACCGTACCCGTAGGTTTTACAAAGACTCTTAGAGACACATTGGGCCACGCGAATATCATCTTTTCGCCAGAATTCTTGCGTGAAGGGAAAGCTCTCCACGATAACCTTTATCCCTCTCGGATTGTGATTGGATCCGACAGCGAACAAGCAAAAGTATTTGCGAACTTGCTAGTAAACGGCGCGTTAAAAAGCGACATCAGCATTCTATACACTGACTCTACAGAAGCAGAAGCAATCAAACTTTTTGCTAATACTTTTCTAGCAATGCGAGTTGCTTACATTAATGAACTCGACACATATGCAGAGATACATAACCTTGATTCACGACAGATAATTGAAGGTGTTGGATTAGACCCTAGGATAGGCAATCATTATCACAATCCGTCTTTTGGATACGGTGGATATTGCCTTCCGAAAGACTCTAAACAATTGCTGGCAAACTACAAAGATGTGCCAAACAATCTGATTGCAGCCATTGTTGATGCTAACCGTACCCGCAAGGACTTCATCGCCGAAACAATTATTAGTAAATCCCCCAACACCGTGGGAATTTACCGACTTACTATGAAAAAGGGCTCGGACAACTTCCGAACAGCCTCGATTCAAGGAGTGATGAAAAGAATAAAGGCTAAAGGCATAAACGTTATTGTGTATGAACCTAACTTAAATGAGAACTCTTACTTCAACTCACCAGTTACCAACAACCTCGAAAATTTCAAGTCTGCCTGTGATCTCATAGTTGCCAATAGGTGGGAGGATGAAATTCGCGATGTAGCGTCTAAAGTATACACTCGAGACTTGTTCGGGAATGACTAATAGCTCGCTTTTGCACACCCGCACCTAATCGCAGTTACGGATAGATATGAAAATGACTATCACCACTAAAATACAGCAAATAATATCTGAACTTCAGGCGGCTGAAGAACTCTTACAAAAACAAGCTCTACCAGGCCAAACTTCAAATGCTCGACAAGTCTCGACTCTGGCCTCAGTAAATCCCACCTATTCCCATCAGAAACCTGATAATAGCGCCTCTAGTCTAGGCACACTCCCAGGACGTCCAGTTCTTCAGGAGGAAGTAGCGATTGACTTAACGCCCGAACTAGAACGACTTCGCAATGAAAATCAAAGACTTTCCCGCGAACTTTACGACATTCGCAAAGAAAGTCTGATCAGTAAAAACGCTGAGCGGCAAGCATTAAGTGAAAATGAGCTGTTAGTAGTTGAGCTTACGAAAGTTCAGTCAGAACTCGAGCAGTATTTTGAAGATAAAATAGCTCTAGAAGCAGCCCTTGCGAACACAAACGAGTTGATCGAAAAGGCATCACAGACCATAGAATCACTGCAATGTCAAAGCATTTTTGGCGCTAAATAATCTAGATTCTGCTTAACTG
Organism: Pseudomonas sp. URMO17WK12:I9; assembly: GCF_900230165.1. Lineage (NCBI taxonomy): Bacteria > Pseudomonadati > Pseudomonadota > Gammaproteobacteria > Pseudomonadales > Pseudomonadaceae > Pseudomonas > Pseudomonas sp. URMO17WK12:I9. Next base: position 124,038 of record NZ_OCMQ01000006.1, on the reverse strand, counting down.
GAATCGGGACTAATCATGGGGCGATGAGTTCATGGGAATACTGATTTCAAGCTAAAGTTTTGCATATTTTTTCAAGCATTGATGATACTGGTGGATGTGATTGGGATTTAGGCAAACTGTATCAGTTTTAGTATCAGCGTATTTTTGCCACGGACGAATTAAGTCGTATGAAACAGAATTACGGTATAGCAAATTTTCGGGTAGATACCAATGTCTAAATCAGTCTTAGAATCGCACTCACCATCCTTGTTGGACACTGAATGGTATCTTGCGACTTATCCAGATGTGGCTCTTTCGGGGATGGATCCGCATGAGCATTACGCGAGACATGGTCTGCGAGAGGGTCGCATCCCTCGTCCGCTCAAAGCGTACGATCTAGAATCGGCAATGTGGGGTGGATTCTCACGAAAAGCGATACCAGACTTAATAAGTTTGCAAGAATACTCTATCGATGATTATGAAAGATCCTACGCATGCTGGGCTTTGGCGAGGTGGTACGCTAGTGTGCTCGATTGGTCGAACGCCTTGACGTATCTCAAAAAGATCACTCTCCCGCTACCGCCATTCATAAATAGTACAGGCTACACCCTTCTTACGACAGAAATTCAATTACATAGTGGCCATCCGTCAGCCGCTCGACGAAGTGTTCAGCACGAATTGAACGCTCAAGGCATCCTTCCCGACCTGTGCTTAGCCGCGGCGAACGTATGCCTTCCTCATCATGATATTGCTGATCAGACCAGTTCTGATCTTAAGTTGCATTGGATAAATCGAGTATTTTCCTCAAAAAATCTCTATCCATTAGTCAAAATTGATCAGGATACTGAACTAACCATTGACAATATTAAATGCGATGGCAACGTGGGTGCCACACATGCAGGACAAGCAAAAATCAGCGTAATTATGCCAGCATATAATGCTGAAAAATTCATCCAAACTGCGTTACTCAGCTTGCTTGCTCAGACCTGGTCCAATTTAGAGATATTGGTTGTAGATGACTGCAGTACAGATGGCACAGTTACCAGGGTGTTGGATCTCGCAAAAAAAGATAAACGCATCAAAGTACTACATCATCACACCAACCAAGGTTCATACGCAGCGAGAAATTTAGCACTGCAGCATGCTACTGGCATCTTTGTCGTAAACCACGACAGTGACGATTGGTCTCACCCCCAGCGTCTTGAACTGATGATCAGCCCGCTTATAGCCGATAGCAACATTGTCGCAACAATGGCCAACTGGGCACGCTGCCACTCAAGCTTACACTTCCAAACTTGGCGTGTTGAAAACCACTTGATAGAACCAAGTGTATCAACAATGATGTTTCGCGTAGAGGCAATTCGTCGCCTTGGTGGTTGGGACGAAGTACGCGTAGCTGCTGACTACGAGCTGAACAGGCGGTTAATTCATTATTATGGACCAACAGCTGTAGTCGATGTGCTTCCCGGTATACCGTTAGTATTCGCCCGGCAGTGCTCTAACTCTCTGACAATGGCCACAAGCACACATGTCCGCACATCATTTTATGGGCTCAGAAAGCTCTACACATCTCTGGCGGAGCATTGGCACTCGAGTTCAGAGGATCCAAGCTCCTTATATCTCAAGCCCGGCGAAGACAGTCGCCCCTTTCCAGCGCCTCTTTCTATGCTAAAAAAACAAAACTCGGAATTGCCTAACTTCGATTGGCTTTTAATAGCGGATCTAAGCTCGGAGTCCATCCATAAGGATATTCAGAACTCCTTACTCGACACGCTTATAATGCGCGGCGCACGCTTAGCCCTGTTTCACTGGCCAAGTTATCCAAACTCGAAAGACGTAAGCGCCGACGTCCTTAACTTAGCGATTGCCAACAAACTAACGCTAGTTTTAGCCGAGCAGACTATATTTGCACCACACATTATTTTTATAGATAGCAAGCTATTAGAACACCCTCTGGATGATCTACCAGTGTTAAAGGGATTCAAAGGTTGTCATCTAATCGATTCTGAAGCAGAGGCTAGATCTTTTTTAGAATCCGCTGAGAGTAAAAAACTTTTAACGTTGACGGCTAAACCACCACTCCGTTCGCCATTACAATCGCTAGACAGTAATGCAGAAGAATCGGAACCATTGCAGTGCGGCCCTGATAGCATTATAGATGATCAAGCGGATTCGCTATTTAATCCAAACTGGTATTTAGAAAGATATCCCGACGTATTGCAAGCAGGCGTTGATCCCCGAGAGCACTACATCAATAACGGGTATACTGAAGGGCGCGAACCCGGCCCGGATTTCAATACTGCTTGGTATCTACAACAGTGCCCAACTGCACGTAGCAGCGGAATCTCACCGCTTGTGCATTATGAAAAAATAGGCCGCGCCGCTGGGTATGATCCTCGCCACCCAACGCTTAAGGGTAGTCTCACTCTGCGCGAAGGAAGTCCCACAATTTTGATATGCGCTCACGCTGCGAATCAAGAATTGTATGGTGCTGAGCGCAGTTTATTAGATGTGCTTGACGCATGTAATGACCTGCATATAAACGTCATCGTAAGCGTGCCTTCATTATTGAATATGAGCTACGTAGACGCACTACGCTCACGTGCTATAGCAGTAACTTGCGTATCCACGCAGTCTTGGAGTGCCACCACCCCGCCCTGCTTACTAGCGGTGGACAGGTTTCGACGCATCATTCAAGAACACAATGTTGATTTGGTGCAGGTCAACACTATTATGATGCGTGAACCCTTATTGGCTGCCAAAGAATATAAGATACCTTCGGTAATACATGCCCATGAATCTCCATTGCATGATGCTGAGCTGTGTGCATCGATCGGCTTAAGTGCCGAAAAAATCAAAACTCATATCTTGGAAGCTTCAGATTACGTAATTGCAAACTCTGATTTTACTGCTAAGCATTTATACAAACCTGACGCGACGTATGTGGCAGGAAACATAATAGACGCCAAAGCATTTAATATTCCTAATGATGTAAATAAGGGCGAGATCACTGCCGCCCTTGTCAGTAGCAACCTACCAAAGAAAGGCATTCAAGACTTTCTACAGCTAGCATTGGAACTTTTGCCTGATACGCCAAATCTCCGATTATTGCTGATAGGCCCGCATACACCTGCTATCGCCGCGCTCCGCACTCTAGAGTCGCGCGGGCAACTGCCGCAAAATATCTCCCTTGTTCCTTATACGGCTACCCCGCAGGATGCAGTTTCAAAAGCAAACATTATTCTTAACCTGTCACATTGCCAAGAAACTTTTGGACGTACCTTACTCGAGGGCATGGCTGCAGGCCGCCCAGTTCTAGCTTACCGTTGGGGCGCTTTACCAGAACTTGTTGAGGACGGTGTACAAGGTCATGTTTTAGAATATGGCGACATCAAAGCTGTTGCAAACCGAATCAGACAATTATGTCGAAACCCGAAAAAAATTCGCACTCTCGGTAATGCTGGACGTAAACGAGCCAAACAATATAATTTGAAGCGTTTGTCAAAGCAACTAGGAACAGCTTATGAAGCGATCCTTGGCACTGTGCAATTTAACGCGGAACTTAATGCATCCCAAGCTGAGAATACACCATGAACGCGCATTAGAATTAAATGCATTGAAGGCTAATGCCTTGCGTCAATTTGGCATGCGCATATCTTCAAATTACACTCACAAAATTCCAAGTTGTTTTGGTCTATTGTGGCTCGCATAATCGGCTAACGGCTCTAGATCCCAAACTCTCTAGAGCCGGTTCTCCGGTTGGGTTCACTCAATCGGAGCAGGTCAATAAACAGCGAGCATTCGCGTCTGTTCGATTCATTATAAGAGCCACCTTAATTTAAACATATTGTAAGATTGGATGGATCTTTTTCTATTTGAATCTTTAGTCCCTACTGGGCATTTCTCGCAATAGCAATAAATTTTACTCCTCTTTCCGAAACTACAATCACATGCACCGAATCGTATTGTTTACCACCATCAGACATTAATTCGTTATAATCATTAAGCTGAAAGATTGAATGCATTTGCTCAATCCAGTTATCACCAGAAATCTGAATCAGGGATTTAACGAACTCCCCACCAACATCCTAAAGCTTCTGTTTAGAAGATTTTCATACTTAGCTCGCGTCGCCCAAGCTATTTTCGCGAGGACATTCCGCGCTTTGTATGCGACAGGCGAATGTGCTATGTTTGACACTCCCATCTTCTGACACTTATTTGCGATATAAACATGAAGTTTTTTACATACATGAAATTTGCAAGCGCTAGATTTTTATTCCTACTCATAACGATGCTAGCTTTCAGCAGTTCTAGCTCAGCTTTTGAAATTCATGCTTTCCTCCCCTATCCATCCATTCGCCAATCTCCTCAGAGCTTAGCTGCTATTGCTGACTCACAGCAGTTTGGAATTAATAGAATTGCTGTAATCTACGAAAATGAGCTACTTGATCCTCCAGAAAAATTCAGCCTGAACAAAAATAGAATCAATGAAAGAAAAATCAAAAGCACTGCCGCCAAATATTCGAAGACAGGGACAACCATAATTTCTTTAGACTTGGAATCGTGGAATAGATTCGACCCAACCACACCTAGCCTGTATTTGCAAGTAATCAAAATCTTCAAGCAAGCCAACCCCAATGCGCTAGTCGGTCTCTATGCAACAGTGCCGCAAAATACGTACATATGGTCGGAGGAAAAGCGTGCTTTCTATGATAACCTGAACGCTAAATATGCTGACGTTGCCAAGGCAGTAGATTATTTCAGCCCTTCTTTGTATAACTATAGCGGCGATGACTTTTCCTCCTGGAAAAGTAATGCCTCTTATAATATAGCGGCTGCAAAAAAATATGACAGTCATAAAAAAATCATTCCATTTATAACTCCCGAAGTTCAGTTGCACGGCGCAATACGTTTGTTAGATTATGATGAGATGAAAGCTCGGCTTGAAGCACTCCGCAACCTTGGAGCGGATGGATGTATTATCTGGGGAAGTAGCCGCTCTAGGACCGGCACTGGATCTCGTCCTACTCTTGATCCAAAGTCAGGCTGGTTAAGAGCAGTAATGGACTTTTCTAACGGTCTTTGACTTTACCTTGCAGACATATACTTAGAGCGATAACGCCGAACGCTTTATCCGATCTAATTAGCGCTAGCATCATTTACCTTTGGGACGGGCGCCATTGGCGCCAACCTGAAGTATAAGGCCGCACTAACATATCATTATAATTTTCTGATTACCTTTTTATATAGCTTGTTCTTTAGCCCCTATGCGTGCGGCTTAGGTACTCATGGGCCATACTGGCAGCCTAGTTCAAGTATAAGCGCCATTTACACTCATGCCATATCTCCCGACATGCACTCTTAGGTACAGTAAAATGCTTCTAGATCACCCATAATCTAATCAGTAGCTGATTATCCGCTTCCTGCTTCGCGGTATGCGCTCCACACCTAAATACATCAACCCCCACTATCAGTGATACGACAGCATTTACCAGCATAATTTGAATAGCATCATTTTACAGCGGTCTCGATCTTTAACACCTCATCACCATTGCTCGCTAAATATGACCTTATAACAGGTATACGTCTCAAATCGACTACAATTCCCTGATAGCTATTAAATCGAAACTGAGCGATACCTAGCCATCACTGCTGGCGGTGCTGTATCCTGAGCGGCATTAATGACACAGATGTAGATGATTCGCTCGCTGAGCGACTCGAAAGACCTTAGCTGTCAGTGTTAGTAGACGCCAACTTAAATTCAGGCCTAACTCATGATTCTAGTAACAGGCGGAGCCGGCTTCATCGGGTCAAATTACGTTCTGCAGTGGTGCGCGCACCATGAGGAACCCGTCCTCAACCTCGACGCCCTCACCTACGCAGGCAACCTAGCCAATTTGCAGTCCCTTGAAGGCAACACACAGCATCACTTCGTCCAAGGCGACATCTGCGACGCGTCGCTCTTGGCCAAGCTGTTCGCCGAGCACCGCCCCCGCGCCGTGATCCATTTTGCAGCCGAATCTCATGTAGACCGCTCTATCACTGGCCCCGAAGCATTCGTCCAGACCAACGTCATGGGCACCTTTAGACTGCTGGAAGCCGCACGTGCGCACTGGAGCAGTCTGACCGGGCAGGAGAAAGAAGGTTTCCGCTTCCTCCACGTCTCAACAGATGAGGTGTACGGCACACTCGCGCCAAACGATCCGGCGTTCACTGAAACCACACCCTACGCCCCCAACAGCCCCTACTCCGCTAGCAAAGCCGCCAGTGACCACCTGGTGCGTTCCTACTTCCATACCTACGGTATGCCAGTCCTCACCACCAACTGCTCCAACAACTACGGGCCGTTCCACTTCCCCGAAAAACTGATCCCGCTCATGATCGTCAACGCGCTCGCGGGTAAACCGTTGCCGGTCTACGGTGACGGCCAGCAGATTCGGGACTGGTTGTACGTCGAGGACCACTGCTCCGGTATCCGCCGTGTGCTGGAAGCCGGCACCACAGGCGAAACCTACAACATCGGCGGCTGGAACGAGAAAGCCAACATCGATATCGTGCGTACGGTCTGCGGCCTGCTCGATGAGCTGGCGCCAGCGTCCGCGCGCAATGTGATCAACCAAAAGACCGGTGCGCCTGTCGGACACTACGCCGAGCTGATCACCTACGTGACAGACCGCCCGGGCCACGACCGCCGTTACGCCATCGATGCACGCAAGATCGAACGCGAGCTAGGCTGGAAACCTGCGGAAACGTTCGATACCGGCATCCGCAAAACTGTCGCCTGGTACCTTGCCAATCAGGAATGGGTGCAGGGCGTGATGGACGGTTCGTACCGTGATTGGGTGGCTAAGCAATACGGGGCAAATGAAGCGTGAAAATCCTGCTGTTGGGGAAAAACGGGCAAGTAGGCTGGGAGCTGCAGCGGTCTCTTTCGCCGCTCGGTGAAGTTGTCGCACTGGACCGTCAGGGTGACGGCGAGCTCTGTGGCGATTTGAGCCAGTTGGATGCTTTGGCGAGCACAGTTCGTTTGCTCGCGCCTGATGTAATCGTCAACGCGGCCGCTTATACAGCCGTGGATAAAGCAGAGGGTGATCCTCAGGCAGCAGCGCTTATCAATGCTCAGGCCCCTGCCCTACTGGCGCGTGAAGCCGCTCGCTTGGGCGCTTGGCTGATTCATTACTCTACTGACTACGTGTATGACGGCAGCGGTGATCAGCCTCGGCAAGAAACCGCAGCCACCGGCCCGCTGTCGGTCTATGGCCGTACCAAGCTTGAGGGTGAGCAGGCCATAGAAGCCAGCGGTGCCAAGGCCGTGATCCTGCGCACCAGCTGGGTGTACGCTGCCCGCGGTAATAACTTTGCAAAGACTATGCTGCGCCTTGCCCAGGAGCGGGACGCCTTGAGCGTGGTAGCTGACCAGTTCGGCGCCCCAACCGGTGCTGACCTGATCGCGGACGTTACAGCCCATGTCGTGCGCCAGGTGGTCAACCAGCCCGCGAACGCTCACCTTGCCGGGATCTACCACTTGGCTGCATCGGGTGAAACGTGCTGGCACGCGTACGCGCAATTAGTGCTGCAGGACGCGCTTTGCAGGGGCATATCGCTTAAAGTGAACGCTGATCAAGTATCAGCGATCAATACCGACGCTTACCCTGTACCCGCGCCGCGCCCGCGAAATTCGCGGCTGGCACTGGGCAAGCTCGAAAGCGCGTTTAAGTTGAAAATGCCGCCCTGGCAGCAAGGCGTTAAACGTATGCTAGACGAAATCCATAAGTAAGGATTCCCATGGCTCGTAAAGGAATTATTCTGGCCGGCGGCTCAGGCACACGCCTGCACCCCGCGACGCTCTCGGTATCGAAGCAGCTGCTGCCGGTGTATGACAAACCCATGATCTATTACCCGCTGAGCACCCTGCTGCTCGCCGGTATCCGCGACATTCTGATCATTTCAACGCCGCAGGACACCCCACGCTTCGAGCAGTTGCTAGGCGACGGCAGCCAATGGGGCCTGAACCTGTCCTACGCCGTGCAGCCAAGCCCTGATGGCTTGGCTCAGGCATTCACCATCGGCGAGGCCTTCATTGGCAACGACACTTCTGCGCTGGTGCTGGGCGACAACATCTTCTACGGCCACGACTTCCAGTCGCTGCTGTTGAACGCGGGCCAACGCGAAACGGGCGCCTCTGTGTTCGCTTATCACGTCAACGACCCTGAGCGTTACGGTGTAGCCGAATTCAATGAGGCCGGGCGCGTATTGTCGCTGGAAGAAAAGCCAAAACAGCCGAAGTCCAACTATGCGGTGACGGGCCTTTACTTCTACGACAACCAAGTGGTTGACCTGGCGCGCAGCCTGAAGCCATCGGCCCGAGGCGAGCTGGAGATCACCGACCTCAACAACCTGTACCTGCAACAAGCGCAGCTGCATGTCGAGATCATGGGCCGTGGCTATGCATGGCTGGACACAGGTACTCACGACAGCCTGCTCGATGCCAGCCAGTACATTGCGACCATGGAGCGCCGCCAAGGGCTGAAGGTGGCGTGCCCGGAAGAGATCTGCTTCCGTGCAGGCTGGATTGATGCCGAACAACTCGAGCGCCTTGCCCAGCCATTGCTCAAAAATGGCTACGGCCAGTACCTGCGTAACCTGCTTAGCGAAAAGGTTTTCTGATGCACGCTACCCCTCTGGCCATCCCTGATGTCCTTCTGTTCGCCCCCAAAGTCTTCGGCGATGACCGGGGCTTCTTCTACGAAAGCTTCAACGCCAATGTGTTTGAAGAAGTCACTGGCCTGCGCCCCGATTTCGTTCAGGACAATCACTCTCGATCAGTGAAAGGCGTGCTTCGGGGCCTGCACTACCAGCTGTCCCCTCATGCCCAGGGCAAACTGGTGCGCGTGGTCCAAGGGGAAGTGTTCGACGTGGCGGTCGATATCCGTCGCTCCTCCCCCACTTTCGGCAAATGGGTCGGTGCGGTACTTTCTGCGGAAAACAAGAATCAGCTGTGGGTCCCGCCAGGGTTCGCGCACGGTTTTGTCACCCTGAGTGAAACCGCTGAATTCTTGTACAAGACCACCGATTTCTACTCGCCTGCCAGTGAGCGGTGCATCGCGTGGGATGACCCGGAAATCGCTATCGAGTGGCCGATTGATTTCAGCCCGAGCTTGTCTGGCAAGGATCAACTCGGCGTGGCGTTGGCTAACGCTGAAGTGTTCGAGTAATCCTGCAACGGGGCCAAGCCACGTAAGGCTTGGCCTTGTCAGCAATTGCAGCCTAAGCAGTTCTGATTGCCCGGCACCTGGGCTCGCCCTAGTAAGAAACGCTTGCGAGCGATTCACCCGCTTCGATGATTAGAGCGGCCCGCTTTTCCCGGTAACCGACTGAGTCTGGTGTTAAGCACGCAGGCTTAAGCTTCAGAAAGCAAAAAGATCAGAATCTGCCCCTTCCTTGTAGTCCGTTTCCCAAAGATACTCTGACCCCGCATTTACCATTGCGACCTCGTTTCTACGCTTCTACTCTCGGGGCGTCGTTGGTCATCAACGACACGGCTTTGACAGGTCGTAACGGTATTATGCACGCAGCTCGCTTTGTGGCGGCTGTACGTGGGGCACGCTTGCGTGCGCCGGAACTTGCATAGTCCGCCGGTCTGTCAACCTACGTACAGCTGCCTCCCTCTGTTTGACAGCAGTCGGGAGGGGGCCCGATTGGAAGGTACTATGCGATGCTTAAGATCGTCCCCGACCCACCGCAACACATCCACTCCCTGGAAGACACCCTGGTTCAGGCCTCGGATCACGCGCTATGCGCCGCAACC
>NZ_OCMQ01000006.1:0-112851 GCF_900230165.1 Pseudomonas sp. URMO17WK12:I9 | reverse complement strand
GCGGATCACGCGCTCTGCGCCGCAACCGTCGCGCATCAGGCCTTGCTGCTACAGCCCAAATCCCCGACATCGATTCTGATCATGACGTCTCTGCATGAACTCGAGGCGCTGCGGGCATTGCTGGAGTCGGCGCTTCTGCAGGTGCAAAGGCCCAGAGAACCTCGAGCAATGCATTGAAGCCAGCTGGGGCTGTGGTGGGCTGACCATTGCCAAGCAAGGTCGCCCGCATTGCAGCCCTGGCAGCAAACAGGCAGGGAGATCAATCAATGACCGCACATCACACCGGCGTCACCGCCGGCAAAACCAAGTTCTATCAAGGCAAACAGCAAACCGAGCCACTGTTCTGCATCGAACCCGGCATACCGTGTGAGCACGCCCGTGCTCAAGCCTCTGAACTGATGGGGTACGCGCAGGAGCTGACCATCAGTGGCTTGATGGACGAAAACCCGAAGCTGGTGTGGGCTGCATACTATCTGGGTGCGCTGGCCAAAACGCTGATGGACGATGCTGAAGCTGGCATAGCGAGCTGAGCGGCGGATTCATGCGGCAGTAAGTTTTGGAGATTCCTAAGCCATCGAAAAGACCTGCTCACGAACCCTGACACAGGCTATAACCGCAGCACCCAATCGCGCTGTGTGGGACATCTCCGCACACAAGCTCAGTGGGTGCTATATCCCAAGCCAGCGTATACTCCGCCCCCGGCAGGGAGGGCTCATGATCATGGTCATAGGCCCAGGTGGCAGCGTTCAGCGTCAGTACACACTTTGAAAGCGCCAGTGACCGCAATGCCGGACTCAGTTTTGGCTGGATCAACATTTACCTTCCTTACCTCCTTTATCAAGCAGCACACATGACTCTTTCTAACCCCAGTAATCGGCTCTATACGTTGGATGTACTGCGTGGCCTGGCTGCCTTGTGTGTCGTGTTCTGGCATTGGCAGCACTTCTTCTATGTGGGTAGCGCAGCCCATGACTTCGACCCGGCACAGCAACCGTTCTTCAGCACGTTTGAACTGCTGTATCGGCATGGCAACCTGGCTGTGCAGCTGTTCTTCACGTTATCGGGGTTCGTTTTCTACTGGTTGTTCGCAAACGGCATCAGCTGTCGCTCGTTGACGGTGTCACGTTTTGTCCAGGACAGGTTTAGCAGGCTCTACCCTTTGCACATCGTCACGTTCATGGCTGTCGTGGCCCTGCAATGGGCCTATCTCAGCAGCCACGGCACCTATTTCGTCTATCCGTTCAATGACGTCTATCACGCGGTGCTGAATATTTTGATGGTGCCGGCCTGGGGCTTGGAAAAGGGTTGGTCCTTCAACGCGCCTGTGTGGTCGGTGTCGGTGGAAGTGTTGCTCTACGCGATCTTCTTCATCATCTGCCTGACCAAGCGCTGGAAATGGCCATTGACCCTGGCGGCCATCGCGATTGGCAGCTTCCTTTATCCAGACATCTACAAACTGGGTAGTGGTCTGGTGTGCTTTTTCGTCGGTGGCATGACCTATGGCGTGCTGACGTGGGTGCGCCGGTATCTGGGCGATGGGGGTGCGCTGCTCATCACAGGCCCACTGTGTCTGGTGGCCTGGATCTGGCTTTTGAAAACACCTGCCGGGCTGAACAACCCGTTGCTGCTTTACGTGTGCTACCCATTACTTATTGCCGCACTGGCGGCCGCGGGCTCGCGCTGGCCCGGTCTGGCGCGGCGCTGGGCGTGGCTGGGCGACATTAGTTACTCGTCCTACCTCACTCATTTCCCATTGCAGATCATATTCGCCATGGCCTTCGACGCATTGGCGCTTTCACGAGCAGTGTTCTATCAAGGGTGGGTGATGGTGCTGTTCTTTGCTGTACTCATACCCCTGAGCCTTGCCACCCATCGGTACTTGGAGCGCCCCGCCCAAGCTTGGCTGCGACAGCGAGAGCGGCACGTTTCTGCACGACTGCCCAACTAACCCAACCGGTGCCCTTCTGGAGCAGATCAGCATTTCATCGCACCGTGCGGTTCGCCTGTATCACGCTAAACCGTCAGTTTTGTATCTTCCGAGGGGGTGGGTACCACCTCAGCCGGCCTCCTGATCGGAATTTACGCCTTTCCTGTAGTCCATTTCCCAAACATAATCCCATCGCCTTTTTTCGATTGCCGTTACTCAGGCGCAGCCCTAGTCTCAACCCGTCGTTGCTCATCAACGACCGGCTTTGACAGGCTGTTTCGACAAAAAGGTAGGGTCACCCTCAATGGTGGCTGTGCGTGGGGCACGTTCGCGTGCGCCGGGTTAGTACCTCTGTCGACCGGTCTGTCAACCCACGTACAGCTGCCACCCATTTGTTTGACAGCAATAGGTGTCGGCCTCATCGACAGAGGTTGCACATGTTAAAGATTGTCCCAGACCCACCACACCCCATTCACTCCCTGGAAGACCTCCTGGTCCAAGCCACGGATTACGCGTTATGCGCCTCTACCATCGCTCACCAGGCACTGCTATTGCAGCCCAAATCGCCAGCGTCGATCTTGGTTATGGCGTCTGTGCATGAAATAGAGACGCTGCGGGCATTGCTCGAATCGGCGCTTATGCTCGTGCAAAAGCCAAATGAACCCCGAGCGATGCATTGACGCTTGATGGTTGCCCCAGCGGGCCTCGCGTAGCACACGAGTACCGTCGCTGACACTGAACATGGTGGGAGATCAATCAATGGCCGCACATCAAACCGGCGTCACCGCCGGCAAAACCAAGTTCTATCAAGGCAAACAGCAAACCGAACCGCTGTTCTGCATCGAACCCGGCATCCCGTGCGAGCACGCCCGCGCCCAAGCTTCTGAACTGATGGGTTACGTACAGGAGCTGACCATCAGTGGCTTGATGGACGAAAACCCGAAATTGGTATGGGCTGCGTACTACCTGGGTGCACTGGCCAAGACGCTAATGGACGATGCTGACGCTGGCATGGCGAACTGAGCGGCGGGTTGTTGATTCGGCAAGGTGCTCACTGCCCTGCCCTGACGGTACCTATCGATTCAAGCGCATAGGTACCGTCACAGCACTGCTATTTGTCTTCCCGAATCACAATCTGCCGAAGCCCAATCCCCAACATGCGCTTGTCGCCACTGATACCCAGCTGCTCGGGCGAAGTGGCCTGGGGTACCTTGATGGTCAGCTTGCTGACTTCGTCGGGGTTGTCGATCTTCAAGCTATACGGTTCCACTTCACCGCTCAGCTTCAGCGGATAGCGGCGATCATCTACCTTCACTTCAAAGGTGCGGCCCTGGTTGGGGCCAAACGCCTTGGCGTTGATTTCCAGCGTGAAGGTTTTGGGCAGCGGCCGTGAGAACTGCAACGTCACGGTGTCACCTTCGGACCAGGCGCCCCAGCTTTCGGCATGGGACATGCCGCGCAACGTGTCTACCGACTCGGTGTGGATGTTTGAGCGGAAATCGAGCAGCAGCGGGTTGTCCTTGGGCAGCTTTCTGGCCAACGAGAAGCCATTGAGCTTGAGGACCTTGAAGTCGCCTTTGGCAAACTCGACATCCCCTACTACCAGGATCCATCTCTTGTCAGCCGGCGACTGGTCGGCGGTGTAGATTTCGCCTGGTTTATACGACAAGTCCGGGCCTGCGTTCAAATCTTCCACCCAGTACAGTGCCCGCAGAATCGAGGCCGGGTTATCCCCTACCACCAGCAGATGTGGACGCTCGCTGACGGGCAGGTATTGACGCGCGAACATCCCGGCCTTGTCATACACGTCTGCATGCCTGCGTTCGAGCAGCGACATGCTGGCGTATACCGTACTGACCAGAATGGAAAGCGGCAGGAAGACGAACACGAACAGCTGCAAGCCCTTGCGCGGCTTTGCACACCACAGCATCAAGCTGATCAGCGAGAGCCCTGCGAGTACGTAGAAGGCCCGATTACCAGCGGTAAAGCCGCGCAGCTCAGGGTTATCGATAAAGCTCAGGGTAAACGGGTACATGCGCGTGATGCCGGCATACACCACAGCGCCCATCACCACGATCGCCACGCCCCAGCGCACGTAACGGTGCGCCGTGAGCCTGGCCCCCGCCAGTTCAGCACCGGCGGCGATGAACAGCAACGGGAACAGGAAGTCGTAGTAGCGCATGTGCAGGCGCAACGCGGTTTCGACGGCGTTGGTGCCGGCCACGGATGCCGAGAACAACGCCACCACGGCGATCAGGTTCAGCAGCAGGAACAGGGCGAAGAAGGCAAACTTCCCGTCCTCGCCGATGGCGCGAGTTCGCAATGTGGCGATGCTGGTGGTGATGATGATCGCCAAGGCGCAGCCGAACATGACGGCATTGCCCAGCAGGTGCCCGGCCGCAATGGTCGGCGCCGCTTTAAGGATGGCCAGGTACCGGTCGAGGCTGGAGGCGCTGGACTCAAGGGTGGTGGCGTAGAAGTTGCCGAACAGCGTCAGGCCTGCCTTGCCGGCGACCAGGTAGCTGAAGCCAAATTTGGTCAGCAACATGACGCCGACGAACACAGCGGCGTTTTTTACCGCCGTCACGAACCAGCGGTCCTGGTCTTTGTAGGCAAAGTAGGCAATGCACAGGCAGAAGGCTGGGATGACGAACAGCGCATGCGGCTTGACCAGGGACGAACACCCCATCAGCACGCCGAGCAGCGCCCAGCGTTGCCAAGGCGCGTTCGAGGCCAGGGTCAGAAAGTACCAGGCGCTGATCCAGAACGTCAGGTAGAACAACGCTTCAGGCATGAAGTACGTGGTGTAGCCGTTGATCGGCCCGAGCATGCTCAGGGCCACGATCAACACCGACACCCGCGCACTGCAATACCGGCGTGCCACCATGAAGATGAACGGCGAGGCCAGCACGAAGAACAGGGCATTGAGCAGCTTGGTACAACCCACGAACCCGTCGCCACACATCAACGTGGACTTGTAGATGCTCAGGTAGAGGTAGTTGGGTATCGATGCGCTCGACAGCGGCAGCACGCGTGCCATCGAGCTGTAGGTGTATTCATCCCCGAAGACGGTTGGGTAGATACCGCTTGAACGCATCATCAGCAGCACGAAGGCCAGTGCCATGATTGCCGCGACTGCCACGGTCGCGTTCAGCTGCGACCTTTCTATCAACTTCATACTGCCCTATCCCTTCTACTGCTCTTCATTTCCACAACCTGCTGCATGTGCGCCCGATCAGGACTTAACGGCCAGTACGATGCCGAACATGATGAATGCGACGCCGATGAAGTACTGGACCTGGAACCGCTCACCCAAGATGAAGTGGCTGCCGATGGGCACCAGCACGAAGGCCAACGCCATCAGCGGGTAGGCTTTGCCCAGTTCGATCTTTTGCAGCACCCACACCCAGGCGATGGTGGTCACACCGTACAGTGCGAACGCAGAGCCCAGAATCATCAAGGTCTTGAGGTCGAAGATGGTGCCGGCGCGCTGCAGCGCACTGGCGCTGAGCTTGAACATGATCTGGCCGGTCGCGATACCCACGACGCATAGAATTGCAATGGCATACATCATGGGCGCTTACCTGCCTTGAACTTGGACTTCAACCGCGATAGGTGGAACGGCCTTCTGGGGACCGAGGCGATGTCCTGCCCCAAGAACGCCAGGATCAGTTGGATACCCAGGAATATCGGCAAGGCAGACAGCATCACGGTGCCGGCAGAGTTGGCGACGCCGGTATAGATGGACGAAGCCCAGTGAGACAGGCCGAAGACCAGACCCCATATCAGCAACAGCAGGCCAGCCGGCAGCTCCAGGGACGCCAGCGACATGTCGCGCAGGTAGTAGTTGTAGAAGATCCGCTTGCCGAAGTTGCGCACGTGCTTGGCCAGAAACTCGCCCACGATCTTGGAAATCTTCAGGTTGCTGACTTCATCGCCGTACTTGGCGTCCATGGGTACATCCACCACCACCGCGCGCAGGGTATTGAGCCGGAATAGGATGTCGGTCTCGAAGAAGTAGCGACGGCTGATCTTGGCGAACGGCAGGTGGCGGGCGACGTCACGGTGGATGGCCGTGTAGCCATTGGTGGGGTCGAACAGGTCCCAGTAACCGGACGAGAACTTGGTCATGAAGGACAGGACAGCGTTGCCGAACAGGCGAATCTTTGGCATTGCCCGGATTTCTTCCAGGTCGTAGAACCGGTTGCCCTTGGTGTAGTCGGCCGTGCCCTCAAGAATGGGCGTGACGAAGTTCATCAGCAGGCCTGGGTCCATCTGGCCATCCCCGTCGATCTTGACGATGATGTCCATGCCGTCCTGGATAGCCGCCTGGTAGCCGGTCATGACCGCACCGCCCACGCCCTGGTTTTCCGGGTTGCGCAGCACCACTACACGCGGGTCGGTGGCGTGTTCCTCGACATAACGGCCGGAGCCTTCCGGGCAGCAATCATCGACTACGTAGATGCGCTCGACTTCAGGGCCAATATCGGCAATGACGCCCAGGATGTGCGCGGTCACTTTGTAGGAAGGGATCACCACCGCAATGCTGGTCGCGCGATCTTCGCAAGGTTGTACGCTGCCAGGCGAAAGGTGTTCTTGCTGGCCAATTGTCATAGTTTGAGTCCTGTTACGTATTCCAAAAAATAGTCATTGCGGTGGGCGTGGCGGCAGGGTGGCGTTTTCATGACTTGGCCGGGGCGAATGCCCAGAGCTTCATCACCATGAAGTTGAGCACTGGCACGATGAAGACCACCATCACCAGGCCCACGCCATAGTGCCAACCCATGTATTCGACCCACGAGGTGATGAGCAGCGTCAGGCCCAGCGACACCAGTGAGACCAGCAAGAAGCGCCGGTATCCCAGCCAACTCATCGGCACACGGAAGGTGAACCGGCTGTTGATGCTGTAGGACATCAGGTTGGCCACGATGAATGCACACGCGTTGGCCACGGCTGCCGGCGGCGCCAGGGTTTCCATCAGCAAAATCACCACGCCGGCATGCACCGCCGTGTTGGCCACGCCGACCAAGGCAAAACGCAGGAACTGGTAGTACTTGCCCGGAATGATCATCGGTCGGTCTTGACCACTTCGCGCACGATGTACACGGGCCGGCGCTTGGATTCGACGAAGATCCGCCCGACATACTCCCCCAGCACCCCTATGCCGATCAGCTGCACGCCGCTGGCGAACAGGATGGTGATCATCAACGAGGCATAACCGGGCGTATCGGCGCCAAAGCACAGGGTCTTGATCAGCAGGTAAACCGCATACACAAAGGCCATGGCCGATACCGCACAGCCCAGGTAAGTCCATATGCGCAAGGGGGCCGAGCTGTAGCTGGTGATGCCTTCGATGGCAAAATTCCAGAGTTTCCAGGTGTTGAAGCTGGTCTTGCCGGTGCTGCGTGGCGCCACCTGGTATTCGATGGTGGCGGTGCGAAAACCTACCCAGGCAAACAGCCCCTTCATGAAGCGACGGTTTTCAGGAAGCCTTTTTAGCGCCTCGACGACCTTGCGGTCCATCAAGCGAAAATCGCCCACGTCCGCAGGTATGTGGATGTCCGAGATGGAGTTGTGCAGTTTGTAGAACCCGTTGGCGGTGAACTTCTGCACCGCGTGGTCGGTGCGCCGATCCACGCGCTTGGCCAGCACCACTTCGGCGCCCTCCTCCCATTTGGCAACGAGTTCCAGCACCACTTCGGGAGGATGCTGAAGGTCGGAGTCGATGGGCACGACTGCATCGCCGGTCGCAAAGTCCAGGCCAGCTGAAAGCGCGGCTTCTTTCCCAAAGTTGCGTGACAGGTCAACGACCGTTACGTACGGGTAAGCCGCCTGGGCCTTGAGCAGTTCTTCGTAGGTCTGGTCCCTGCTGCCGTCATTGATCGCGATGACCTCGAAGTCATAACGATCGGCCAACGTCTTTGACAGGGCGTCCACACGCTCGAAGAACGCGCAAACACCGCGCTCTTCGTTGTAGAACGGTGAGATCAGCGACAACAAGCGCCTGGGCTGGCTCATCAGTGGCGCTCCTTGTCCACATCAAACTTGCACACATGGGCGTAATCGAGTTCGGTGCACTGGGGCTGATGGTCGGCTGGGAACAGCGCCAGCGCCTGGCCCACTTCAGGGAAATCGCCCTTGACGAATACATACAGGGAGTGGCGCGCATCGGAGCCTGCAATTTCGGCCTGGGTGCTTTCCACTGCACAGTTGGAGTTGGCGCGTGCCACGTAGCCGGTGTTGATCTTGAGCCCGTGCTCGACGGCATACCGCATGGTCGGCATCAGCGTACTGAGGATCATGTCCGAGCGCCCGCAGCGGAACTTGGGGAAGAAATACAGATACTGAATGCCATCGGCTATCTGGGCGTCCCACGCAGCCTGGGTCAGGATTGGTGTTGCCGGGCGCTTGGCGCCATCGATCAAGCGGTGGCGCTGGATGGACATGTCCGCCACCTGCACCACGATCAACACCAACATCGCCAGCGCGAAAACGCGTTTGGGCAGCCTGCGGTACAGCAGTACGATGGCCGCGATGGTCAGCGCATACCCTACAGGCCAGAAGAACCGGCCAGAGGCCCGGAACTGCGTAGTGATGGCCTCCATGAACGCGGGGTAATGCAGCACCAGCACCTGGTGGGTGCCCCAATAGATGCTGTCGGAAAGTGCATACAGGGTGAGCCCAAGCATCACCAGCACCAGCGGCCAGTTGTCCGCCGCCCACCTCACTGCCCTGCGCCCGCCCAGTACCAGGCCGGCAAGCAACCCCAGCAAGACACCCAGGCCCAGGTAATTGAAGCCTTCGTATTGCCCCGGCATTTCGGCGTTTTCGATGGGGAAGAACGTACCCCCTGAAAACGGTGCCAGCAGGTTCATGGAAAACGTGCCGAAACCGGTTTCCTTGGCCACGTTCGTGGAGTCCATGGGGAACACGGTCACCCACAAGCTTGCGCCGATGATCAGGAACGGCAACAACGCCCGAGGCACGTCCACCCAGCGGTAGTGCCGTGGCTTAGCCAGCCAGTTGGCGACATAAATGGCGCTCGCCATCACGCACAGGTAAATGTTGATGTAGAAGCCGGCCACCAACAATGCTGTCCAGCCTGCCACGGGCACCTGCCCCAGGCGCTGCCCACGCAAGTAGAGCGCGATGGCTGCCAGCAGGATCCAGTGCGTCATCAGCGAGATATGGGTCACACGCGCTGTAAAGGCCGGGAAGATCAGCAGGCACACCACCAGCGCCACCAGTGCCAGCCAAGACTTGACCTCAAGCTCGCGCAGTATCCACCAGCCACACACGGCCTGGCCCAGGAATGCTAGGCCCACCCACACGCCGTAGGGGTTGAACGGTGCGTATGACGCGGGCACCACCAGTTTCAGGATAAGCGCATACAGCGGAATGGTGTCCATGAACGTCGCGCGCGTGCCCTGCGGGTAATTGATGCTGTCGAATGCCAGCAGCGGATACCCGAAAGGCGCGCTGAAGAACGCGTGGAAGCCAGAGATGTATTGCGTAACGTCGTCGACTTCCGACTGCCAGTACGACGATGTACCGGCGATGAACCCCGAAGGAAAATGATGCCACACGAACCAGACGGCGATAGCCAACGCTAACGCCAGGCCCGTCCTCCCCGTGGAACCCAACCTTGAACTCATTGCAAACGCCCCAGTGTGTGTTTTATAGGCGCGTTAGAACGCGCACTTATCGATTGCAGCCACCAGCTGTTGTGCGCTGGCTTTCCATGTCAACCATGGCATTTCGGTGGATTGAGGGTGTTCGCCCTTTTCGAACAACCCCAGCCATTGCTTGATCTTCTCGGCAATTTCTTCTGTGTGCGTGCCTTCGAAGTACCAGGCGTGATCACCGGCCACTTCCCTGAATACCGCAAGGTCCCGGGCGATGATCGGCAGTTTGTGCTGCGCGGCCTCGATCAGCGGCAAGCCGAAGCCTTCACCGTAGGAGCCGGCCACCAGGCAGTCGGACTCCTGGTACAGGTGCTCCAGGTATTCGTCGCTGGCACCGGAGAGCCACAACAGCCGCTTGCCGCGCTCGGCGTGGTTCTCGAGCTTGCGCGCCAGTTCATCGACCAGCCAGCCATGCTTGCCCACGATCACGAGATTGGCTTGTACCCCATCGGCCCATAGCTGTTCAAACGCCTCTAGCGTTTGTGCATGCCCTTTACGGGGTTCCAGCGTACCTACCATCAGGAAGGTAGGGTTGTCTTCCAGCGCTTCCAGGCGCATGGCCGGGTCTTCCGGGAAGCCCAGCGATGGCACGGACTGGTCAAGGTCGGCGCCCAGGTGGAAGGCGCCAATGTGGAACGGGCGCTTGCGTGCAGGCATGTGCTCCAGGTACCAGTCATTGAGCTCATCAGCCACGGCTTGGGAAATGCAGATGGCGCCGTCGTATTCAGCCACTGTCCGTATCCATTTCGCATAGTGTTCGTGCAGGCTTTCGACGAAACAGTGCGGCAGTTGCAGGATCAGCAAGTCGTAGACCACGAACAGGATGCTGACGCCGTGGTCACGCATGGCGTTGAAGTAGGCCTTCTTGTGCGGCAGCACGTCCATCAACAGGTCCAGGCCCAGGTACACGTCGCCAGCGCGGTAGCTGATGACTTCGTCCTGCAAGGCTTCGTTCGGCTCCTGGCCCAGGAACTTGGCGGTGAACGCCGACGCTTCACGGTAGTACGGCTCAGCAGGCGTGGTGTACACCGGTACGACCTTGTAGGTCGAAGGCGGATTGACCAGCCATTCCAGCAGAATGCTGCGCACCACGCGCTGGATGCCGCTCTTGCCGTCGTGCTTGCACAGCTCCGAAATGTCGACGAACAGGCTTGGTACATCCGTAGGCGGTTGCACGGAGTAATCAACGGCCTTGGCCAGGCGCTCGACGCTGACCTCACCGTTTTGCAGCGGCGCACTGGCACTGAGGGTTTCGATCAACTGCTGCAGGTGGTCACGCGGCTGCTCGATGTGCGCCTGGTCGGCCTGGCGCTGGGCCATGGCGTGTTCGAAGGCCTCGAGGGCGGCCTGCCCTGTACGGTCCCACGAGAAATGCTCGGCGCGGTCTGCCCCGTGAACGGCCAGGGCCTTGCGGAAGGCGTCGTCCAGCAGGGCTTGCTCGAGCTTGCTGGCAATCGCCGCTGGATCGTGTGGGTCGAAGGTTGCCTCATCCCAGCCAATGACCTCCGGTACGCTTGAGGCGTTGGCACCGATCACGGGCGCGCCACATTTCATGGCCTCCAGCGGCGGCAGCCCGAAGCCTTCGTGCCAGGACGGGAATACGTAGAGCTCGCAGATGCTGTACAGGCTGCGCAGCTCGGCATCGCTGACGAAACCGGTGAATGCCAGGTCGTCCGGGGCCAGCCCCTGGTCACGGGCATGCTGACGGTACAGGTCCACGTGGTATTGCGGCATCTTGCCGGCGAATACCAGTTGGGTCTCACCCAGCTTGGGTTTGACGGCTGCGAAGGCCTCAATCAGGCGAGGCAGGTTCTTGCGCTCGTCGGCGCCACCGGTGTACAGCACGAACGGTTCGCGCAGGCCGAATTTCTCAAGCAGCGCCAGACGCTCTTCGTGGGCGAGCGTGACCGGGTAGAACACGTCATCGGCAGCGGTGGATACGTTGACGACTTTCGCCTCATCCAGCGGCAGTAGGGAGAGTGCTTCCTGACGCGCGAAGTCCGAGATCGACAGCAGCAGATCGTACTGCTGGAATGCGCCGACCTTGGCCAGGTAGTGGCTTTTGTAGGCCGGGTTGCCGTCGAGGTACTGCTTGGGGCTTACCAGCGGGATCAGGTCATAGAGCGTGGCGCTGACCAGCGCATCATGGTGCAGCGTGGCACTGCCGATCACCGCGTCATCGATGTAGCCTTCAACCGAGCTGGTCACGTGGATCACGTCCGGCTCGAGCGCGTCGATGCAGGCCTGGCGCATGTGTTCGGCCGTCTGGCGACGCGCCAGGTTGTTCGGGTGGCTGTCGGCGACGGGGCCTTCGGCGTACCACACGCGGATATGGCTCTGCGGCAACAAGCCAATGAACGCGGTGCGGATGGGCTCGATGCTCTCGTGCAGCATGCCGTTGAGCACAAGATAGACTTCGTGTTCGCCGCGGTTGCGCACGATGCTCTGGGCAAACGCCATGCTGTAGCGGCCAATTCCTCTGAAACGGCTTTCGGTCTGCGCGCCCTGCATGTCAATTACGATACGCATTACTTCTGGCCCTTCGTCACGGCAGCACGGAGCGCGCTTTCGATCTGGCGCCCCCGTGGGGTCAATGGAGCATGGTCGATCAAACCGTGCTGTGGGTCGTTGGCCTCTACAGGCACTGCAGGCGCTGGCACCTTCAACAGGTCACGCAACACGCCAGTAAGCCAGGGGCTGCGTTGAACCAGGGCCCTGACCTTGCGCTCGACGGCAGGGCGACGGGCCAGCCACAGCCGTGCATGGGGCGCGACGCGGCGCAGGGTGTGCTTGGCGGTAGTTGCGGCGCTGCGAGGGTGCTTGACCAGGTGGCCCAGCTTGCGCACGGGCGTGGTCGCGCGCCACACGGTGCTGCTCTGGAATGTGGTCAACTGCTGTTCGAGCGCGGTGGCGCGCAGGTACCAGTGGTGGGCGTTGCTCAGCGAGGTGTTCATCTCGAGTTGCAGCCGTTCGGCCTGCTCGCGTGCCTGGGCCAGTGCGTGCTGGGCATGCTCGCGCTCGTTGTCCAGTTGGGCTTGCAAGCGCTCGCGCTCTTGCGCAAACCCTGCCTCGAGCAATTGCACGCGCTCGGCTTGTTCGGCTTTCAGGGAGCCGAGCAGGTCATGTACTTCGGTTGCCATCTGATTCTCTAGGGTATTCAACCGGCCCTCCAGGGCCTGGTCATAACGCGAGGCCAATTCGTCCAGCGCTACGCCATACACCTGCTCGAACGGTGCGTCGAACGCGGCCAGTATTTCGGCCGGTGCCTGCTTCTGCGCCACCACGGCGTAATCCGGGCTGGTGCCGGCCAACACGTCCATCACGCCAAGCTTGCGCTCCGGCTCGCGCAGGTCCGGCGCTTCTTGCAGGCGCAGGACCTTGGAGCGGGCAAAGCCCTTGAACTCGGTCAAGAACGACAGCAGCAGGCTGGGGATTGGGCGGTCATGGGTGGGGTCGACGAAGAAATTGTTGGTGCCGACCACCACGTTTTCAGCGTTGGGCGTTTCCAGGATCAGCAAGCCGCCGGGTTGCAGCACCCGCATGGCTTCGCCAACCATTTCTTCCAGCACGGTAAAGGGAATGTGCTCGGCGATATGAAAGCCGCTGACGGCGATCAGGCTGGCATCGGGCAACTGGCGCAGCGCGTTGAGCGCATCGTCGGTGCGCACCGGCAGGCCCAGTTCGCGGCAGGCTTCGAGCATGCCTTCGTCCAGGTCCACACCGCTGGCGTCATAGCCTTCACGAATCAGCATTTCCAGCCACTCGCCACGGCCGCAGCCTACGTCCAGCACGCCCGCCTGGGGGTACAGGTCTTTGAGCGGCGCCAGAAACGGCAGGTAGACTTCGAGGCGGCTGGCGATCAGCGCCCGCGAGCCGCGATGGCGGTCTTCGAACGCCCGGTAGAATCGACTATCCATTACTGCACTCCACGGTCGGAGGTATCCAGGCAAGGCCTACGAACGTACTTTCCGAAACGTTGACGACGTTGAACACCAAGGCCAGGTCGCGCCACTCGTAGTTGTCCACCACGTGGGCATCGGCCGCATGCAGCGCGACGGCGACGGAATAAGAACCCACGCCCAGGTTGGCGGGGAAGCGGAAACGGTACGACAGCTGCGTGCCCTGGGCGAGGTCCTTGCGGGCACACCCCAGGTGATGGGTGTTGGTGCCGTATACGTCCTGGCCCAGGCGGTCCTTGATCACATAGCCCACCACCAGTTCGGGCAACGGGGCGTTGATGGCCACGTCCACGGTCAGGCAGACGTCCTCGCCCACGGTCACGTATTCGGCGGCAGCGCCCTGGGCGTTGAGCAGCGAGACACCTGCGATGCTGGCCTTGCCACTGCCCGAGCGGGTTTGCACTGCACCGTTCTCGAGGGTTTGCACTTCGACGGTGGCGTTTTCTTTCTGGGCGATCAGGGCGTTGTAGTAATCCATCACCTCTTCAGGTGGCCCGTCCTTGATGACGGTGCCGCCGTCCAGCAGGATCGCCCGGTTGCACAGGGCCTGAATGGCGGCGCGGTCGTGGGACACGATCAGCAGCGTGGTGCCAGCCTGCTGGAATTCCTTGATGCGGCCAAAGCTCTTGTGCTGGAAGTAGCTGTCACCCACCGACAAGGCTTCGTCGATGATCAGGATTTCGGGGCGGAATGCCGTGGCGACGGCAAAGGCCACACGCATCTGCATACCGCTGGAATAGGTGCGCACGGTCTGGTCGAAGTACTCGCCAATTTCGGCGAACGCCTCGATGTCGTCGATCACGCCGTCGATCTGGTCGGTGGTAAAGCCCATCAGGCCGGCGGCGTGGTAGGCATTCTGACGCCCGCTCAACTCGGCGTTGAAGCCCATGCCCAGCTCGAGGATGGCGGCGATGCGGCCGTTGACGCGCACGGTGCCTTCGCTGGGTTGCAGGGTGCCGGTGATCATTTTCAGCAGCGTGGACTTGCCCGCGCCGTTCTGCCCCACCAGGCCGATGGCTTCACCGGCCTCGATGTTGAAGCTGATGTGCTTGAGCACCCAATGCTCGCTGCTGGCCTTGACCGGCAAGTAGCACCAGCGCGCGATGCGCTGCCATTCGGAGCGGTAGCTGCGGTAGGCCTTGCCTACGTTGCTGACGGACAGAAGTGTCATAGCGAGTCCACCATTTCGGCAGAAGCCCTGCGGAACAGGAACAGCCCCAGTACCATCAGGCCCAGGGCAATGGCGACCGTGACGCCCAATTCGGCGATGTTCGGCGCAAGCTTGTAGACCAGCGCGTTGTGATAGCCGGTGACGATGGCATACATCGGGTTGATGTCCAGGGTGCCCTTGAGGTAGTCGGGCACGATGTTGACCGAGTACACGATCGGCGTGAACCAGAACCATACCTGCATGATGATCGGCACCACCTGACCAATGTCACGCAAGAACACGTTCAGCACACCCAGCACCAGGCCCAGGCCGACGGCGAAGGCCACCACCACCAGGGTCAGGGGCAGCAGCCACAGCATCTGCGCGTTGGGCGCATGGCCCAGCAAGGCGAAAATGATCATGGCGGCGATGAACAGCAACAGGTTGTTGAGCAGGCACGACCCCACCACGATCACCGGCAGCGCAATGCGCGGAAAGCGCATCTTCTTCATCAGGTTGCCCTGTTCGATGAACACCGTCAGGCAGCGCCCGACGATTTCCGCGAACAGGTTCCAGGCCAGGATGCCGGCAATCAGGTACAGCGCGTAGGCGTACTTGTTGTCGATGCCGGGCAGGCGCGCGCCCAGCACGTTGGACAGGATCAACGCGTAGATGGCCACCTGGGCCAGGGGGTGGATGATCATCCACAGGCCGCCTAGCTTGCTGCGGGCAAAGCGCGAGATGAACTCGTTCTTGATGGAGGTGAGGATGAAGCCCCGGTAATCCCAGACGCCCCGAAACATGCCTAACATAGTTATCCTTGAATCAAACGGGCGATTTGCGCGACGTGCTGCGCCACCAGCGCTTCATCACCACGGCTTTCCACGTTCAGGCGCAGCAGGGGCTCGGTGTTGGAGCCGCGCAGGCTGAAACGCCAGTCGGCGAAGGCCACGCTGATGCCGTCGGTGCGGTCGACGCTGGGGTTTTGCGGCAGGTAGTGGTTCAGGATCTTGTCGATGGTGCCTTTCACATCGGCCACCTCGTAGTTGATCTCGCCGCTGCACGGGAACTTGGCGATACGTTCGTCCACCAGCTGGGCCAGGGTCTTGCCGGTCACGCTCATCAGCTCGGCCACCAGCAGCCACGGGATGTTGCCGCTGTCGCAGTAGGCAAAGTCGCGGAAGTAGTGGTGGGCGCTCATTTCGCCGCCGTATACGGCGTCTTCGGCGCGCATGCGCTCCTTGATGAAGGCATGGCCGGTCTTGCTCTGGATGGCCACGCCGCCGGCTGCTTCCA
The DNA here is from genome assembly GCF_900230165.1 of Pseudomonas sp. URMO17WK12:I9. NCBI lineage: Bacteria > Pseudomonadati > Pseudomonadota > Gammaproteobacteria > Pseudomonadales > Pseudomonadaceae > Pseudomonas > Pseudomonas sp. URMO17WK12:I9. The sequence goes on along the minus strand of NZ_OCMQ01000006.1, from coordinate 96,834 downwards.
CCTGTTCGATGGTGTTCCAGGTCAGGCGTGGGTCGTGGATGATCTTGCTGCCAGGGTGCTTGGCCAGCAGCATCTCGGCCAGCAGGCCGACCACGTAGTAGCCTTCGATGAAGCGGCCCTGGTTGTCGAAGAAGAAGCAGCGGTCGAAGTCGCCGTCGAAGGCGATGCCCATGTCGGCGCCGGTGTCGAGCACGGCCTGGCGGGTCAGGTCGCGGTTTTCCGGCAGCAGCGGGTTGGGAATGCCGTTGGGGAAGTTGCCGTCCGGCTCGCCGTTGATCAGGGTGATGTCCAGGGGCAGGCGTGCCTTGAGCAGCTCGATCACCGGGCCCACAGCGCCGTTACCGGGGTCGGCCAGCACCTTGAGCGGCTTGAGGGTGTCGAGGTTGACGTAGGTGAGCAGGTGGTCGATGTAGGCGGTCTTGTCGAACACCTCGCGCACCTGGCCGGGCTTGGCGGCAGGCTCACCCAGGCTACCGGCCTCGACGCGCTGGCGGATGTCGTTCAGGCCCGTGTCGCCGCTGATCGGGCGGGACTGCTCGCGCACCAGCTTCATGCCGTTGTAACCCTTGGGGTTATGGCTGGCGGTGATCATCACGCCGCCGTCGGCCTGGTGATGGCTGGTGGCAAAGTACACTTCTTCAGTACCGCACAGGCCGATGTCGATCACATCGGCGCCGCCTTCGGTCAGGCCTTTGATCAGCGCCAGCGACAAACCGGGGCTTTCCAGGCGCATGTCACGGCCCACCACGTAGGTGCGCCCGCCCAGCTCGGCCACCAGGGCGCGGCCAATGCGGTAGGCCACGTCATCGTTGAGGTCGGCAGGCACTTGGCCGCGGATATCGTAGGCTTTGAAACAACGGGTCTGGATGGGTGGGTACATACGTCTCACTCAATGCGGTGGCGCCAGGGGCGCCGACAGTCTGAACAGGGATAGCCGGCCACGGTGGGCGACCGAAGACCGGCCCGGTGCCTGGCCAGGCACGACGGGCCGACGGGAAAGCCTGGACTCAGGCGTCGCAACGACCGTAATTGTCCTCGAAACGCACGATGTCGTCTTCGCCGAGGTAGTCGCCGCTTTGAACTTCGATAAGCACCAGGTCGATCACGCCCGGGTTCTGCAAGCGGTGCTTGTGACCGGCGCGGATGAACGTGGATTCGTTGGTGTTGAGCATCAGCTCCTTGTCATCGTTGACCACCACGGCCATGCCGCTGACCACGATCCAGTGCTCGCTGCGGTGATGGTGCATCTGCAGGGACAGGGATGCCTTGGGCTTGACCACGATGCGCTTGATCTTGAAGCGCTCGCCGTCTTCCAGGGTGGTGTAGGTGCCCCAGGGGCGATGCACGGTGCGGTGCAGCAGGTGCGCCGAGTGGCCATCGCTTTTCAGGCGCTTGACGATGTGCTTGACGTCCTGGGCGTGGTCCTTGTGGGCGATCAGCAGGGCGTCGGGGGTGTCGACCACCAGCAGGTCCTGCACGCCAACCAAGGCCGCCAGGCGGTCTTCGGTGGTGACGTAGTTGTTGCTCGATGCATGGGCCAGCACTTCGCCTTCGAAGCGGTTGCCCGATTCGTCCGGGGCGGTCAGTTCGCTGACGGCGTTCCACGACCCGATGTCGCTCCAGCCGATGTCGCAGGGAATGGTCGCGACCTTGCGTGAGCGCTCCATCAGGGCGTAATCGATGGAGATGTCAGGCACATTGGCGAATGTGTCGGGGTCGAGCGCCATGCAGCTGTAGCCTTTGGCGGTGGTGTGGCGCGAGGCCTCCAGCGTCTGGGCCACGGCGTGCAGCACGTCCGGGGCGTGTTCCTGGAACTGCTCGATGACGGTGCCGACCTGGAAGCAGAACATGCCGGCGTTCCAGAAATAGTTGCCGGCGGCTACATAGGCTTCGGCGGTGGCGGCATCGGGCTTCTCGACGAAGCGCGCGACCTTGAGGCCACCGTCCAGCGCGCCATCGGCGGCCGCTTCGATGTAGCCGAAGCCGGTTTCGGGGTACTGGGGCTTGATGCCGAAGGTGACCAGCCAACCTTGCTCGGCCAGGTGCACCGCTCGGTTTACGGCTTGGGAGAACGCCGCTTCGTCCTGGATCAGGTGGTCGGCAGCCAGCACCAGCATGTAGGCCTGCGGGCCATGCACCTGCTGGAGTTGCAGGGCGGCAGCGGCCACGGCGGCGGCGGTGTTGCGACCGAACGGTTCGAGAATATAGCCCTGGGGGTGGCCCTGGGTATTGATGGCGCGGTATTCGTCTTCGGTCTTGAACAGCAGTTCACGGTTGGTGACGGTCAGAACTTCTGCAACGCCGTCCAGTTTGGAGGCGCGCAGGAACGTCTTCTGAATCAGGTTTTGCCCGTCGGGCAGGGTCATGAACGGCTTGGGGTGAGCCTCACGAGAAACAGGCCACAAACGGCTGCCAACGCCACCGGAAAGAATAACCGGGATCAATTCCATATTCGGATCCTTAACAGCCAGTTGATGGTTCAATTGGCCAGCATGAGTCTTATTTCTGATCGTCGTCGCGCACAGCGCAACGCCGCTAAGTTACGCGCCTAGCGTGAGTAATCTCTGGCTATCCATAGGCTCGAGACGCAAGCATCACGGCGAAGAATACCAGAGAATACGCTTTGTAGCTTGCGCGCAGGCTGCGGCCAGCGTGGCCGACATGCCCTACCTGGTGATCGCCTCGGGCAGGTCGCGCGAGGGGGTGGTGAGCCGTGGTGTGTATCAGACAACGTCGGCGCCCATCGTTCCGTGAATCGCTCGCATTATCTTGCGATTTCCACCTGGGTTGGCCAGCCAAGCGCCTGTGTGCGCCGCTGCAGCGCCTGTGCCAGCGCCGTTTTCGCACCGGCCCGGCCATGCACCAGCACAATGCGCGCCGGGGCACGCTCGCTGCTGGTGGCGAAGGCGACCAGGCCGGCCTGGTCGGCGTGGCCTGAATAGCCACCGAGGGTCAGCACTTTGGCCCAGATGCTGTAGTACTGCCCCTCCAGGTCCACCTGGCCCAGGCCCTGCCCCCGTTCGCTGGCCTGGATCACCGCACCGGGCGTGCCCTTGGCCTGATGGCCTACGAACATCACTTCATGCCTGGGGTCGCCCAGCATGGCCTTGAGGTAATTGACGATGCGCCCGCCCGAGCACATGCCGTTGCCTGCAATGACGATGGCGGGCCTGCCGGTGCTTTTTAGGTAGTTGACCACCTGCTGGTGACGGGCGTGGGTGTCTACGCTGATCAGTTGGCCGAACGCGAGCGGGTCGCGGCCATTTGCCAGGCGCGCCCTGGCCTGCTCGTTCCAATAAGGGTGCAGGTCGCGGTAGGCCTGGGTGATGCGCTGGGCCAGGGGCGAATCGAGAATGATCGGCAGCTGCGACCACTCCACGGGCTCGCCTTGTGGCGAGGGGCCTGTCCTGCCCAGCAAGGCCTTGCGGTGCAGGACCTCTTCGAGGTCATGGAGCAGTACCTGGGTGCGCCCCAGGCTGAAGGCCGGGATCAGCAAGGTGCCGTGATCGGCCAGTGCGCGGTCAATGGCCGCTTCCAGTCGCTGGATGCGATCACCAGTGGGTGGGTGAAGGCGGTCGCCATAGGTGCTTTCCAGCACCAGCACATCGGCGTGCTCCGGGGGCTGCAAGGGGCGCAGCAAGGGGTCGTTGCCCGGGCCCAGGTCACCTGAAAATACATAGCGCGTGCTGTTTGGCCCGTGCTGGATGTCGCATTCGACGTAGGCTGAACCCAAGAGGTGACCCGCACGCTGCAAGCGAATGGCGCAAGCCACCTGCGGGTGCTGAACCACGGTATGCCAGTGCCCGAAAGGCAGGGGCACGATCAGGTTTTGTACCAGGGCGATGTAGCGGGCCACTTGGGCAGGTGTGCTGTCGATGCCGAGCTTGAAGGCGTCTTCGAGCACCAGGGGCAATAACCTGGCGGAGGGCTCGCTACAGAGGATGGGGCCGCGGTACCCCTCGGCCAGCAATGCCGGAATGCGGCCTACGTGGTCCAGGTGCACGTGCGTGACGATCAGGGCCTGGATGCCAGTGATGTCGAACCCGAGCGCGTTGCCCTGCGCGCCCGGTGTTGCATCGGCGCCCTGCTCGGCACCGCAGTCGACCAGCAGGCTGACGCCAGGGCCTAAATGAAGCTGATGGCAGGAACCCGTCACGCCGCGTACCGCGCCGTGGTGGGTTAGGCCGGGGTAATCCATGCTGCGCACTCTCGCCGGGGGCTAAAACGAAGTGAGCAATTAGTCCATGGTGACCGTTGCTTTAGTAGGCAGGCATTTCCTAAAGCAACCTAAGAAAAATCTTTATTTGCCGCTCAGCGCCGCTTCGCGGGCCGAAGCACGGATTTTGCGCTTGCTGCGCTGCACGCCATAGGCGCCCAGCAAAGGCCCAACGGCCAGGCCAATGATCAGCGCTGCCAGCACTACCACTGCCACGGGCACCTGTGGCGCAACCCAGCCAAACAAGGTCAAGGCTACGGTCTGCTGGTTTTCCAGCACGAAGAACAGCACTACAGCCGCCAGCAGCAGAACGAAGACAGCTGCCAGTGCACGCTTGAGGTTACGCATTGGGTTGCTCCTAGGAAATCAGGTGTGAGCCTCGTCTTCTTCTTCATTGACCCGATCACGCAATTCCTTGCCGGGTTTGAAATGCGGAACGAACTTGCCTTCGAGGCTGACCGACTGGCCGGTCTTGGGGTTACGACCTACCCGTGGTGCCCGATAATGCAGCGAGAAGCTGCCAAAACCGCGGATCTCGATGCGATCACCGGTAGCAAGGCATTGTGACATCTGTTCAAGCATGGTCTTGATGGCCAGCTCTACGTCCTTGGACGAGAGTAGCCCTTGATGGGTGACAATACGTTCGATCAGCTCCGACTTCGTCATGATTTTCCCTTCGTTATCAAGCAGCTAGATCATTGCTTAACCAGTTTGTAGCACGGTGCGAGGGATTTGAACAGGTCGGTTCTTGACTTATTCGAAGAATGTTGGTCCAGGCTGGCGGGCAAGTGCAGACAGCACGGCGCCATGCCTGGGCGCAGCCAAAGGCCTTGACCGATGTGCAGCACATAGATAGCACCGGGTGCCTTGGCACGCTTGGAACATTGTGGTTAGAACCCACAAGGAGCTCCAAGCATGCCCTCTTCCCACCCCCATCCACCTGCACCACATGACCTCAATCGTGCCATCGCCATGCGCTTTGGCAACCGCCCTACCCTGCGCCAAGTGGTAGGCAAGCAACTGATGAACCTGATCATCGCGCATTACCCCAAGGTGGCCGTTCACCGCCCCGACATGAAAACGGCCGAACCGCTGAAATTTCTTCGCTGGCACGTGGACGGCTACTGGACAGTTACCCCGCTTGTCGAGGTGGTGCTGCAACGCTTTCTTGATGGCGCACCGGTGGATTTTTCCCGCCAGGACCGCTTCAGCCTCAAGCCACCGCTTCGCTTTTTTGCCATCCCCGATGCGTTCGAAACAGCCGATGATGACCTTGTCGACCCCGGCACGCTTAACGATGCATTCAATGCGTTTCTGCCGACCCTTCATGCGTGCTTTGCACAGGCTCAGATCGACTACTGGAATGCAGGCAACGGCAACGATCACGATACCTGGGTTCAACAGGTGCTTCGCGCCGGGCTTCTGAGTGGGTTGGCCGATCAGTCGTTGACCGCTGATGAGCAGCGATGCTTGCAGGATCTGCTGCTCGAAAGAACCGAGGGTTTTGCCGTGCACACCGTACGCATGCATTGGCGCCTGGGCGAAGACAGCACCCGTGAACTGCTGCCTGGGCTGCTGGTGAACGCCAGTAGCGAAGTGGCCAACGTGACACTCTGGTGCACGTCTGCAGGGGATGTGAAAGGTTTCACCTCGCTAGAGGACTTTGGCACCTACTTGCAGACGCAGTACCGGCCGACAGCGACCGATGACGGTTTTTCGTGGGCGCTCTACGAAACTGACGGTAACGCGTTTGCCTTGTTGTCCGGCGTATTGCTTGAAATCCTGCTGTCGCGGTTGAACCGTGTACGGTTGAGCGATCTGAACACGGTGGATGAGTTGGCGTCTGCCTACCAGGCCGTGGTCGACCCCTCGCAGTTCTTCGCCCAGAGGGCCGATCTGCCCACTCAAAAGCTGGCCATCGATCTGCCTGAGAAATTGTTGAACGCCGACTTCAACAGTCAGAGCCGCTATCTCCAGGCGCTGATAGATGTTTGCGTGTTGCAGGCCTCCCAGGCAAATGCCCAGCCCCGTGCAGAACCGGATGATCTGCAACCCTATGCGCGGCGCAAGCTACGCGAACAGATGCTGGCCGATCACCCTGCAGACGGCGCCTTCGACGCGGACGACCTGTTACTGACCGTCAATACCTACGCCAATGACGGCCATGGGCTGGGCTTCCCGCAGCTGATAGAAAGCAAGACGCTGACGTTGACCGAGTACGCCATCGGTCGCCTTGAGGCAACCGGCGCAAGCCCTGTAGCCGCTGTAGCCCATCGCACCCATGGGCAGATCCCTTCGTGGCTTGACCCCGAGTACCTGCGCCAGTTGGTTGCCACTGTAGACATAGGCGGCACCTATCCACGCTACCTCGATGGCTTGCTTGGGGATGAACAGTACAAAGCCAGTCACCTCAACGCCTTTGCGGCGCAATGGCGCTTGGGCCTTATGCTCGATGCTGCCTTCGCGCTGTGTACCGGGCATATCGACTCACGCAGCTATGCGGCGGTGGCAAGCTTTTGCCGTTTACCCGCAAGCAATGAGAAGGCGTTGGCCATCGCGCCCCTGGCCTTCAAGCGCTCGCCCGACTCGCAGTTGGTCGACAAGGCGCACGGTTTCTTCGTCATCCAGGTGGCCAATAGCGGCGCACTGTTGCTGTACTGTCCGATGCACAGGGGCGCGCTCAAACAATTCAAGGACCCGCACGGCCTCATGCAGGAGATTGCCCAGCCCGGCCGCGTGCAGGAAGAGGTGCTGGCATGGCTCGACCAAACGCACCGGGCCGTTTACGACAAGGGTGGCTTCAAAGAGCCCCATCTGCCCCACTGGGTGTTCGATCCGTACGCGCCACTGAACAAGCCAGCCCCTGTTGAACTCGCGCTGACGTTCTGGACCCATGACATCGATGCGAACCTGTTCGAAGCCAAGCGCTCGATGCTGCTCGAACTGGCCGACCGCAGCGCCATGAGCAACAGCGAGTTACGCTGGCAGTCCATCAAGACGTTTGCCTGGCAGTTGCTGAACGTGGTCGCGCCCGTTCTGCCGGGGCCGATCTCTTCGATTGCCTTGCTGTACATCGGTATGACTGCGGTAGCCGAGGACCTGAAACTGCTGCTTGAAGGCAGCGCTACGGATCGAACCCAAGCTGTGGTGGATCTGCTGAACAACACACTGATGGTGCTGATCCATGCGCAGCTTCCCAGAACGGAGCCGCCCCACGCCGGGGCGCAGACTGGGCTGAGTATCGATCCAGCCTCGGTGCGACTGGGCGGCGATATCGATCCGTTGCCATTGCCTGAGGCGGGCAGTGTGTCCACGGTCGAGGCACTGCAGGCGCAAGCGACCACACAACTCGATTTTGCATGGCGGGGCGCCCAGGGTTTCAATGAGCTATCCGGGGTTCAACGCACGCGATTGCAAGCCATGGCTGCCTCGGTAAGCCTGGACGGCGGGTCGGTGATCAAGCAAGGGCCTCTGGAAGGCTTGTACGAGCTTGAGCATGGGCGCTATGTGCGGCTGCAAGGAAAGGCTTATGCGGTCGACTCGGCCGATGGGCTTACCCGCATCGTCGGGCCGGATGGCAGCCAGGGGCCACTGATCAGACGCGACCCACAAGGGTGGCGTATCGATACGCGACTGCGCGGCGGCGGGGACCGACCCGGTTCAAGCACTCAGCAGCGCTTGCGCGAGCGGTTGGTCCGTCGGATCCGAACCGCGCAGCAGGCGGTCGAAAAAAGCCTCGACGACGCGGAAAGAGGCGCCGTTGAATATGAAGGCCTGCGCCCACGCATCGAGGCCGCTCGCGCTCAATGGCTGAAAGTGGATGAGCGGCTCAAGCAACCGCCGCCGCAAGATCCTGAACAGCATGCCCAGTTCGAGCGGGCAACCGGGCTGTTTGCCAAACGGCATACGGAGTTGCTGGCGCAGATAAAGAACTTGCGCCGCCAGCGTATCGAATCCGCTGTAGGGATTTTCCAGAGCTACCTTGAGGCCGAGCGCAACATGGTTGCCCTGTTCGATGACCGTAGCTACATGGCCAGCACCAGCTATGCGCCAGAACAGCGGCAGGCGTTGGCAGATGTCAGGCGCAACTTGATTGGCTATGGGCAGTTCATCATCGAAGAGCAGTTGCATACCGGTCGGTTCAGTGAGTATGACCGACTGACCACGGCGCTCAACGCCGCGCCACCTGAGGTGCGCCAAGCCGCGTATGACCAGTACCGTGAAGTGCTTGAAAGCATCATTATCGACCAGCCTTTGATCATCGAATACATGGCGGCGCTCGATCGGCTGCTTGCTGTTACCGATTTGGACATGACGGTACCGAGCACTCACGCAGCGGACAGGACCATCGCCCAGATCATCGAAGCGCGCACCACCACCACGCCAAACATACGGTTCTTCCAGGCCATGGGCCTGGTTGAGATGGCGCTGCGTTTTGAGGCCTTGCAAGACTATGCGCACTACGCGGTATTCAGGGCTGCACTTGCCGGGGAGCGCCTGCGGGTGGCCGCTAATGCTCACCATCTGTCCCTGTTCACCGACCTGCAGACTGCTCAGCGTATCGATATTCTGCAGAGTGCCTGGGATGAATATTCGGCCGCCATTCTCAACAGTCAGCGTATTGCCCAGCTGGGCAGCGAGCTCGTGGATATCGAGCGCCTCGAGGCGTATCGACAACAGATGGTCGAGCTCAAGACCATGGCCGGCGACGCGCTGGTCATCGCATTACGCGAGCAGGCCGTCGGCCAGCAACACTCCACCACCCGTCCGGTGTACCGTCGGCAGGCGTTGCAGGTGGCCAAGACAGCGGCCGGCCAGACGGTGATCGGTTCGGAGTCGATCGTGGATGGACAGCCTGTGCTGCAAGTTCGCGGGACCTTCAGCCAGACGGCACTGCATACCTTCACCCGGGAAAGTGGCACATGGGTCGAACAACTGCCTGCTGTGGGCAAGGTATCACCCCCCAGGGCGCCCACACCGGAAAGCGAACGTCAGGAACAAGCGCTGGCTGAAGGGATGCTCGCTCAGAATCAGAACGTACTTGCCAAAGCGCGCAAGCTGGTCGAAGAAGATATCGATAGCCATTCATTGACGTCGATGCTCGATGCACAAATAGGGGAAGTGCAGACACTGCGCGATCAGCTAGCCGACAGTGAAGCGGACTCTGAACTGCTGCAACGCCTGGACGATGCCTTGGTGGCCTTGCGCGACGGGAAACGCGAGGTGATGGTCAAGCTGCACAGCACCACACGCTTTCCCAGCGCAGAAGGCTTGCACTACTTGCACAAGCAAGGGCTGGTGCGGGTGACCTATCAAGGGCCGCGGCAGGCGCTGGCCGAGGGTTATCTGGATGAGTACCGCATCGATGTGCTCGAAGCGCCAGGCAGCGAGCGCGGCAAGCCCCTGTGGGCCGCTCACTTTCATTTCAATGACGCGGCCGCCGCACCGACGGCGTTCGGCAAAGGTCATCTGAAACTGTGGCGGCAGCGCAAGCTGGGTTACAGGGAACAGGTCAGAAGCGCTGCCGTGGGCGAGGAGTTGCGGATTCACCGAGGCAACCTGACCTATGCTCAGGCACGTGGGGTGATTCCTTTCCACTGACCAGACGCCGGGGTGCCTTGACGGCTGCGAGCGATTGGGGCTCTTGCGCAGCCGGTTTGGCGCCCTGGCAAGGTCGCTCAAAGGTCGATCAATGCTGCTGAGCCAGGGATCTTTGGTAGGCACCTGCTCCTGCTAAAGCCGCAAATGCTTGACGAAATTGCAAGGCCGGTGCCGGGCGTCGAGCTGTTCGGCAAGGATGCCTTCCCAGGCAGTACGACAGGCCCCGGTAGAACCTGGCAGGCAACAGACCAGCGTATGATTGCTCAGCCCTGCCAAGGCGCGGCGCTGCACGGCCGAGGAGCCGACATCCAGAATGGACAGGGCGTGCAGCAGCTCGCCGAACCCGTCCACGCGCCGTTCCAGCAGGCATTCGACCGCTTCCGGGGTGTTGTCCCTGCCGGTAAAGCCTGTGCCACCTGTGATCAACACCACCTGCACCTGCTCGTCGGCAATCCAGGTCGCCACCTGAGCGCGGATTTTATAAAGATCATCCTTGAGCAGAACCCGTGCAATCAGGTGGTGACCCATGTCCACCGAGCGGTCCGCCAGCAGCGCACCTGAGGTATCGCTCTCGACAGTGCGGTTATCGCTGACGGTCAAGACAGCGATGTTGAGCGGCACGAACACCGCATCAGGTTGAACACGCACAGCACAGCTCCTTCCAATGAGGTGGCGGTCACGCTAGTAACATGCGCTGCCAGCGTCCAATCGATAGCGCAAACGGCTCGATCAATGGCATCTATCGCCACGGTACGTTACTGTCGGCGCAACCCTTTAGCAGGCGCAGGCATGGATATCAAGCAACTGAAGTTTCTCATCGCCCTCGACCAGACTCGCCATTTTGGCCAGGCGGCTGCGTTGTGCCACATCACCCAGCCCACGTTGTCCATGCGCCTGCGCAACCTGGAAGACGAACTGGACCTGGTGCTCGTCAAGCGCGGTCAGCGGTTCGAAGGGTTCACCGAGGCCGGCGAACGCATCCTGGCCTGGGCACGGACCCTGCTGGCCGCCCATGACGGCTTGCACGCCGAGGCGGCCCATTGCCGCGGCCAAGTGGTGGGGAGCCTGCGCCTGGGCACGGTGCCGCTGGCCAGTTTCAACCCGATGCAACTGCTGCTGCCGTTGCGGGCCAAGTACCCGGGCCTGCACTTCGAGCTCAGCTCGCTCAGCTCCGAACAGGTGATCGACGGCCTGAGCCGTAACCAACTGGACTTGGGCATCTGCTACCTGGACCAGGTCAACACGCAGTTTTTCGACGTCATCGAGCTGGGTACCACGACCATGGGCCTGCTGCACGATACCCGGCATTTTCAGTTCGACGCCCAAAGCCTGCGCTGGGACCAGCTGGGCGATACGCCACTGGGCCTGTTGAGCAAGGGGATGCATTACCGGCAGTCGCTGGACTTGAGCTTCCGTAGCCGCGGCCTGGAACCGAATGCTGTATTGGAAAGCGACTCCAGCTTTCAGCTGATCCAGGCCATCACCACTGGCCTGTGCTGCGCCATCATGCCGCTGGGCTGCGGCCTGGAAAGCCTCAGCGAGCACCTGCGCATCGTGCCGGTCACCGATGCCGCCATCCACAGCCCGGTAGGCCTGCTACTGCGCCGCAGCGAGCCCCGCTCGGCAATTGCCGAGCAGTGCTTCGCCGAGGCGCAGTTGGTACTTCAAACGCCCTGACCGCGACCGTTAGCGATACCGCTCAAGCCAGTGTGCATAGGGCGCTGGCAAGGTCCAGGCAGCCTTTTCCACGCCCAGCTCCTTGGCCGCGAAATACGCCCAGTGCGGGTCAGCCAGATGAGCACGACCGACCGAGACCAGGTCCAGTTGCTCGGCCCGTACGGCCGCCTCGGCCAACTCCGGTTTGCCAAAGCCCCATGCCGAGGTGACGGGGATACCGGCTTCGCGGCGTACGCGCTCGGCAATCGGGCCCATGAAGGCAGGGCCCCATGGAATGTTGGTATCGGGAATGGTGAAGCCCACGCTTACGCTCAGCAGGTCCAGGCCGCCGGCCTTGAAGCGGCGCGCCAACTCGATGGACTCTTCCAGGGTTTGCTCGTCACGCCCATCGTATTCCAGCACCCCGAAACGAGCTGTCAGCGGCAGGTGCTCAGGCCACACTTCGCGTACCGCTGCCAGGGTTTCGAGCAAGAACCGGCTGCGGTTTTCGAAGCTGCCACCGTAGGCATCGGTGCGCTGGTTGGAGTGCTCGGAGAAGAAGCTCTGGCCCAGGTAACCGTGGGCAAAGTGCAGCTCGATCCACTCAAAGCCGGCGTCGCGTGCTCGGCGCGCTGCATCGACGAAGTCTTGCTTGACCCGGGCGATGTCGTCCAGGGTCATGGCGCGCGGCACCTTGGGCAGGTTGGCACCGAAGGCGATGGCCGACGGGGCGATGGTTTCCCAGCCACGTGGATCATCGACCGCGATGTGATCATCGCCTTCCCATGGGCGGTTGGCGCTGGCTTTGCGACCGGCGTGGGCGATCTGGATGCCGGGCACGGAGCCGGCCGCCTTGATCGCCTGCACCACGGGCACGAACGCCTGGGCATGGGCATCGCTCCAGATACCGGCGCAGCCTGGGGTGATGCGGCCTTCGGGCGATACCGCCGTGGCCTCGACCACCAACAGACCGGCGCCGCCTCGGGCCATGCCAGCCAGGTGCACGTGGTGCCAGTCGTTGATCATGCCGTCTTCAGCGCGGTATTGGCACATCGGCGGGATGGCGATGCGGTTACGCAGGGTGACGTCTTTAAGGGTATAGGGTTCGAACAGGGCTGCCATGGAACACTCCAGGATCATTGAATACTGTAGTTCGATCATAATCGAACTATGGCAATAATGAAAAGCCCCGGTATCATGCAGACCATGCGAGCCTACAAACATCCCAATCCTGATGACCTTATTCTCGAACGCGTGCTGTACGCCTTGAGCGACCCGGTGCGCCTGGGCATCGTCCGCCATCTTGCTGGGGTGACCGAGGCCAGTTGCGGCGAGCTGGACGGAGGGCGGCCCAAGTCGAGCATGTCCCACCATTTTCGTGTGTTGAGGGACGCAGGGCTGGTACACACTCGCAATGTGGGCACCACGCACATGAACTCGCTGCGCAGCGACATGCTCGGGGAGCGTTTTCCGGGGTTGCTGGACTGCATTTTGCGCCAGGTCTGAGCGACCTGCGCTTGCCCGGATTCTCTTAAGCAATCGCCTCCTGCACCCTCAAGGCTGCCGAATGCCTGCGAAGGCGCGACCTCGCCTGCGCCCTGCCTGCCGTAAACCGCGCAAAAAAAAGCCACGGGGTGACCCCCGTGGCTTTTCGATTACATCAGGACCGTGAATTACAGGGCCATGTCGTTCTCGGGCTTGCTTTCAACCGGCTGACTTGGCGCGACTGCGCTGGTACCGACGCTTTCGTCGATGACCGGCGGCTTGGCCAACTGCAGCACTTCGGCGGTGTAGTTCCACTCTTTCTGAGTAGCAGCGGCCGAGTCGTTCAGCTTGGTGCCGTAGCTTGGGACGATTTCCTTGATCTTGGCCTGCCACTCTGGAGTAGCGACCTTCTCCTTGAACACGGTTTCCAGCACGTTCAGCATGATCGGCGCAGCAGTCGATGCACCTGGCGAGGCGCCCAACAGACCTGCAATGGTGCGGTCCTGAGAGGCCACCACTTCGGTGCCCAGCTTCAGCACGCCGCCTTTCTCTTCGTCACGCTTGATGATCTGCACGCGCTGACCGGCCTGCCACAGTTTCCAGTCTTCCTTCTTGGCATTCGGGAAGTAGGTGCGCAGCGCGTCGAAACGGTCGTCGTCAGACAGCATCAGCTGGCCTGCGAGGTATTCCACCAGCGGGTACTGGTCGATGCCCACGCGGGTCATTGGCCACAGGTTGTGGGTGGTGGTGCTGCTGAGCAGGTCCAGGTACGAGCCATTCTTCAGGAACTTGGTCGAGAAGGTCGCGAACGGGCCAAACAGAATCACACGCTTGCCGTCGAGCACGCGGGTGTCCAGGTGGGGTACCGACATGGGCGGCGCACCGGTGGACGCGATGCCGTAGGCCTTGGCCATGTGCTGCATGGCAACGGTTGGGTTCTCGGTCACCAGGAACGAGCCGCCCACCGGGAAGCCTGCATATTCCTTGGCTTCCGGAATACCGGACTTCTGCAGCAGCTTCAACGCGCCGCCACCGGCCCCGATGAACAGGAACTTGGCATCGGTAGCCGACTTGCTACCGTCCTTCAGGTTCTTGTACTCGACGTGCCAGGAGCCGTCCTTGTTGCGGCTGATGTCCTGCACTTCGCTGGACAGCTTCAGGTCGAAGCCTTGCTGGGTCTGCAGGTGACCGACGAACTGGCGGGTAATTTCGCCGAAGTTCACGTCGGTGCCGATTGGCGTCCAGGTGACGGCCAGCTTCTGGGCCGGATCACGGCCTTCCATCATCAGCGGGACCCACTTGGCGATCTGCGCGTGATCTTCGGAGTACTGCATCGGGCGGAACAGCGGGCTTGCCTGCAGCGCTTCATAGCGCTTCTTCAGGAACTTGATGTTGTCGTCGCCCCACACGAAGCTCATGTGCGGCGTGGTGTTGATGAACGCGCGTGGGTTCTTCAACACGCCCTGGCGTACCTGCCAAGACCAGAACTGACGGGAAATCTGGAAGGCTTCGTTGATCTCGATGGCCTTGGAGATGTTGATGTTGCCGTCTTTGTCTTCGGGGGTGTAGTTCAGCTCAGCCAGCGCGGAGTGACCGGTACCGGCATTGTTCCAGCCGTTGGAGCTTTCTTCGGCCACGCCGTCCAGGCGCTCGACCATCTCCATCGACCAGCTCGGCTCCAGCTCGTGCAGCCAGACGGCCAGGGTGGAGCTCATGATGCCGCCGCCGACCAACAGTACGTCGACTTTCTTGGTTTCTGCGGCGTGTGCGTGCATGACAGTTGCAGCGACAGCCAGACCCAGCAAGGTCTTGCCAGCTTTCTTGAACATTGATCAATTCCAGTCAGGAGAACGGAGGTGGGCCTGTGGCTGACCCAGGTAACGCGTGTTCTTCAGCGCAGGCTTGTTATTGATCATTGTTCAGCAGCCAGAGAACCGGAAAACGAATCAGGCTTTTGTCGCATTGACCTACATCACTGAATCGTTTTTCCGATTGTAACCGAAATGCCAGCACAAACAAATTGGGCGGCCAAGCGCAAGACGACAGGTTGTCTCAGGCTGACGGCCCTTCAGGCATTGATCGACTCGAAGGCGTGCATCGGCGCCGTCTTGGGGTAGAACTGAGGAAACTCCTCCTCCACGATCCAGGGCTCCTTCATCACCAGGTACACATCGAGGTATTCGGAATACCCCTCCCAGACGTGCAAGTCGTTCGCCTCGGCCACAGCCCGCGACAGCACGCCCATACCGCCGAAGCTCTTGATCATCGACACGCTGACGATCT
This sequence comes from Pseudomonas sp. URMO17WK12:I9, assembly GCF_900230165.1. Taxonomy (NCBI): domain Bacteria; kingdom Pseudomonadati; phylum Pseudomonadota; class Gammaproteobacteria; order Pseudomonadales; family Pseudomonadaceae; genus Pseudomonas; species Pseudomonas sp. URMO17WK12:I9. The sequence goes on along the minus strand of NZ_OCMQ01000006.1, from coordinate 81,593 downwards.
CGCTGCCGGAATGGAACACGGTCGCTGCCTCGAGCCCGCCGCCCTGGTGGTTGGCGAAGCGCGAGAAGATGGAGGCGTACGGGCATTCGGGCAACGGCTTGATGACCACCGACGGGGCGGTGTCGCCACTGACCGAGCAGGCCACTACCTCGATGCGCAAGCCCTTGAGCGAAACCGAATAGAACCCCTCGGGCATGCTGTCGCCCAGGATCACCACCATGTCGGCTTCGCCCTTGGCCAGCTTGGTGAGGTTGTCGGGGGATTCGGAACAGCTGAAGATGGGGCTGCACCCGGACAGGTTGCTGGCCACACCCGCCATGATCTGCTGGTTGATCTCCATCGACAGGGTGCTGTTCAGGGCGACCCGCAATGGCTGGCTTTGGCGTTCGCGCAGCTGCTTGATCTTCAGTTGCATGCGTTCGGAGCAGCGCACGATCTCCAGCACATGGGGCAGGATCCCGACCCCTTCCTGCGTCAGCGACACGCCTTTGTTGGTGCGGTCAAACAGCTTGAAGCCGCAGTGATCCTCCAGTTTTTTCAACTGCGCCGCCAGCGCCTGCACCGTCACGTGGACCTGCTCGGCGGCATCGGTGATCGACCCCGTTCTCGCGACGTTGGCGATGTTTCGCAGCACCTTGATATCCATTCGACACCCCTCCCAAGACGTGCTCAAGCCCGCATGCAACAAGGCCTGGAAGGATAACGCACAACCGCCGCCGCTGTCTGCTCGGTACGTCGGCTGGCAACAAGCGGCGGTTGAGGCACCTCAAAAAAAAGTGAAGTTTCTGCCATCATTTCGCCTGCTAGATTGGCGCCCAGATTTCAACGGGAAGAGATGCCAATGCTTACACTCAAACGGAATATTGATGACGCACTGCGCCTGAACAAGACAGTCAACGTGCTGGGCAAGGACTTCGCATTGAATGGCGGTTTTGGCCATTTCGTGGCGTTCTCCAAGAGCTGGGAAACCATGGGCGTGGACAAGTACTACGGCCAGGCCGACAAGGGTACCCGCTATCGCCGCTACAGCGATTTCGACTTCAACCCGGCGACCGGCGAGCTGCAGCAACTCGAACACCGTGCCTATGAACAGTCCGAGGCCCATAACCAGTATGTGGGTGGCATGCGGCGCCACTTTGACGATGTGTCCAGCGATGTCTTCAACTCACCGGTGCTGCGCGCCCTGATCAAGCTGGACTTCGATGTGTACAAGGCCGTGCTGCCCGAAGAGCTGCACAACGTGCCTTGGCAGTGCCAGGTTCACCAGATCCGCATCGAGGTCAAACCCGGCGAGCAGATCGAAATCACGCCAGAAGGCATCCATTGCGATGGCTACCCTTTCAGCGGCGTGCACTTCTGGGGCCGCCATAACATCGAAGGCGCCACCAGCAAGGTCTATGACAAACAGTCGAACGTGATCGACTCCGGCACCTACCAGGAAATTCTCGACACCACGTATTTCCTCGACCGCGAGCTGCAGCACTACGTTACCCCGGCCACCAACCCCAGCGAATCGGAAATGGGCTATCGGCAGATCATCGCCATCTCCTTCTCCCGGCCGGGGACCGAACATGACATTGTCAAATAGCCTTGAGCAGGCAACGCGCAGCGTTGCCGTGCCCGACCGCATGAACGGCCTGACCATCAAGAAGGCCACGCCGTTTCATGCCACGCGCCTGGTCAATTTCCTCAAGCGGTTCGACGAGATTGCGTTTTGTGACTGGCAGAGCGAGGACCTGCTCAAGGGCTTGTTGAGCCATGACAACACGTTCTGCTACCTGGCGGAAAACCACAGCGGGGCGATCATCGGTGCCGTGGCCGGGGGGACGATGGGTACACGCGGTACCATCAACCACCTGGCAGTGTCGCCGGACTATCGCCACAGCCGCATCGGCACGTCCCTGACCAACTCGATCCTCAGCGACTTCCGTCAGCATGGCATCCGCCGGGTGTTCCTGTTCATCGACCAGGACAATGCGTCGGCTGTGCGGTTCTGGAACCGACAGGGCTTCAGCCAGACGCGCGGCGAGATCACCTGCGAGGTCGATCTATGACCGACCTCGCCTTGCACCCGGTCTCGCGCAGGGAAAGCTTCGTCGATGCCTTGCCGGTGATCACCGGCTACTTCGTCGTGAGCTTCGTGTTTGGCGTGATGTGCATCAACGCCGGGCTGCCCTTGTGGCTCCCGGTGGCGATGTGCGTGTTCGTCTACGCAGGCGCCGCGCAGTTCGCGGCGCTGGCGCTGATCACCTCGGGTGCGCCGTTGCTGACCATCGCGTTGTCAACGCTGCTGATCAATTCGCGGCACATGCTCATGGCCATGTACATGGCCAAGCAGAGCGATGGGCTGGGCATCTCCAGGTCGCAAAAGCTGATGTATGCCTTTGGCCTGACCGACGAATCGTTCGCCTTGCACAGCCAACGCCTGCAAGCCGGCAAGTACACCCCGCCTGGCTACCTGCTGCAGTTCAACACCTGGTGCCACGCCAGCTGGATTGCCGGCGCCCTGCTCGGCGCCGTGGCCTCCGATGCGCTGAGTCGCTTCTCTGCATTCAAGCTGGACTACGCGCTGACCGCCATGATGATCTTCGTGCTGGTGTCGCTGTGCAACAGCCGGCCCAAGCTGATCGTCGCCCTGGTGGTGATTGCCGCGACCTGCCTGCTCAACGCGCTGTACCCCTCCCCTTTGAATGTGTTCGTGGCTACGGCCGTGGGCTGCGGAGTAGGCCTATGCCTGAAGAAAAATACCTGATCGGCGCGGTGGCCTTGATGATGGCCATCACCTACTTCACCCGGGCCACGCCCCTGCTGTTCCGAATGCAGGGCACGCCCAAGGTGTTCAACGACGTCATCGAGTATCTGCCCGTGGCGATCATCGCCAGCATCACCGTGCCCGCGCTGCTGATGGCCAAGGACGGCTCGCTGATAGCCATGAACGCCGACATGCTGGCCGCCGTGCCGGTGGTGATCGTGGCCTACTTCACCCGGAGTTTGATTTTCAGCGTGGCGGCAGGCATTGCCGCGCACGTCGCCATCACGTTTGTGGCGTGACGTCGATCTCAATTGCACCTGTGCGTAACGGCATCGAATCTACAAGGACACTGGCATGAGCCCTGCCCGTAAACACGTGACACTGGCAAATCTGAGCGAGTTTGCCCGCCTCATGCCCAAGGGCTTGCCACAGGACCAGGTAATCGCGGCACTGGATGACCTGTCGCTCAAATGCTCGCTGAACTACCAGCTGAGCAAGACGTTCCTGGCCGAGGGCTGGATCGTGGAGTACCGCCACTTGCGTGCTGCAGCCCGGCTGAACCCGGTCAACGACCTGCTTCTGTTCGCCACCGCCGGTGGCTTGAGGGTTATCAAGGCCGATGGCACGCAGCAGCTGATGAAAAGCGGCGATCAGCTTGTGCTGGCAGCGGACACCCAGGTGACGGTTTGGCCTGAGGGCGAGGATGGACATGCCAGTTTGATTGCACTGTCCGTTGAGTTGGATTTGGGGCAGGTGCTTGAAGATGTGGGGGATGAGCGGGTGTGGTAGGTGGGTGACGCCCAGGGGGGGGCGTAACGGCAAGGCCGCTAACTCAGGCGTCACACAGTCCGTGTGGGAACGGCCTTGCCGGGGCACCGGACCGGCCGCGATGGGCCGCAACGCGGCCCGGGCATGCAGGCGGTTAGCACACGGCCCGCCCCAACAACCTCCTAGTTCGTCTCCAGCTCATACGCCTTGCTCACGAACAACGCGGCGTAAAGGCTCTTGCCTTCCTTGAAGGTGTAGGTTTCCTCGAAGTCGTCCCCAGCCGCCAGCTTCTGCGCAATGGCGCATTCCGAATCGCTGTGCTGCTTGGCCTTGGTGCCAAAGTCGCTGCTCCAGCTAGAAAACCCTACCGCTTGGCAGAAGTCGGCAAACTTGGCGTTGGGCGTGGTGTGCTGGAAGGCTTCGAAGGCCGTACGCACGGGCTTGAAGCCGCTGTAGCTGAGCTCATAGCGCTCCACCTTGGCCTTGCGCGCCAGTTCCGACACTGCCTCGCTGAACATGGCCAGGCCAGAAGGCGGGCTGAAGGCGGCGACGATCTGGCCGCCCAGGGCTGCCTTGAACTGGGCCTGCACATCATCGAGTTCGGGCATCGAGTGCAAGGTAGCCTTGCGCACGATTTCGCCCACCTTCGAACCGTCGTTGCGGTGAGTGACCACGAACGTCATCACGCCCTCGCCATCGCTGGAGCGCTGCAACGTAAGATCCAGGTCGATCCTGGTCCCGAATTGCCCTGTGCTGTTGACCAGGAAAGCGCCTGTGACAGGCTGGCGCGCCGCCAGGTTCACCCCCCAAGGCATCTTCGCCTGGCTCGCGCGGCCGTTGGCCGTCAGCTCGGCGGTCGGTTGGATTTCGTCGCTCACATCGGCGACACGGACGATGTCCTGGCCCTGGGCCGCGATATACGGGTCGGCCATCTGCATGCCCAGCAACTGGACATGGATCTCGCCATCCTTGCTGTCACCGCTGTGCGACAGTTTCAACGCATCGGCCTTCAGGAAAACGCCGGTCACGTAGCGTGATTCAAGTGCGTTCATCTGGTACTCGGCCCAGTTGCCCAGGCCTTCGTGCATGTCCATGCCGCGCATCGAGGCCATCACGCCGGCCATGCTGCGCATGAACTGTTGCGCGCCGTTGGTCTGCACGGCGGCCACACGGACCTCTGGGTCGGCCACTGTCAGGTTACCGGAGAGCGCCGAGTACGAAATGTCGCCTTCGGACAGCACGTCTTCAAGGAAGTAGCGTTCTTTGAAGTCTTCGTAGTACGCCATGGCTTGCTTCTTGCCACTGCTCGACACCACGGCATAGGTGACGCCGAGCGCTACCGCCACGACCGCCACACCGCCAATCAACTTCTGCTTTGCGTTCATCTGCTTGATCATGGGTTATGCCTTACTGGACCTGTGCCGACGCGTTTTTCCAGTCGTTCACAAACTGTTGGGAGACTTCGGGCGTCCAGTTGGAGTCGATGCCTGCATTGGGGAATTCCTTGGCCAGCACGGCGCCATAAGACACGCGATCGGCGCAGCGCTCCTGCTCGCAGGCCTTCGGCTCGCCCGCGCTGTAGGCGCGGTAGGTAGGAATGGCGCGACCGTCTTCGAGCGGGTAGTAAGGGGTGGCGTTGGCAACCTGGGCCACGTACCAGCCTTCGGGGTATTGCTGCTCGGCAAGCAGACGCCCTTCGCCTGGGTAGTCGACGGTGTAGAACTCGCCCTTCTTGCCGGTGACATGCACCATCATCGGCGTCACGTTCTGCGACGACGTAGGGTCCTGCTGCTGCAGCGGCGAAGGGAAACGCACCTTGATGCCGGCCATCTGCGCCAGTGCCTCGGTTTCACGCCCCTTGAATTCACCCATGCGCTCCTGCAACTGCTGGTAGCGCTCAAGCACACGAGTGTGCTCCCAGGCCAACTGCTGCTGACGATTGCGGGCTTCACGCACGCGCTGCTTCTCGCGCTGCTGCGCCCAGTTGGTGCCGTTGCGCACATCGAAGTACAGACCCTGGCGGCCCATGCCGATGCGGTTGCGCACGATCTTCTGGTCGTCGTTGCCCCAGATTCTATTGGAAATGGCCGACAGGTCCTTGACGATGAGCAGGTCGGCCACATCGGTGGTGCTCGGCGATGCGTTCTTGATCAGGTCGAAGGCCTGCAGCGCAGTTTCCTTGTATTTCGCCGGGTCCAGGGCGAAGGCGTCGTCCGGGGTTACGCCGACGTAGTACGGGTCGGCGAGGAACGGCCCTACGGCGCCGTAGGTAGGACGGGCGAACGCCAGGTACACCTTCATGTTCCGATCGGGAATTTCACCCACCAGCAACGCCACCTGGTCCGCTTCGGCCGTGAGGTAGCTGACCGACTTGTCCTTGACCGCCGCCTCGTAACGCTTGCTGAACATCAAGGCGCTGGGGTGGACGTAGATGCGATTCCAGTCGTTGCCGCGGTAGGTGCCTTCGGCTTTCCAGCTGATCTTCTCGAAATTGCCCGCACCAAAGCCGGAAGCCGGACAGGGCATGGCTGGCGTGGTGCCGAACGTGAGGGTGTCGCCTTCACTGATGATGGTGCTATTGAGCACCCACTTGCAGCCCGCAGCATCGGTGATCTGCATCAGCTTGCTGTTTTTCAGCACCACTGAGCGGCCATAGTCCGAGGTGGGGGCTGCCGCCACAGCGGCGCCGGCTGCCTTGGGCGCGACGGCAGGCGCGGGCGCCGGTTCAGGTGCGGGCGCTGGGGTGGGGACAGCGGCCGGTTCTGGCTTGGCGGCCGGCGTAGGGGCAGCCGCCACGGCCGGTGCTGGCGCCTCGGCAGGCGCAGGTGTAGCAGCAGGGGCAGGTGCCTCGGCTGGTGCTGGCGCAGAGGATGGCGCTGGTGTTTCAGTCTGCTGAGGGGCTGGGGCCGTGGAGGCAGCAGGTGCAGCAGCCAGGTTCATCAAGCCCAGGTTGCTGGCATTGCCAGCGCCGCTGGCATACAGCGCGCCCTTGCCATCGACCGCCTTCCAGCTGACCTTGGCCGTGGAGCAGTCCTTGGCGAACACGAACGGCAACTTGTTCAGCAGGCCCGAGAGCATGTCCGGGTTGTCCCAGGCAGGCCGGGTGATGGTCAGCTCGACCTCGGGCTTGCACCAGGTCGCGGCCTCACCGGGTACTTCGACCTTGATATTGTCCTTCTTGGAAAACGCCAGCTCGTGGGCGAAAGCCTGCGGTACCAAACCGCAAGCACCGATCACGGCGAGCGCAAGGGCGTGCTTTTTCATGGAAGTTCTCAAATCAGTTCCCAGGTGCCATTGGCCTGTTTGCAGAAGGTGTTCTGTTCCTGTTCGGTCTTGCCTTCCTTGGACTTCAGGCTGACCGTCACGGGGCGGCAAGCCGCTTCGGCAGCGACGGTCTGGGTAGGCAGGCTTTGCAGCGTATCCAGGTCGAAGCCTTGGGTTTCGCTACTGGCCGCCACGTCCAGCTCATCCAGGCTCACCGCCGGGGTAACGCGCTTGGCCACGGCCTGGGCCTTGGGCTCGACGTAGTCCTTGTGCACGTAACCGACGGTCACGCCTTTGCGCCCTACCAGCACCCAGTCGCCGGTTGAACCGACGGCCGTGAATTCGGTGTGGTTCTTCAGGCTGCCGACTTTCTCGCCCTTGGCGTTGGGCGCCGCGCGCACATTGAGGTTGTCGCTGGTGGTCACGTAGGGTTCGTTGATCAGCTTCATCGACGGAACGGCCTGGATCTTCGGCGCGCGCTTGACCTCGACCTGCTTGGTCTTGGTGTACTCCTTGCCTGTCACGATCTGCGCGCTGGCGCCGGAGTGGTCGGACTTCCAGGTCACCGGCTGTGCACTGGCCGTGGCCTGTTGCTGGCTCAGCACTTCCTGAGTGCGCAAGGCCAAGGCCTGCTGGTCTTTTTCATCGAGCATGTTGCCGATGCGGTTGCCCACGTAGGCACCGATGCCGCCTGCGATCAAAGCGGCCGCCAGCTTGCCGTTGCCGCTGCCCATGGTCGAACCGATGGCAACGCCCGCCAGGCCGCCGATCACGGTGCCGGCTTGTTCTTTGCTGATGCCAAGCTGGGCGCAGGCGGTGGTCGAGGCGATGGCGACGGCCAAGAGGGAGGCGATGAATTTCTTATGCACGTGGATCACTCCATTTTCCAGTGGACGCACAGCCGTAAACCGCAGCCTCTCGGGCAGCAGCGTGGGCGTGGGTGTGATGGGCTTGCAGGGGGGGAGCCAGTGGAGGCCGCAGAAGGCGACGCCACGGGTGAGCGAACAGTGAGGGGTATGTGTAGCGAAGCGCAAAGCATCCAACGAATCCATGTCAGGAAGCGCTCATCGCCCGGCGCACGTAGTCATTACGGCGTGTTGTCCAGGCATGAGAGGCGAACAGAGGCGGCATTGTAGCGCAGGTGGTGAATGGCAGATCAAGACAAAATGTTGCGGATGGCTGAGCGGCCCGGGATCGCTTTAAATCGGTACTTTTGCTCTCGGAACTCAGATTAATCCCCTTCCTTGTAGGCCGTTTCCGAAACATACTGCCCCGCTGCTCAAACGGTTGCGATGGGGCAGGTCGCGTTCTAGTCTCGGCGGGTCGTTGCAGATCAACGACCGGCTTTGACAGGCCGACCCTTCTCCGCACACGTGCAACCCTTATGGCGGTGGTACGTGGGGCACCTTGTGTGCGCCGAGTCTCCGGAGTCCTCGGTCTGTCAACCCGCGTATCGCTGCCACCCTCTTGTTTGACAGCAAGGCCGTAGCAGCCCGACTGACTCTGGAGCTACTTATGCGCAAGATGGTCCCTGACCCACCTCACCCTCCCCGCTCGCACCGGACGTTGATGCAGTTCATACCGGCGAATGGGGACTAAACAAATGCCAACCGATGACAAAAATGAACCCACCACCGTTGGCAGGACCCGTTTTCACCAGGGCGATGACAACACACACCCGCTGTTTCGCATCGAGCCTGGCATACCCTGCCAGGATGCCAGGGAGCAGGCATCCGAGTTGATGGGGTATGTATGCCACATGGTGATCAAGGGGCTGATGGAAAGCGACCAGAAATTGCTATGGGCTTCGCATTACCTAGGCGCGATGGCTAAGGCGCTGCTGGATGATGCGGAGCTCGGGTTAATGAACGAAGGGTCGTAGAGCTTCCCTTGTCAGCTTGCCCGAATTGCCGGCCGCCCTGTCGCTGCCTCTAGCACACAGGGCGGTATGGAAGCGACGAGGTGTCACAATTATTCGGTTGACGCAGGGGTGCAAGGGAACATAATTCGGCATCAAACAGGCTAAATTTTTATGGAGGGCGGTATGAGATACAGCAGCGCGCTTGACGTCCTCAAAGCCCATTGGGATTTCAAACTCCCAGTAGACGCCAAGGGTATTGCTCAGAAAATGGGTATCGAGGTACGGCCAGCAGAGCCAGGCTCCCGAGAAAGCGGGCACTATGTGTACCGAGATGGGGCCCCGCTTATTACCTACAACCCGTCTGAAACCACAGTTCGTCAACGCTTCACCATTGCACATGAAATCGGCCATCACGTTAATGGCGATATTGACGCGCCAAGGGATACCGACCGTCAAATGAGCGCATCGGTACGCGATCCCAGGGAAGTTGCAGCCAACCGGTTTGCAGCGGCTCTTTTGATGCCGGCTGCCCTGGTCAAACACATGATTTTCGAAGAAAAAGTGACAGACTTGAAGCGGCTGGCCAATGCATTCGGCGTCTCCACGGCTGCCATGGAATACCGATTGAGGAATATTGGGATCCTATGAACGAGGAAGACGGAGGCCTAGCGGGAGGTGAGAGTAGCATCAATGAAAATCTACTCTCGAGATATCTAGAAAAGGAGCTTTGGCGTTTCAAATGGGAGCAGGGACTTGCCAAGTTAGCGCTGGGCTTGGCGCTTTTCTTTTACAGCCTGCTCGTCGCTTTTATTTTCATCGGAAACGGCAGGATTGCTATGGGGAAATGGTATTTCGTAGCCAGTTTCAAATCCCACACTGTCACCGACCTACCTATCATCCTGGCATTGGCCTCTATTCCTACCATTCTGCTTATCGCTTTGCTTCGTTATTTCCACCACCGTGACAAGCCATCCGAAGCGCAAGAGACGCTACTACCCGCCAGCCTGCAGACAGCGAAAGACGTCATGGATCTTTTGAAGAAGGAGTGACGCGCGCCTCTTTGAAGGCCGTATTTCGCGTAGGCGTTCAAACCACAATGCTCGTCCGTGCAGCTATCAATGGATTGCGCTGTAAATTAGGAATTAATCCAAAGCATTACCTGGCTTTACCCGTTACCAGACATCACGGAAAACGAAAAAGCCCCGCAGACCTAAATCTGCGGGGCTTTACGTGTATGGCGGAGAGATAGGGATTTGAACCCTAGGTACTGTTGCCAGTACAACGGATTTCGAATCCGTCCCGTTCGACCACTCCGGCATCTCTCCAATGCCGCGCATCATACCAGTGAATTCTGAAAACGCAAACCTTTATTTTCAAAAAAACCGCGTGGTATCAGGCGCTTGCGTGTGCGTGCGCCTTACAGCGGCACGCCCAGGCGCTTGGCAACTTCTTCGTAGGCTTCGATCACATCGCCCAGGCCCTGACGGAAGCGGTCCTTGTCCATCTTCTTGCGGGTTTCCTTGTCCCACAGCCGGCAGCCGTCGGGGCTGAACTCGTCGCCCAGCACGATCTGGCCGTGGAAGACGCCGAACTCCAGCTTGAAGTCGACCAGCAGCAGGCCGGCGTCGTCGAACAGCTTGGTCAGCACGTCATTGACCTTGAGCGACAGCTTCTTCATTTCGACCAGTTGCTCGGCGGTGCCCCAGCCGAAGGCGACAACGTGGGATTCGTTGATGAAGGGGTCGCCCTTCTCGTCGTTCTTCAGGAACAGCTCGAAGGTGGAAGGCTCCAGCTTGATGCCCTCCTCCACGCCCAGGCGCTTGACCAGGCTGCCGGCTGCGTAGTTACGCACGACGCATTCGACCGGAATCATGTCCAGCTTCTTGACCAGGCATTCGTTGTCGCCCAGCAGTTTGTCGAACTGGGTCGGCACGCCAGCTTCTTCGAGCTTCTGCATGATGAAGGCGTTGAACTTGTTGTTCACCGTGCCCTTGCGGTCCAGCTGCTCGATGCGCTTGCCGTCGAAGGCCGACGTGTCGTTGCGAAACAGCAGGATCAAGCGGTCGGCGTCATCGGTCTTGTAAACCGATTTGGCCTTGCCGCGGTAGAGTTCGTCGCGTTTTTCCATGATTGGGCTCCGCTTGCGTGAGGGGTGGGCTAGGCGATGGCGCGCCAGTCGAGCCCGTGTTCCTGATTTGCCACCTCAAGCCAGTCAGGGTCGCACCCAAGGGTGTCGACGAAGCACTGGCGGGCCAGGTGTGGCAGGTTGTTCTTGCTGCTGAGGTGGGCCAGCACCAGGTGCTGCAGGGTGTTCCAGCCCAGCTCATGTACCAGGCTCGCGGCCTGGTGGTTGTTCAAATGCCCGCGCATGCCGCCAACCCGCTGCTTGAGAAAGTAGGGGTAGTGACCACGCGCCAGCATGTCGCGGCAATGGTTGGCTTCGATCAACAGCGCATCCAGGTCGCGATAGCCGTCCAGCAGCCGCGCGTCGTACGAGCCCAGGTCCGTCAGCATGCCGAAACGGCGTGTACCGTCGCTGACCACGTACTGCAACGGTTCGTGGGCATCGTGCTCAACGCGCGATGCCGTAACCTCCAGGCTGCCGACGCTCAGGCGCTGGCCGCACGCCAGGAAACCGGCCACTTCCACCGGCTTGCGCAGCCCGCGCAAGGTGCCTTGGCTCAGGTAGACCGGTACATTGTAGCGCCGTGACAGCAGACCAACCCCATGCACGTGGTCGGCATGTTCGTGGGTGACCAGCACGGCGCTCAGCTGAGCGGCCGACACACCGAGCAGCGCCAGGCGCCGCTCGGTCTCGCGCAGGGAAAAGCCGCAATCGACCAGGATGTAGGTATCACCACTGGCGATCAGCGTGCCGTTTCCCTGGCTACCGCTTCCAAGTACGGCGAAGCGCACTTAACCCAGGTGGTCCTGAATGGCGCTCAGCACACGGCGAGCGACATCGGCCGGAGCCACGGTGTTGATGTTCTTCTCGACCGTGACCTGCACGTTCTCACCCACTTTGCTCAGGCGTACCTGATAGCGCTCGGCACGGGCTTCGCGCTCTTCCTTGGTGGGCTCGCTGCCGAACACACGACCGAAGAAGCCAGGCTTGTTCTCCTTGTCTTCGGGTTTTTCGGACAGGTTGATGTAGTACAGGCCCAGGCTGCGGTTGATGTCCTCGACCCGCCACTGGCCACCCTGCTCCAGGGCACGACCCACGCTGGACCAGGCGCGATCCAGGTCGGCGCCCACGTTCAGTACCGGGTTGCCACTGCCGTCTTCGCTCAGGCTGACGCGGTTGGGCACATCGAAATCACGTTCGGCCAGCAGCGACACCGAACCGCCCTTCTCGGCGCTGCGGTTCATGCTGGCGAGCAACTCGTCGACCAGCAGGGCGTCGGCGCCGGTGTTGGTGGAGCTGGACGGGAAGTCGGGTTCGGCGCTGCTACCAGCCGGGCGCTCGACGGTGACCACGTACACCTCGGAGGTGTTGCGCTGCACGCCGGGCTCCATGCGCACACGCACGCGCACTTCGCTGTCGTTGCTGCTGGCCGTGCTGGCCAGGCGCTGACCAAGGGAGGCCGAGAGTTCGTCGAAACGCTGCCAGGTGGTGCTGAATTCGCCCGTTTGCGGGCGCTCTTGAGCAATACGGAAGCCGTTGTCCTCGAAGAACTGACGCGCCACCGGCCAGACTTCGGCCGGGGCGTGCTGGGCCAGCACCCAACGGCTGCTGCCGCTGCGCTGCAAGCTGTAGTCGTTGGCCTGGCCCGCACCGCCGGTCAGCGGCTGCGGACGCGGCACTTCGTACTCACCGCTGACATTGTCGTCGGCAACGTTGCGCGGGATGGGCAGCAGGGGGTCGAGGCGCTTGACGCCGCTGACGTCCGAGGGCAGCTGCATGGGCGCGGTCGAGTGCGCCTGCAGGTAATCGCTGCCGCGGTCGCGGAAATAACCATCCTCGCCCCACAGCCAGCCGCACCCACTGGTGCTGGAGATGATCAGGGCAAGGGCAGAAAGGCCAGCCAGTCGCTTCATGCAGGGTACTTCCTCTTAAACCAGTACGCCGGACTGGCGCAGGGCAGTACGGACTTTGTCGTGGCAGCCTTCGCTGAGCCAGGTCAGTGGCAGGCGAATGCCTTTTTTCATCAGGCCCATCTCGACCAGCGCCCATTTGACGGGGATCGGGTTGGACTCGCAGAACAGGTCTTTGTGCAGGGGCATGAGCGTGTCGTTGATTGCGCGGGCCTTCTCGGCATTGCCCTCAAGGGCGGCCTCGCACAGGTCGGCCATTTGCCGCGGGGCGACGTTGGCCGTGACCGAAATGTTGCCCTTGCCGCCCATCAGGATCAGCTCGACGGCGGTCGGATCGTCACCGGACAGCACGATGAAGTCGCTGGAAACGCCCTCGATGATGGCCTTGGCGCGGGCCATGTCACCGGTGGCTTCCTTGATGCCGATGATGTTGGGCACCGTCGAGAGGCGGATTACGGTTTCGGCCTGCATGTCGCAGGAGGTGCGGCCTGGCACGTTGTACAGGATCTGCGGGATGTCGACCGATTCGGCAACGTGCTTGAAGTGCTGGTACAGGCCTTCCTGGGTCGGCTTGTTGTAGTACGGCACGACCAGCAGGCAGGCATCGGCGCCGGCATTCTTGGCGTTCTGGGTCAGGTGCACGGCTTCGGCAGTGGAGTTGGCACCGGTGCCGGCGATGACCGGGATCGGGGTCTTGCTGCGCTTGACGCGCTCGACCACGTGCTTGATGACCAGGATGTGCTCTTCGACATCCAGCGTGGCGGACTCACCGGTGGTGCCGACGGCGACGATGGCGTGGGTGCCGTTTTCCAGGTGGAAGTCTACAAGTTTGTCGAGGCTGCCCCAGTCAACACGCCCTTGTGCATCCATGGGAGTGACCAGTGCCACCATACTGCCCGCAATCATGTATCTGCTCCTGCCGGAAAAAGAGAGCGGTAATGGTACTGGGGGCATCGGCCTTGCACAAGCGAAGCAGGCGGGCGGAGCATTCCCCTCGGCGCCTTATTTCGCTACCCTTGATGCTTTGATCGGTGCAGCACGGCCCGCCGGGCCGTAGACCCTGCTCCCCGCCAGCGCCCCGCCCTCGCCTGCGAGTGCCGAGCGCTGCCTACAGGAGGCTTTCGCCCGTCCTGCACCGACCGCTCATCGCTTTAGGAATGCTGCATGTCCACCCCCACTGTCCGCGAACAATTCCTCGTCATCAGCGCCTTGGGGCCCAACCCCATGGAGCTGGCCAATGTACTGAGCCGCGCAGCCTTCGAAAACCGCTGCGCGGTGGTTACCTCTCGCTTGAGCCGCCATGGCGAGACCAGCGCACTGGTCTTGCAGGTCGGCGGCAGCTGGGATGCCCTGGCGCGCCTTGAGGCCATGCTGCCTGGCCTTGGCAAGAAGCATGGCCTGACCCTGGACGTGGTGCGCAGCGCCGACCAGGAAGTGCGCCCGCAGGCCCTGCCCTACGTGGCCTATGTCAGCGCCGCCTACCGCCCTGACATCATCAACGAGCTGTGCCAGTTCTTCCTCGATCACCGTGTCGAGCTTGAAGCCATGACCTGCGACACCTACCTGGCACCGCAGACCGGCAGCAGCATGCTCAACGCTCAGTTCACGGTGATCCTGCCGGCCGGCACCCAGATCAGCTGGCTGCGCGACCAGTTCCTGGACTTTGCCGACGCGCTGAACCTGGACGCCCTGATCGAACCCTGGCGCCCACAAAACCCTGTCTGAGGAGGTTCCCATGGCCGTTGCACTCGACCAACCTGTCCCCGACTTCACTGCCCAGGCCACCAGCGGGCAGACGGTCAGCCTGTCGGCGCTCAAGGGCCGCCAGGTGGTGGTGTATTTCTATCCGAAGGACAGTACTCCAGGCTGTACCACTCAGGGCCAGGGCTTTCGCGACCAGCATGGCGCCTTCGAAGCCGCCAATACCGTGGTGCTCGGCGTCTCGCGCGACGGCATGAAGTCCCACGAGAACTTCAAGGCCAAGCAGGGCTTTCCGTTCGAGTTGATCAGCGACAAGGACGAAGCCCTGTGCCAGCTGTTCGACGTGATCAAGCTGAAAAAGCTGTACGGCAAGGAATACATGGGCGTGGACCGCAGCACCTTCCTGATCGACAAAGACGGTGTGCTGCGTCAGCAATGGCGTGGGGTGAAGGTACCCGGCCACGTGGATGCGGTACTGGCCGCGGCCCAGACGCTGAATCAGGCCTGATCGAAGCAGGGGCTGCGCCAACCTCGGTGCAGCCCAAGCCTGTCAGAGCAGGGGCGACACGCTGGGCTCCTGGCGAGGCCAGGCGTCCAGCACGGCCTTGATCAGGGTCGCCAGCGGGATGGCGAAGAAAATCCCCCAGAACCCCCACAACCCACCGAACAGCAAGACCGCGCAGATGATCGCCACCGGGTGCAGGCTCACCGCCTCGGAGAACAGCAGCGGTACCAGCACGTTGCCATCGAGCGCCTGGATGATCGCGTAGACCGTCATCAGGTAGATGAACTGGTCTCCCCAGCCCCACTGGAACAGGGCAATCAGCGTCACCGGCACGGTGACCACCACCGCCCCGACATAGGGCACGACCACTGACAGCCCGACCAGGAGGGCCAGCAACGCAGCATAGTTCAGGCCCAGGGTGATGAAGGCGATGTAAGTCGCAATGCCGCAGATCAGAATTTCGATGCCCTTGCCCCGAATGTAATTGGCAATCTGCCGGTTCATCTCGCTGCCCACGCGGTTGAGCAAGGTGCGCTGACGCGGCAGGTAGCCACTGACCCAGCGGCCAATCAGCTCACGGTCCTTGAGGAAGAAGAACACCAGGATCGGCACCAGCACCAGGTAGATCATGGCGTTGACCAGCAGCGGCAGGCTGGACAGGGAGAAGGTAAGCGCCCACTGCCCGAACTTGCCGATCTCGCCGCGGACCGACTCGATGGCATGCAGCACCTGCTCGTCCGACACCAGGTGCGGATAGCGCTCTGGCAGCAGGAGCAGCAATGACTGCCATTTACCAAGCATGCCTGGCAGCTCGTTGAACAGGGTGATCAGCTGGTGCCACAGCAGCGGCACCAATACCAGCATGAACACCGCCAGTGCGCCCATGAACAGGGCAAATACCAGCAGGACCGCCAGTTTTGTAGGCACTCGCAGGCGCTCCAGGGCGTTGACCAGCCCTTGCATGAGAAACGCCAGCACCATGCCCGCCAACACCGGCGCCAGCATCCCGCCCAGCGTGAGCACCGCCGTGAACGCCAGAAACAGCAAGACCGCCAGCACCACCGCTTCTTCATCGGAGAAGTAGCGTTGGACCCAGTCGCGTAGCACTTTGAACATGAACGATCCTTGTGGGACTCAGGCCTTGCGCAGCCAGTAGGTGTAGGTACCGGCCTCGGCCGTTTCGTGCAACAGGCTATGACCGGCCAGTTTGGCAAAGGTGCGCAGGTCGCGTTGGGAACCTGCGTCGGTGGCGATGACCTTGAGTACGGCACCACTGGCCAGCCCATTGAGCGCCATCTTGGCCTTGAGCAGTGGTAACGGGCAGTTCAGCCCGCTGGCATCGAGCTCGGCGTCACAGGTCAGGGGGGTGCTCATCAATGGGGCTCTCCAGGGCAATGCCGGCCTACGGCCTGATCGGCCGCCTAGGATAGCGCCACTGGTCGCCAACGTGTGAGCCCGCTACAGTAGCAATCTTTGACCGACGCGAGCTTCGTGCATGAATCTACTGCGCCCTACCCTGCTGACGCTGGCCTGCCTGATGGCCCTGCCTGGCCATGCTGACGACCTGCCGTCGCTGGGTGACGCCAGTTCGGCGATCGTCTCGCCCCAGCAGGAACACCAGCTTGGCCGCGCCTGGCTGAGCCTGTTGCGCGGCCAGGTCAACCAGCTCAACGACCCGCAGCTCAAGGACTACGTGGAAACCAGCGTGTACCGCCTGGCCGAAACCAGCCAGTTGCAGGACCGTCGCCTGGAATTCATCCTGATCGACAGCCGCGAACTCAACGCGTTTGCAGCGCCAGGCGGCATCGTGGGTGTCAACGGCGGGTTGTTCCTCAATGCGCAGACCGAGGGCGAGTACGCCTCGGTACTGGCGCACGAACTGGCGCACTTGTCCCAGCGGCATTTCGCCCGGGGCATCGAGGCCCAGCAGCGCATGCAGTTGCCGATGATGGCGGCATTGCTTACCGGTATCGTGCTGGCGGCCGGTGGCGCTGGGGATGCCGGCATCGGCATGATTGCTGGCACCCAGGCGGCAGCGATTCAGGAACAGCGCAGGTTCTCCCGGCAAAACGAGCAGGAAGCTGACCGCATCGGCATCCAGAACCTGGAAAAGGCTGGCTACGACCCGCGCAACATGCCGACCATGTTCGAACGCCTGGCGCGTCAGTACCGTTACGACGCCAAGCCGCCGGAATTTCTGCTGACGCACCCGGTAACCGAGTCGCGTATCGCCGACACCCGTAACCGAGCCGAGCAGGCGCCGAAAGGCGGTGTGGAAGACAGCCTGCGCTATCAGCTGATCCGTGCCCGGGTAGCGCTGACGTATGAGGGTACGCCGGGGCTTGCGGCCAAGCGTTTTCGCGCCCAGCTCGACGAAGACCCCAAGCTCGATGCGGCGCGCTATGGGCTGGCGCTGGCACAGATCAAGGGTGGTCAGCTCAACGAGGCTCGGGAGATGCTCAAGCCGCTGCTGGCCAAGGCGCCCAATGACATTACCTACAACCTGGCGCAGATCGACCTGGATATCACCAACAATCGCCTGGCCGATGCACAGCAACGGGCCGAGCGTATGCAGGGGCTGTACCCGGGTAATTACCCGCTCAAGCAGGTGCGCGCCGACCTGTTGGTCAAGCAGAACAAGCCGGCCGAGGCGGAGCAGGTATTGAACGACCTCATCAAGAGCCGCCCGGATGATCCGGATGTGTGGTACGACATGGCCGAGGTGCGGGGCTTATCGGGCAATACCATCGGCCTGCACCGGGCGCGTGCGGAATACTTCACCTTGGTGGGGGACTTCGATCAGGCCATTCAGCAGCTCGACTATGCCAAGCGCCGCGCTGGGGGGAATTTCCCGCTGGCTTCGCAGATCGACCAGCGCCAGCGAGAGGTCCTGGAGCAGCAGCGCATGGTGCGGGAGATGATGGGGCGCTGAGGCGTTCTAGGGGCTGGAGCGGAACCGCTCACAAGGCTTAGCAGCGCGCCTGTAGGAGCGGTCTCGCCGGGGCGCCGGACCGCTCCTACAGAGGTTTTTCTACGAGGGTAATTGCGCCAACATGAGCGTTTAAGCCAGCGCTTGCCTCACGCGTTCCCGGAAAGCTTCAACCTGGCCGCCTGGGTGAAATCCAGCATCCGGTTCAGCGGCTTGATGGCTTTGGGCACCAAGGCTGGGTCGACGAAGATCTCGTCGCCGCCATTGCGCAGACAATCGAGCACGCGCTCCAGCGTATTCATCGCCATCCACGGGCAGTGGGCGCAGCTGCGGCAGGCCGCGCCGTTACCGGCGGTGGGGGCTTCCACAAATACCTTGTCCGGGCACAGCTGCTGCATCTTGTAGAAGATGCCGCGGTCGGTGGCGACGATGAAGGTTTTGTTCGGTAGCGTCTGGGCAGCCTTGATCAGTTGGCTGGTGGAGCCCACGGCATCCGCCAGGTCGATCACCGACTCCGGCGACTCAGGATGGACCAGCACCGCAGCGTCCGGGTACAGGGCCTTCATGTCGGCGAGCTGACGCGACTTGAACTCCTCATGAACGATGCAGGCACCGTCCCACAGCAGCATGTCGGCACCCGTCTGCTTCTGGATGTAGCGCCCCAAATGCTGATCGGGGCCCCAGATGATGGTCTCGCCATTGTCCATCAGGCTTTCGACGATCTCCAGCGCGCAACTGGAGGTGACCACCCAATCGGCCCGTGCCTTCACGGCAGCGGACGTGTTGGCGTAAACCACCACGGTACGCTCGGGGTGCTGGTCACAGAAGGCAGAGAATTCTTCGATGGGGCAACCCAGGTCGAGCGAGCAGGTCGCTTCGAGGGTGGGCATCAGCACGCGCTTGTGGGGCGTAAGAATCTTGGCGGTTTCGCCCATGAAGCGCACGCCTGCCACGATCACGGTCTCGGCAGGGTGCTGCTTGCCAAAACGAGCCATTTCCAGCGAGTCGGACACACAGCCGCCGGTTTCCTCCGCCAGGGCCTGGATGACCGGGTCGCAGTAGTAATGAGCAACCAGCACGGCATTTTGCGCCTTGAGCTCGGCAGCGATGGCCGCACGGTATTCGGCCTGCTGCTCGTCTGTCAGCGGATTGGGCTGCTTGGCGTCAAGGTGAGCCTGAACCAACAAGCGTTCGGAAATCTGGGTCATGATCGCTGGACCTGCAGGCGCGTGCGCGCATCAAATCGAGTGTATCACCCGGCCCTGACAGATCGGCTAAGGGCGCCGGACGGCGCAGGCCGCCACGGCCCTCTGCAGGCGCGGATTATTATGGAGGCCGAAGGCTACAGAGAAACCCGAGATTTCTAAAGCGGTTTTTATCCAACCCCTACCTGCCCTCGCACCAGCGGCCCAAGGGCAAGTAGCGCCGGGCTGTCAGCGCTGCGGCGAGAGCATTGCCAGCTGCGTGTTAACGAACGCGGCAAAGGCTTCGAGCGTCATTTTTTGGCCGTTGAAATCAACCATGCCATCGGCGTAGTGCAACGCGCTGATCACTTTATCGCCCTCCACCGTGGCCAGGCCGCTTTGCACGGCCATCAAACCGACCATTTCCCCTGCCTGGCCAGACTGCGTAGCGATGGCCTGGGCATCGGTCTGACCGTCGAGCAGCGCTTGCAAGGTGGCCAGGTCCCCTAGCATCGGCTTGGACAAGGACAGCTTGCCGGTGACCTGCGTCACCATCTGCTTTAGCGCCTGATCTTGTGGCAAGTCGAAGGAAGACGGCGCATCGAAGTCCATTGCCACATTGAAGTGACTCTCGCCATTGGCGGTCTTGAGGCTCAAGTCTTCGAGCGCCACCTTGGGTTTTGCCGCCAGCAGCGTGCGCAAGTCGCCCTGGAACTTGGCCTTTTCGGCTTCGGTCATGTTGATCTGTGGCGCCGACTGCCCGGCAGTTGCCGCGGCCTCGAACTCAGGCAAATGCGCTGCATACCAGTTGCTCAGCGCTTGCAGCGCGGGCGCATGGATGGACTTGAAGCCGACGATCATCTGGGCCTTACCGACCGCTCGCCCATCCCAAGTGATGTCCCCGAGTTTGTATTCAACGCGCCCGCCAAAGGTGTCGGGGCCTTCGAGGCTTTGCAGGGTACTGAGCTCGCCCCCTTTGATGACCAGCGCCTGTTGCCTGGGCCCGAGAGTGACCTTGGTCTCTGCCAGATACAGGTCAGCGTTGCCCGTGAACAGGTTGTCATGCGCAGTCGCCGCCAGCTTGCCACCCAACTTCAGCCCATTGAGTTCAAAGATGACGGGCGGCTGGTCTTCACTTACCAGTTTCATCAGGAAGTGGTCGGCCTCGCCATGGAAGCGCGAATCCTTGCCATCGCGATCCCCGCTGACCCCAAGTTCCATGCCCGAGAACGCCAGGCTGGTGCCGTTGGCATCGTCGAGCTTGACCGGCGCCAGGTGAACCTGGCTGTCGACACTGCCGCCGTACCCCATGCTGGTCTGGGCGCTGAACGGCACGCGGTCACCGGCTGCTGCGTACCAAGGCGCCGTGACTTCGTCCTTGTCCAGCGTGGTATTGCTCAGCGCCAACACTGGCAACAACCTGAGGGTCTTGACGCGAGACCATGGGAACGGGCCGTGCTCGATCTGATCGCTCACGCCTACATCAAAATTTACCACCTGTTGGCTGTTGGCATGCACATCGCGAGCGATCACACGGTAGTGTGCCGTGCTGCTGAACCAACGCTGGTCCAGCGATACCAACTCGATGCGTACGCTACCACCTGTGTTCACCAGTGACTTTTGCAGCTGCGCGTTGCTCAGGGCCAAGGCATGGTCCAGCTCACCCGGCAGTTGCTTGCCGGTGTACCAGGCTCCGCCAACGACCACTGCGACAACGGCCACCGCTACGCCGGACAGGATTGCTACTGAAGTCTTCGTCATGAATTAAACCGATTGATGTCCATAAAGGCTCGCACATCGCCTGCGCAGCCAGGAAAATGCAGCATATCACCGAAGGCCAGGATGATTGGCGGCCGCGCCACTGGAAAGGCAGGGCGGCCCGTTGGACAGTCCCACTTCAAAGATGTCAATTTTTACGAACACGCTTATGTCATTTGCATTCACAAAAACGACGTTAGAAACGCTTGAGTTTGCGGTTTTATCGATAAAAATCGCGCATTCGAAACACCTTGTCATGTTTAACTTGACACCCAAGACCCTATCGTTTTTTATTTTGATCACTTGCGTGATCCAGTCACGCCTCTGCTGCTCCAACATAAAGGTGAACAATATGGAGCCCACCCGCTCGCCGCTGCTGCCTGCGCCCTTCGCTGTGCCTGTCTTTCAAGCCCTCGCCCAGGAGCCCCGTCAGCATGCAGCCTGAACCCAACGCACCCGAAGCCGGCCAACTGCGCAAGACCTTGCGTTTGTGGCATGTGATCATCATTGGCCTGGCGTACCTGACGCCCATGACCGTGTTCGACACCTTCGGCATCGTGTCAGGCATCACCGCTGGGCACGTACCGAGCGCCTATATACTGGCCCTGGCCGGCATCCTGTTCACGGCAGTCAGCTACGGAACCCTGGTCAAGCGCTTTCCCCAGTCGGGATCGGCCTACACCTACACCCAACGTGCCATCAATCCACACGTGGGCTTCCTGGTAGGCTGGTCTTCCTTGCTGGACTACCTGTTGCTGCCCATGGTCAACGCCTTGCTGGCCAAACTGTACCTGTCTGCCATGTTCCCCGAGGTGCCACAGTGGGTCTGGGTCGTGGCCTTCGTGTCCCTGATCAGCCTGATCAACATGCGCAGCATCAATCTGGTTGCGCATTTCAACCTGCTGTTCGTTGGCGTGCAGGTGGCGATCATCGCGGTGTTCATCTACCTGTGTGTACGCGGGCTGGACCAGGGCGAAGGCCTGGGCACCGCATGGAGCCTGTTGCCCTTCGCCGACCAGCAGACCCACCTGAGCGCCCTGGCCGCTGGTGCAACCATTCTGTGCTTCTCATTCCTGGGTTTCGATGCGGTCACGTGCCTGTCCGAGGAAACGCGCGACCCAGCCAAAACCATACCGCGGGCCATCTTCCTCACGGCATTGATCGGCGGCGTTGTATTCATCACCGTTTCCTACTTCATTCAGGCCTACTTCCCCACCATGGCACGCTTTCACGATCAGGAAGCGGCGCTGCCGGAAATCGCTCTGTACGTGGGCGGCAAGCTGTTCCAGTCGGTCTTCATCGCGTGCACGGTGATCAACACCATCGCCTCGGGGCTGGCGTCGCAGACCAGCGTGTCGCGCCTGCTATATGTAATGGGCCGTGACAAGGTCATACCCGCGAGCGTTTTTGCGCGGTTGCATTCACGCTACAAGACACCCGTACTGAACATTGCCGTGGTGGGGGTGATTTCGCTGTCGGCCATCTTCTTCGACCTGGTCACCGCCACCTCCATCATCAACTTCGGTGCATTGGTGGCGTTCAGCTTCGTCAACTTGTCGGTAATCAATCACTGCTACCTGCGAGAGGGCAATCGCCGAGGGCTGGCCAACCAGCTGAAGTACCTGGTACTGCCCACCACAGGCTTTTGTATCATCGTTTCGCTGTGGCTGGACCTGAACATGCACTCGCTGCTGTTCGGCGGGGTCTGGGCCACGCTGGGCCTGGTGTACCTGGCCTGGTTGACCAAGGCGTTCAGAGCGGCGCCGCCCAACTGTATCGCCGAGGGATGACGCGTACCGACCATGCACAGCTCAAACCCACCCGGTTTCTTCGATATCACCAGTGAGCAGGGCCTGCTGCGCACCTCGATCGCGGTCACCCTGTTCATCGCCAGCATCGGCATTGCCTTTGGCTTGGCATCGGGCTCGTTTTCCATCGTGTTCGACGGCGTCTACTCGCTGGTGGATGCCAGCATGAGCGGGCTGTCGTTGATGGTGGTCAGGCTGATCACTTCCCATGCCAGCAGCCTGCAGATGTCGCGCAAACTACGCGAGCGCTTCACCATGGGCTTCTGGCACCTGGAACCGATGGTGCTGGCACTCAATGGCATCCTGCTCAGCGGTGTTGCCATCTACGCCCTGATCAACGCTGTGAGCAGCCTGCTGGAAGGTGGACGTCATCTGGAGTTTGGTATCGCCATGGTCTATGCGGCGCTCACCGTCACCGCCTGCGTGAGCATCGCGGTGATCGAGGGCAAGGCCAACCGCAAGCTGCGGTCGGACTTCGTCGCCATGGACGTGAAGGGCTGGGTGATGTCCGCCAGCATCACGGCGGCGCTGTTGATCGCCTTCTGCTTTGGCTATGCCGTGCAGGGCACATCGCTTGAATGGGTATCGCCCTACATCGACCCGGCCGTGCTGGCACTGGTCTGCCTGGTGATCGTACCCTTGCCAATGTCGGTCGTTCGCCAGGCGTTGGCGGATATCTTTCTCGTCACGCCGGGCGATCTCAAGCAGCACGTAGACGCGGTTGCGCAGGCTTTCGTCGAACGCCATGGCCTGCAGTCCTACCGCGCCTATGTGGCCAAGGTGGGGCGCTCGCGGGAGATTGAGCTGTACTTCATCGTGCCGCCGCAGATGGCGGCCAAGACCATCGAGCAGTGGGATGCCTGGCGCAACGAGATCGGCGAGGCCATCGGCGGCGAAGGGCCCAATCGCTGGCTGACGGTCGTATTTACCGGCGACCCCGAGTGGGCCGAATGAGCATCAGGACTCAGCCACGCAGGCGTTCGATCAGCGGCAGCGCTTCGATTTCAGGGCGGGCAAAATAGTAACCTTGCATCAGCTCGATACCCAGCGCGGCCAACGCCTGGCACTCGGCTGCTGTTTCCACGCCCTCAGCGACCAACAGAATGTCCAGCCGCCGCGCCACCAGCACGATGCCTGCCACGATCGCCTGACGCACCGGGTCGGCGCCAAGGTTGCGTGTCAGCGCCATGTCCAGCTTCAGGAGGTCCGGTTGAAACTCGGCAAGCAGGTTCAGGCCCGAATAGCCTGAGCCGAAATCGTCAATGGCCGTGGTGAAGCCCTGCCGGTCGTACTCGCGGAAAATGGACTTAAGGTGTTCGGTGTCCTCGACCCGTTCGCCTTCGGTCACTTCGAAAATCAGCCTGTCGGCCGGAAAATCGAACTGCTTGGAGGCCTCGAGCGTCGCGCGGATACAGGTGGCGGGGCGGTACACGGCGTTGGGCAGGAAGTTGATGCTGAGCTTGCAATCCTGCACACGGTTGAGCCCAAGCTCGGAGGCTTTTTCGATGGCCTTGACCCGGCAAGCCTGGTCGAAGCGATACAGGTTATCGGGTGTGACCTTGGCCAGCACCTGCGCAGCCCCCTCCCCCCCGACACCTCTGACCAACGCCTCGTAGGCGTAGGGTTTACCCGAAGGCTGGTGAACGATAGGTTGAAAGGCCATTGTGATGCCGAACCCCAGGTCCGCCATCTCACGGCATTGCTTGCAACCTACAGCTTCGAAAGGCTGCGCAAAGATCAAATCGGCCATGGTGTCTCCGGCAGCTTGATGAAGAGAAAGTAGCGCTGGGATAACACGATCGTGAGAACGTCAAAACAGCGTTGTTGGCAATTTGACAGCATGGCTGGCGAGAGGTGCGGTGCGCAAGGTTGATGACCCGACAAAAAGCCCCGATAGGTTGGATTTATTGGGCTCAAGTGGCCAACTCGGTACACTGTCGCCCGATCCAACATCTGACGACATGGACAACTTCGACATGACTGTCTTCACCCACCGGGGCGGCGAGTACCTCACCGTCGATGATGCACGCCTTTACTACGAACAACTGGGTGCAGCCGACGCACCCGCGTTGATCCTGCTGCATGGCGGCCTTGGCCATATTGAAAGCTTCAATGCCATCACCCCGCACTTGGCCCGCCGTTGGCGCGTGATCGGCATCGACAGCCGCGGCCAGGGCATGTCTACCCTAGGCGGCGCACCACTCACCTATGCGCGCATGCAGCACGACGTAGAGCGGGTAATCGATCACCTGGCGCTTGAACGCGTCACTCTGATCGGGCACAGCGATGGCGGAATCGTCGCGCTGCGCATGGCCGCCTCGCAGGCCGTCACGGTCGATCGACTCATCACCATTGGGGCTCACTGGGCGCTGGGAGAGAACGACCCTGCGCGAGCCCTGTACGAAGGCATCACCGCCGCGAAGTGGCGCGGCCTGTTTGCCGACGATGTGGCTCGCTATGAGGCGATCAACCCACAACCGGACTTTGCAAGGTTGCTGGAGGCCGTCCGAGGGTTGTGGCTAGATGACAGTGAGCACGGCTATCCCGCAGCCAGCGTCGGGGGCATTACCGCGCCATTGCTGGTGGTGCGTGGCGATCGTGATCGCCTGGTTTCACGAGCCAATGCACTGGAGTTGGTAGAGCAAGTGCCTGGGGCGCAGCTGTTGAACTTGGCACTGGCTGATCATTCACCTCATGAAACGCATCCGCAATGGCTATTGCCTGTGATGGAAGCTTTTTTAATCAATGATGAAGGGGGGCGAAATCGGTAATCGCTCAGCGAGCATTCGCCCGGTGCCTGCCTCCCACTGCCGGGCTACGCCTTGGGCGCCATGTCAATGACCGCACAGCGACCATTGGCCCTGACTTTCTGCACCACGTGCGCCCTGTCGACAAAAACGTTGATCTCGCAACTGCCTGAGTGCTCGACATCCTGCCAATACTCGCGGTGCACCAATTGGCCATTTTCAGGGCCGGTATAGGTGCCCGCAGCCTCCCGGGAAATATACGTGCTGTCGCGCACGTACCTGAGCACCACCATGTCCTGATCAGGCGCCACCATGATGACCCTGGGCACGCCAAAGTAATCGATCAGCTCGCCGACCGGGCGGCCTTTCCACGCACTGGTTGCCTCCAGCGACGAGCATCCGCCAAGCAGTACAGCGCCCAGGCATAACACAAGCAGACGGATCATGGCTTCTCTCCTTGGTGGACAGTTACTTGGCAGGCATCTGTGTGAAGGCGTCATCGATCTGCCTGATGATCTCGGCCCTGAGCGCCTCGCGTGTCAGTATCTCGAATAGCTTCGGGCCAGAGCGGCTCAACTCCGAAGCTGACATTACGCCCAAGTGCTCCATCTTGAGGGCTTGGCGCTCAGCTGGCTTACAGATGAAATCACGGCTTTGCGCCAACCACGGTTGTTGATCGCCCTGCCATTGGTTGGAGAACTTGGCCTTGCGCAAGGTATTGGCCACGCTGCTGAAGTCGAGCGCTCCTGTGACACGAGCCCGCTTGTTCTTGCAGTCGACTTCGACGTCGTAGACCGTGAAATCGGGCTTGCCGGGCTGCTGGTCAAACAGATAGACGCCGACGGATTTGACGCCGCCGGGGCGCTCGTAGATGTTTCCGGGGTCGCCGTCTACAAGGTATGCCTTGCTCTTGCCCAGGCTGGCTTGATGATGAACGACCCAGTAGTCGCCCTTCGGGGCATTGTCCGCGTGGACGGGTAAGGCGCCTAACAGGAGTGCAAGCGACAGCAGATGTTTCACTGGGGAGCGCATGACTGGCCATCTCTCTGCCATTACTTAGACAGAGAATTTTCCCATCCGCAGTATTGGGCAAAGGGCTATCTAGTACACCTGCACTAGGGAGTCGCCCGTTGAGACTTCATCAGAGGGCACTTGCATGTAGAACACTGCCTGTGAAAAAGGCAGAGTCTCTGCCAGACAGGCCATAGGCCAAGCGCTTTGACCAGAAACGAAAAAGCCCGCCGATAGGGGCGGGCTTTTCGTACAGATTTCACACAGAAGGGAGCTGACTGCTCGATTCATACGGTTGCTAGACTTGGCGCTGACCCTGTGGTCTAGCTGAAGTATTCGCAACCGCTGCGAAGATGGTGGGTCGTGTAGGATTCGAACCTACGACCAATTGGTTAAAAGCCAACTGCTCTACCAACTGAGCTAACGACCCGTTGGATGGCGCGTATAATACTGATTTCTATAGAGAAATCAACACCCCTCGGTAAACTTTCTTAAAAATAGCGCGTCGGGTCCGCCACGGCGGCTGCCTTGAAGCCCTCAGCCCGCAGGCGGCAGCTGTCGCACTTGCCACAAGCACGCCCGTCGTCATCAGCCTGGTAGCACGATACGGTCAGGCTATAGTCGACCCCGTGCGCCACGCCGGCCTGGACGATCTGGGCTTTGCTCATGTTCTGCAAGGGTGCCTGAATGCGGAAACCCTGCCCTTCGACGCCTGCCTTGGTGGCCAGGTTGGCCATGCGTTCGAAGGCTTCGACGAACTCGGGGCGGCAGTCCGGGTAGCCGGAATAATCCACGGCGTTGACCCCGATGAAAATGTCACGGGCTTGCAGTACTTCAGCCCAGCCCAGCGCCAGCGACAGAAACACCGTGTTGCGCGCTGGCACGTAGGTCACCGGGATACCCTCGCCCGGCGTTTCCGGCACATCGATGCTGCTGTCAGTCAGGGCCGAGCCACCGATGCCATCCAGGTTCAGCCCAATCACCTTGTGCTCTACCACGCCCAGGTCCTGGGCGACCCGTGCAGCGGCGTTAAGCTCGGCGCGGTGACGCTGGCCGTAATCGAAGCTCATGGTATAGCAGGCATAGCCCTGGGCCTTGGCCATGGCCACTACCGTGGCCGAGTCCAGGCCACCGGACAGAAGAATTACTGCGCGTTTATCAGTCATGTCTCACTCTCTTGCTCAGCGCCCAGGTTCGTCGTTCCACAACAGCTTGTGCAGCTGAAGTTGGAAACGGACAGGCAAGTTGTCGGCAACGATCCAGTCAGCCAGGTCAGTGGCGCTCACCTGGTGGTGGCTCGGCGAGAACAATACTTCGCCGGCGCGCTCGGCCAGGTTGTACTGGATCAGCTTGGACACCGCCCAGTTGTAATCTTCGCGAGAGCAGATGACGAACTTGACCTGGTCGTTGGGCGTCAGGTGCTCAATGTTCTCATAGCGGTTGCGGTGCGATTCTTCCGAACCCGGGGTTTTCAGGTCGACGACGCGGCTGACACGGGTGTCGGTGCCGGCGATATCGAGCGCGCCGCTGGTTTCCAGCGAAACCTCGTAACCGGCATCGCACAGGCGCTGCAACAGGGGCAAGGCGTTAGGCTGGGCAAGGGGCTCACCGCCCGTCACGCAGACATAGCGCGGCTTGAAGCCAGCCACCTGTTCAAGGATCGAATCGAGGCTGCGCAGTGTGCCGCCACTGAAGGCATAGGCGCTGTCGCAGTATTGGCAGCGCAGGGGGCAACCGGTGAGCCGCACGAATACCGTGGGCAGCCCAGCCGTTCGTGTTTCACCCTGCAATGAGTAAAAGACTTCGGTGATGCGTAATGTATCTTGCATGATCGCCACGGGCGTGACAGCAAAACAGGCTGCCCGCCTCCGTCAGGCACTGGCACGGACTCGACATAGCGTTATCCGTGACAGCGTGTTTACGAAAAAAGGGCGGTGATTCTAACGAAAAAACCCGCGCCAGGCGCGGGTTTCTTTCGAACGGCAGGCAAGCGCCGCATCACTTCACAGCTTTTGCAGGTCTCGTTGCGCCAATTGCGCAGCCGATGTGCCCGGATATTGGGTCACCACCTGCTGGAGAATACCCTTCACCTTGTCCGTGTGACCGAGACGACGCTCGACATCGGCCAGCTTGTACAAGGAGTCTGGCACCTTGCTGTGCTTGGGGTACTTCTGGCTTACCTGGGCGAATGCCTGGCTTGCACCCTGCAGGTCACCCTTGGCCAGGTTCACTTCGCCCAGCCAATACTGTGCATTACCGGCATATTGGCTGTTGGGGTACTTGCGCAGGAAGGCGTTGAACGCCTGGCTGGCCTTGTCGAAGTCTTTTTGCTTGATCAGGTCGAAGGCAGCATCGTAGTAGAGCTTTTCCTTGGCCGGATCACCGGGCTCGCTACTGGCGGCCGGTTGTTGGGCAGCAGCACCGGCTGCAGCCCCCGCGGCGGCGCCAGAGGCACCACCGGCGGAAGAATTGTCAGAGGTCGCGGCAGGCGCGGCGCCACTGTTGATGCGACGGTCCAGGTCCTGGTATCGCTCCAGGTTTTCCTGCTTCATGCGAGACACATCGTTTTGCAACTCTTCGATGATGCCTTGCTGGCGGGAAAGCTGATCCTGCATCTGTTGCAGCTGCATGAACAGCTGGCCCTGTGCAGAGGCAGGGGCCGAAGCCCCTGACCCGGCATAGGCGCCGCTCGTGCCATAACCCGCAGGCGGATAGCTGCCTGTGTTGTCATCTACTACAGGGACTGCAGCCCACGCCGAAAGGGGCAGGCTGAGTGCGAGGACGGTTACTGCACGGCGGCACTTACGCATAGGAACTTACTTACGCAGTTCTACGCGACGGTTTTGAGCCCAGGACTGCTCGTCGTTGCCGGTAGCAACTGGACGCTCTTCGCCGTAGGAAACCACTTCCAGCTGAGCAGGGGAAACGCCCTGCAAAACCAGGTAGCGCTGAACGGCCTTGGCACGACGCTCACCCAGAGCCATGTTGTACTCGCGGGTGCCGCGCTCGTCGGTGTTGCCTTCCAGGACAACGCGGTTGCCGTTGGCTTTCAGGTCCTTGGCGTGAACGTCCAGAGCGCGCATGGCTTCTGGCTTCAGGTCCGAGCTGTCGTATTCGAAGTAGAAGGTGGTGATTGCGCGCAGAGCGGCTTCTTCGCTCAGGGAACCGTCGACTGCGCCGGTGTTGGCACCGTAGCCAGCGTTCGGGTCAACGGCGCCAGCGCCTTCACCTGCGTTGTCACCGCCCTTGGAGGAGCAACCTACAGCCACAGCCATGGCCAGAGCCAGCGCAGCGAATTTACCAAACTTCAGCATTTCCATCGTGAAACTCCTAATGAAACCCCAGTGTGTTAAGCAAAACGTATTACGCCGCAATCAGTTCAGGTAAGGGGACCAGGACGGTTCTCTGACTTCGCCTTGAGCGGTAGGAAGTGGGAGCCTCACGCGGCCATTAAGCGACACGAGCATCAAGACTCCCCGGCCCTGCTGGCGGGTGGCGTAGATTAGCATGGTGCCGTTGGGCGCAACAGTGGGAGACTCATCAAGACTTGTTTCCGAGAGAATCTTTACACTTCCACGTTGCAAGTCCTGAGCGGCAACTTTGAAGTTGGTGAAACCCTGTTGGCGGTGAATCATCACCAGGGTCTTTTCGTCTGCCGAGAGTTTCGGGTTGGCGTTGTAGTTACCCACGAACGTTACGCGCTCGGCGCTGCCGCCACTGACCGACTGTTTGTAGATCTGCGGCTTGCCGCCACGGTCGGACGTGAAGTACAGGGTGTTGCCGTCCTTACCCCAGAATGGCTCGGTATTGATGCCAGGGCCGGCAGTCACGCGGCTGATCTGACGCGAGGCCACGTTCATCACATAGATGTCCGGGTTCCCATCCTTGGACAGCACGAAGGCCAGGCGCGAACCATCGGGCGACCAGGCAGGTGCGCCATTGAGGCCCTCGAAGTTGGTGACCTGTTCACGGCGACCGGTGTCGATGTGCTGAACGAAGATACGCGGGCGCTTCTGCTCGAACGATACATAGGCGATGCGTTTGCCATCGGGCGCGAAGCGCGGCGACAGGATCGGCTCGCGGGACTGCAGCAGGGTCACGGCGCGGGCACCGTCATAGTCCGAACGCTGCAGGGTGTAGCGCGTGTTGTTCGTAGAGAAGCGCTCGGCCGTCACGTACAGCATGCGCGTGGAGAAGGCACCCTTGATACCGGTGAGCTTCTCGAACGACTGGTCGGCGATGTAGTGCGACATGTCGCGCAGCTGTTCGGTGGTGCCGGCAACGCTGCCGGTCAGGACCTGCTGCTCGGTGGCGACGTTGAACAGGGCGTATTGCACCTGCAGGCGACCACCGGAGGGCACGATGCTGCCCACCATCACGTACTGGGCACCCAGCGCCTTCCAGTCGCGGAAGATGACTTCGCTGGCCTGGGAGGGCTGGCTGATCATGTTCTGGCGCGGGATGGGCGAGTAGTAGCCGGAGTTGCGCAGGTCGTTGCCGATGATGTCGGCCATGTCTTCAGGCAGCACACTGCCACCCTGAACAGCGAACGGCACCACTGCAATTGGCGTTGCCCGGTCACTGCCACTGGTGACCAGGATGTTCTTTTCCTCTGCTACGGCCATGCCTGCCACGCAGCACAGCATGACCAGCAGTCCTCTCAGACGTTTAATCACAACGCTAGATCCTCAGGTGTAAATGTCATCTTGAACGAGCGATATTGGTTGAAATCGCTCGGCTTCATGCCCTGCATTTCAGTCAGGCGACCGATGTTCTTCACCG
The DNA here is from genome assembly GCF_900230165.1 of Pseudomonas sp. URMO17WK12:I9. NCBI lineage: Bacteria > Pseudomonadati > Pseudomonadota > Gammaproteobacteria > Pseudomonadales > Pseudomonadaceae > Pseudomonas > Pseudomonas sp. URMO17WK12:I9. The sequence continues at coordinate 50,488 of NZ_OCMQ01000006.1, read as the reverse complement.
CTGCCACCGCCGAGCTGTCATAGGGGCCGTCACCGCTTGACCGGGCCACGCTGACGCTGGTGATGGTGCCATCGGGCAACATGTTGATCTGCAGTACCACCGTCATGCCTTTACGCGCCGATGGCGGGCGAGCCCAGCCTTCTGCCGCGCGCATACGGATCAGGTCGTCGAAGTCGCCGGCCACCTGGTCACCCTGCTCGTCGGCCAGCGCCTGCTGCCGCTCGGTGGTGTCGGACAAGAGCTCGGCCAGGGCCTGTGCCTTCTTGTCTTCAGCCGCCTTGCGAGCTGCTTCCTGTGCCTTTTTCTTCTGGGCATCCGCTGCGGCCTTTTTCTTGGCGTCCTCGGCTGCCTTCTTCTTCGCTTCTTCGGCCGCTGCCGCCTTTTTCTTGGCGTCCTCAGCCGCTTTTTTCTTCGCGTCCTCGGCTGCCTTTTTCTTGGCCTCCTCGGCAGCTTGCTTCTTCGCCTCTTCAGCGGCCTGCTTCTTGGCCTCTTCTTCGGCTTTTTTCTTCGCTTCTTCTTCAGCCTTTTTCTTGGCGATGTCAGCTTGCTGTTTCTCGGCAGCCTTCTTCGCCTCATCGGCCTTCTTGGCTTCGGCCGCTTTCTTGGCTTCAGCAGCTTTGGCCGTTTCGGCAGCCTTGGCCGCGTCCTCGGCCTTTTTGGCCTCGGCAGCCTCGCGTGCCTCCTGGGCCTTTTGAGCAGCGTCGGCTTTCTTTTGTTCCGCGGCTTTCACCGCTTCCTGCTCGACCTTCTTCTGCTCAAGCTGCTCGACCTCGGTCTGACGCGAAGCGGTTTTCTTCGCTTCCCCGGCAATCTTCTGGTTGGTCTGGGTAGTCGCCTGGCTCTTGGACTTGAGCTGATAGAGCGTAGCCTGAACGATCGGCTTGGACGGTGGCAGTTCAGGCGTCATGGCAAAGCTTGCGAACAGCATGCCAAACACCAGCACATGCAGGCCGATGGCCCAGACACTGGGCCAGAAGTAGCTTTCCGAGGCAGAGGGCTCTCGCTGTTGCATCAGGGTGCCTCGGTAATCAGGCCGACGTTACCGACACCGGCTTTCTGCAGCCCGCCCATGGCACCCATGACCGCGCCGTAGTCCACCGCCTTGTCGCCACGGATGAATACCTGGGTCTGTTTGCCCTGGTCGCGACCGGCCGCGATGATCTTGGTAACGGCGTCGGTCATGGCCGGCAAGGTCATAGCCTTGTCCATTTGCTTGTCGGTATCGACTTCGCTGCCAAGGTTCCAGTAGTAGGTCTTGTCGGCCTTGATGGAAATGGTGAGGATCTGGACGTTGTTGTCCTGCGGCAAGGCTTCGCTGGAAACCTTGGGCAGATCGACCTTCACGCCCTGATTGAGCATGGGCGCCGTCACCATGAAGATGACCAGCAGCACCAGCATCACGTCGATGTAGGGCACCACGTTCATCTCGGCGACGGGCTTGCGTTTGTGGCGAACTCGGGCCATGGGCTTGTACCTGATTACTCTTCGCTGGTGTGCACTTTGCGGTGCAGGATCGCCTGGAACTCGTCGGCGAAGGTGTAGTAACGGCTGATCAGCGTTTCACTGCGGGCCGCAAAGCGGTTGTATGCGATGACCGCCGGAATGGCTGCGAACAGGCCGATGGCCGTGGCGATCAGCGCTTCGGCGATGCCGGGGGCAACGGTAGCCAGCGTGGCTTGTTGCGCACTTGCCAGGCCGCGGAAGGAGTTCATGATGCCCCACACGGTACCGAACAGGCCGATATAGGGGCTGGTCGAACCCACGGTCGCCAGGAACGGCAAACTCTGCTCGAGCTTTTCTTCTTCGCGGGAGATGGCGACGCGCATGGCACGGCCAACCCCTTCCATCACGGCGTCCGGATCAACGCCAGGTTGCTGGCGCAGACGGGAAAACTCCTTGAAGCCTGCACGGAAGACCTGCTCCACACCCGAGTCCGGGTCCGGGTTGCTGCCTGCCTGACGGTACAGCTTGGACAGGTCGATACCCGACCAGAAGCGCTCCTCGAAAGCATCGAGCGCACGACGACCGGCGCGCAGCATGGTGCTGCGCTGGAAAATCATGATCCACGAGGTGACCGAGGCGGCCACCAGGGTCAGCATCACCAGCTGCACCACAACGCTGGCGTTACTGACCAGACTCCACATGGAGGTATGGTCGACGACGTTAGCTTCCACGCTTATTCTCCTGCATTCGATTGATTACCCGAGCCGTCTGCCGCAAAGGCGTCGCGCAGCTGGGGAGGTATGGCTCGGGGTTTGAAAGTGTCGGCGCGCACGGCGGCGATCAGAAACCGCCCTTCACAAAGCAGTGCGTCGTCCTTTTCCCGCCACACTTGCTGCACGAAGCGCAAGCTGGCGCGATTGAGTTCAAGTACTTGCGCGGTCACCCGCAATTCATCGTCCAGCCGCGCCGGCACGTGGTAACGCGCTTCGCTGGAATGGACCACGAACAGCAGGTTGTCTTCAGCCAGTTGCGACTGGGAAAAGCCCAGGTGCCGCAAGCGTTCGGTGCGCGCGCGCTCCATGAATTTCAGGTAATTGACGTAATACACCACACCACCGGCATCGGTATCTTCGTAATAGACGCGACAACGGTGTGCGAACGGTTCCAGGCCTTTTTGCGCGCGCATACTCTAGTGCTTACTCCTTGGCTTGCCAATCCGCTGTGACAACTGTTTTTTCACTATCGATATCCGGGTGCCATGGCCCCCTGGGCATGCCAGCGGTAGGACCACGAAAAGCGTGTTTCGATCTGTCATTCATCACCCGGCTCGGAAAAATCCGCGCCCTCCCCCAATCGCCCGGGAACATTCAGCCCGAAGTGCAGGTAGGCGTGTCGGGTCACCACACGGCCACGGGGCGTACGCATGATGTAGCCCTGCTGGATGAGGTAAGGCTCAAGCACGTCCTCGATGGTGTGACGCTCTTCGCTGATGGCGGCGGCAAGGTTGTCGACGCCGACCGGGCCACCGTCGAACTTCTCGATCATGGTCAGCAGCAGGCGCCTGTCGGAATGGTCGAAGCCGCGCTCATCGACGTCCAGCAGGTTGAGCGCCATGTCGGCCACGGCCTTGGTGATCTGGCCCTTGCCGCGTACCTCGGCGTAGTCGCGCACCCGCCGCAGCAAGCGGTTGGCAATGCGCGGTGTGCCGCGGGCACGGCGCGCGATCTCATAGGCACCGAGGTCCTCGATGACCAGGCCCAGGATGTTGGCCGAACGGCTGACGATGGTCGCCAGGTCCTTGTCGCTGTAGAACTCCAGCCGCTGCACGATGCCGAAACGGTCGCGCAGCGGGTTGGTGAGCATGCCGGCGCGCGTCGTGGCACCGACCAGCGTGAAAGGTGGCAGGTCGAGCTTGATCGAGCGGGCCGCCGGGCCTTCGCCGATCATGATGTCGAGCTGAAAGTCTTCCATGGCTGGATAGAGCACTTCTTCGACGACCGGCGACAGCCGGTGGATCTCGTCGATGAAGAGCACGTCATGAGGCTCAAGGTTGGTCAGCATGGCGGCCAGGTCGCCAGGGCGCTCGAGGATCGGCCCCGAGGTGCTTTTGACCGACACCCCCATTTCGTGGGCGATGATGTTGGCCAGGGTGGTCTTGCCCAGGCCTGGCGGGCCGAAGATCAGCGTGTGGTCGAGCGACTCGCTGCGCCCGCGCGCCGCCTGGATGAACAGTGCCATCTGCTCGCGCACCACAGGCTGGCCAATGTACTCCTCCAGCCGCAAGGGCCGGATGGCGCGATCCTGGACTTCTTCGCGGTCGCGGCCACTGGCAGCGATCAGGCGGTCGGCTTCGATCACTTGGTAATCATCCCCTTGAGGCTGCGGCGAATCAGCTCTTCACTGGAAAGCCCCGACTTGTCCTTGATCGCGCCGATGGCCTTGCTCGCTTCCTGGGGCTTGTAGCCCAGGGACACCAGGGCGCTGACCGCATCCGCCTCGGCGCTGGACTCGCTGGCGGCCGGCAATGGCCCATCGGACACCAGCGCGAACATGGCCGGGGACGTTTCCCAAGCCTTGAAGCGGTCCTTGAGCTCGACCAGCAGGCGCTCTGCCGTTTTTTTGCCTACACCGGGTACGCGTACCAATACCGAGGCGTCCTGGGCCTGCACGCAGCGCACCAGCTCATCGATCTCAAGCCCGGACATCAGTGCCAGGGCCAGCTTGGGGCCCACACCGTTGAGCCGAATGAGCTCGCGGAACAATTCGCGCTCGCGCTTTTCGGCAAAGCCATAGAGCAGGTGGGCGTCTTCACGCACCACAAGGTGCGTGTGCACCGTTACCGGCTCGCCGACCTTGGGCAGGCGATAGAGCGTCGTCATGGGGACTTCCAGTTCGTAGCCCACGCCATTGACGTCGATGATGAGGTGCGGCGGCTGCTTTTCCGCCAGGGTGCCGCGCAAACGTCCGATCACGTTTCGATCCTTTTCACGGGGAGCTGCCCGATGGCCGCTCAACCCTATCAGCAAATACGGCAGGCGGACGCTCCGCCTGCACAAAATGTGTATCAGCGCATGAAGCGCTTACAGACGCAAGCGCCCACCGCGCCGACGCGCCGTAGACAGCCCATGGGGCACCAGACTCGAACGGGTGTGGGCATGGCACAAGGCAATGGCCAGCGCGTCGGAAGCATCGATCTGGGGCTTTTGGGTCAGCTTGAGCAGGTGCATGACCATCATCATCACCTGGTCCTTGTTCGCCCCGCCCGTACCAGCCACCGCCTGCTTGACCTGGGTGGCGCTGTACTCGGCGATTTCCAGCCCTGCTTCAGCCGCTGCGACGATGGCCGCGCCTCGGGCCTGCCCCAGCTTGAGGGCCGAATCGGCGTTGCGGGCCATGAAAACTCGCTCGATGCCCATGGTCACCGGGCCATGCTGGCCGATGACTTCGCTGACCCCACGAAACACGATCTGCAAACGCTCGTGCAGTTCACCACTGCCTGTGCGGATGCAGCCTGAGGCCACGTACTCGCAACCACGTGCGGTCTGGCGAACAACGCCATAACCTGTGATGCGCGAGCCGGGGTCGATACCTAGAATCAGAGTCATAGCGCCTGTCGTTGAAGTGAAGCGGTGTGCAAACAGTACAGGCCCTTTCGCAGGTCAACCCCCTGGCCAGGTCGCCATTGCTGCCACCTGTGCCACGGGCGCCCTGCGAAAGGGCCTGTACAAACGCCCGAAGGCGTCAGTATGGTGCGCCAGAAAGCCCTCAGCCGAGGTTTTCCATGATCTCGTCGGAAATCTGCGCATTGGAGTAGACGTTCTGTACGTCGTCCAGGTCTTCGAGCATGTCGATCAGCTTGAGTACCTTCTCGGCGCCCTCCTGATCGAGTTCGGCGCTGGTGGTCGGCTGCATCACGATTTCGGCGTCGGCCGCCTTGAAGCCGGCCTCTTCCAAGGCATTGCGCACGGCGTAGAAGCTGTTGAACGAGGTGAACACGTCAAACGAGCCATCCTCGTGGGCCACCACGTCGTCGGCGTCGGCCTCCATCGCCGCCTCCATCAAGGCATCCTCCTCCACGCCCGGAGCAAAACTGATCTGCCCCTTGCGCTCGAACAGGTAGGCGACCGAACCGTCGGTGCCCAGGTTGCCCCCGCACTTGGTGAAGGCATGGCGCACTGCCGCAGCGGTGCGGTTGCGGTTATCGGTCATGGCCTCGACCATGATCGCCACACCGCCCGGCCCGTAACCTTCATAGCTGAGCTCTTCGACGTTGTCGCTTTCGTTCGTGCCGGCGCCACGGGCCACCGCGCGATCGATGATATCGCGGCTCATGTTGGCACCCAGTGCCTTGTCCAGCGCCAGGCGCAGGCGCGGGTTGGAGGCAGGGTCCGGGCCGCCTTGCTTGGCGGCGACCGTCAGCTCGCGGATCCACTTGGTGAATACCTTGCCCCTCTTGGCATCCTGGCGCTCTTTGCGGTGCTTGATGTTCGCCCACTTGGAATGACCCGCCATAACGACTCCCGATCCTTGTAACAGAAACAGGTTCCGCCCCGAAGGGCGGAACGTGGAAAGACTGCGCCGAAGCGCGTGGGCGCAACCGCCGGCTGCGCCCGGGCCGATTACTCGACCTTGGTCTGCTCGCGCAGACGGATGTGCAGCTCGCGCAATGCCTTGGCGTCGACCATGCCCGGTGCCTGGGTCATGACACACGCAGCGCTTTGGGTTTTCGGGAAGGCAATCACTTCACGAATCGACTGGGCGCCGGTCATCAGCATGACCAGGCGATCCAGGCCGAAGGCCAGGCCACCGTGAGGCGGTGCACCGAACTTCAGGGCATCGAGCAGGAAGCCGAACTTCTCTTCCTGTTCTGCCGCTTCGATACCCAGCAGGCGGAACACGGCCTGCTGCATTTCCTTGCGGTGGATACGGATCGAACCGCCACCGAGTTCGGTGCCATTGAGCACCATGTCATAGGCACGGGACAGGGCCGTGGCCGGGTTGGCCTCCAGTTCCTCGGGCGTGCACTTGGGCGCGGTGAACGGGTGGTGCAGCGCGGTGAAGCTGCCGTCTTCGTTTTCTTCGAACATGGGGAAGTCAACGACCCACATCGGTGCCCACTCGCAGGTGAACAGTTCGAAGTCGTGACCCAGGCGAATACGCAGGGCGCCCAGCGCTTCGCTGACCACCTTGAACTTGTCGGCACCGAAGAACACGATGTCGCCGTCAACGGCGCCCACGCGGTCGAGGATGGTGTTGAGGTTGGCCTCGGGGATGTTCTTGACGATCGGCGACTGCAGGCCTTCAACGCCCTTGGCACGCTCGTTGACCTTGATGTAGGCAAGGCCGCGGGCACCGTAGATGCCAACGAACTTGGTGTACTCGTCGATCTTGCTGCGCGGCATGCTGGCGCCGCCTGGCAGTCGCAGCGCGGTGACGCGGCATTTAGGATCGTTGGCAGGGCCGGCGAACACCTTGAAGTCCACGTCCTTGAGCTGGTCGGCGACGTCGACCAGTTCCAGCGGGATGCGCAGGTCTGGCTTGTCGGAGCCATAGCGACGCATGGCTTCCTCGAAGGTCATATGCGGGAATTCGCCGAACTCCAGGTCCAGCACTTCCTTGAACAGCTTGCGGATCATGCTCTCGGTCAGGCCCATGATCTCGGACTCGTCCAGGAAGCTGGTCTCGATGTCGATCTGGGTGAATTCTGGCTGGCGATCGGCACGCAGGTCTTCGTCACGGAAGCACTTGGCAATCTGGTAGTAGCGGTCGAAACCGGCGACCATCAGCAACTGCTTGAACAGCTGTGGCGACTGCGGCAGGGCGAAGAAGCTGCCGGCGTGGGTGCGGCTTGGCACCAGGTAATCGCGCGCGCCTTCAGGCGTGGCGCGGGTCAGAATCGGCGTTTCCACATCGAGGAAGCCGTTTTCGTCGAGAAAGCGTCGAATGCTGCTGGTGATGCGCGAGCGCAGGCGCAGCTTGTCGGCCATCTCAGGACGACGCAGGTCGATGAAACGGTAGCGCAGACGCGTTTCCTCACCAACGTCGGAGTATTCGTTGAGCGGGAACGGCGGGGTTTCGGCTTCGTTCAGCACGTTGAGCTGATAGCCGAGGATTTCGATGGCACCGGAGGCCATGTTGCTGTTCACAGCACCTTCCGGGCGACGGCGGACCTTGCCGGTGATCTGCACGACGTACTCGCTGCGCACACGGTCGGCTGCGGCGAAGGTGTCGGCGCGATCCGGATCGAAAACGACCTGGGCCATGCCCTCGCGGTCACGGATGTCGAGGAAGATCACCCCGCCGTGGTCCCGGCGACGATGGACCCAGCCGCAAAGGGTGACTTCCTGGCCGTCCAGGCTCTCGTTCAGTTGGCCGCAATAATGGCTGCGCATCATGATGGTGGTTTCGCTTCTCGTGATTCGTGTATTCGATGGAGGCCTTGGCCGCCCGGAGGGCTAATACTGCAAGACCCGGTCATAGCATTCAACTCAGTCGGCCTTGTCGCCGCCTGCCAGATTCTTTTTCGCACCGGTCTTGAAGTCGGTTTCGTACCAGCCGTTGCCGCTCAGGCGAAAGCCGGGCACCGACAGCAGTTTCTTCATCGCCGGCGCCTGGCAGGCCGGGCAGTCGGTGAGCGGCGCGGCGCTGATTTTCTGCAGCACTTCCATGCGATGCTCGCAGGATGCACATTGATAGTCGTAAAGGGGCATGGATGTCTCTCGTCAACCATAACGCTGGCTGCCTGGGCAGCAAAAGGCGGGATTATATATGGTTAACCAGCGCTGCGCAGCCCGCCGGGCGATCAGTGCGACGTCGGCGGCTGCTGCAACCAGGCCACGCAGATCACCCGTATGAGGCCGCTGAAGTTGCGCACGCCCCCTTGGCGCAGGTGCACCTCACGGTCTACATAGGACAACACCGCACTGACCGAGCATTGGTTGGCAGCGGCAATGCGCTCGAGGATACCCCAATACACGGCCTCGAGGCGCAGGCAGGTTGAAAAACCGTTGAGCCGCACCGAGCGAGACACAGGCTGGGTCTGCAGCATGTCGAAATCTGCCGTGAATGGGTCGACGCATTGCTTGCCGGGCCAGCGCCCCTGACCTGCCGTCCGTTTCCCAGACTGAGCCATCTGCACACCTCCTGATGATTGAACCAAGGGGTGTATCAAGCGCCGAACGGGCCATTGCAGAGCAGCGGCAAACCCTTCCCGCACAGAAAGCGGCAGGCCCGCCCAGTCACCCTGGAAAGGCCTGCCGGCACGGCCCGGTTATTTCTCGTCGAGCAGTACGCGCAGCATCCATGCGGTCTTTTCGTGCACTTGCATGCGCTGGGTGAGCAGGTCGGCGGTTGGCTCATCGCTGACCTTGTCCACTGCCGGGAAGATACTGCGGGCGGTGCGCACCACCGCTTCCTGCCCTTGCACCAGTTGCCGGATCATCTCGTCGGCTGGGGGGACGCCCTCCTCTTCCTTGATGGAAGAGTGCTTGGCGTAGAACGCGTAGGACCCAGGCGCCGGGAAACCCAGGGCGCGGATGCGCTCGGCAATGGCGTCCACCGCCAGCGCCAGCTCGTTGTACTGCTCCTCGAACATCAGGTGCAGGGTACGGAACGAGGGCCCGGTGACGTTCCAATGGAAATTGTGGGTTTTCAGATACAGCACGTAGGTATCTGAAAGCAGGCGGGAAAGCCCATCGACGATGGACTTGCGATCTTCTTCACTGATGCCGATATCGATTGCCATGATGCTCCCCTTCGGAAAACGTGAAACCCAAGCGGGTGCCGACCACTTTAGCAACACTCTGAGCGCCGTGCCTCTGCCAGGTGGCCGCAGGCAGGGCGCCGGGTGGCAGTTTGAGTACCCTGCAGGTTTACGGTTAAATAGGCAGCGTGCCATTCGTGCGGACTGTAATTGCCGAATGCATAGGCAGAAGGCCACGTGTTCGCGCCAACACTTCATGCGCACCGGGCCGTCAGCTCTTCCCGTGATCAGCTTCAATCAATGTGAGCCAATCCCATGTTCAAGATCGTCCACCTGGTGACAGGCGCGGCAGCCTTGCTGCTAGCGTTCATTCCCAGTCTTAAAACCGAGGCAACGCCTTTCCTGCAACAACCCGACGCGGTCTATCTGGCCCTGTTCGGCTTGCTCAACCTGATCCTGGCCCCTGTCGTACCGCTGTACTACCGAGGTGCCAGGCAGCAACTGCAATATCTCGCCTGTGCCCTGCTGGTGGTGGCTGTGGTACTTCAAACCCTTACCGTGCTCGCTCGACCAGAGCTTGGCAACCTGGCGGCGCTGGTGTGCGCCGCACTGGCTGTGGCCCTGCACCTGGGCGCAGGCTTTGCCCAGGGCGCGCGCAAGGTACGCAGCAGCCAACAGCCACTGACCGAGGCCGGCAACCGAGATACGGGCACGGTCAAGTGGTTCAACACGTCCAAGGGGTTCGGGTTCATTTCCCGGGACTCAGGCGATGACATCTTCGTGCACTTTCGCGCCATCCGCGGCGAAGGCCATCGCATCCTGGTAGAAGGTCAACGCGTCGAGTTCTCGGTGATGCACCGCGACAAGGGCCTGCAGGCCGAGGACGTGGTCGCCGTCACGCGCCGCTGACAGGCGAGCAGGCTTAAACACGTTCAAACCAGGCCTGTCGCTCAGCCCAAGGCTGCGACAGGCCTGACGACCCGATGATCAATAGTGAGGCGGCGGCGCCTCTTCACCCTCGCTGCCATACTGACCCGCCATCTCCTCGTAACGCTTGATCAGCTCGGCCATCTGCAACTGCAGCCGCTCGATCACGCGCCCTTGCTCGACCACCACATCGTTGAGCGCCTGCAGGGTGTCGTCCTGGAATGCCTGGCGCGTTTCCAGCTCGACCATTCTTGGCTCAAGCGACATGGGCGGCCTCCTGGAAACCTTCAAGGTGCAGATTTCGCACGCGGGCGCGTACCACCTGTACTTGTGCGTCGGTATAGGCCACGGCCGGGCATTTGCCCCAGACCGGTGCAGGCCAGGCCACATCATCGTGCTGGCGAACGATCACATGCATGTGCATCTGGCTGACCACATTGCCCAGCGTCGCCACGTTCATCTTGTCGGCCCCGTAGCTGCGCTTGAGTGCCTCGGCAAGCTGTGTGGTTTCCTGCCAGAGCAGGTGCTGGTCAGCCAGGCTGAGGTCAAACAATTCGCTGACCTCGGCACGCCTGGGCACCAGGATGAACCAGGGGTAGTTGGCATCTCGGCTCAGCAGCAACTGGCACAGGGCGAAATCGCCCAGCACCCAAGTGTCCTGCTGCAAGCGTGGATCAAGAACGAACACGGCGTACCTCCTTCAGGCAAAGCGACCCGCACGGTGGCGGTAGAGACGGCGGCAAGGATACCTTGCGCGATTGCGGTAACACAGCGCTACTTTTCGCACCAATAAGGTGCTTCGCCACGCTGACTGGCGCCTTGGCCCACCACAATTGACACCGCCTTAACATGTTGCGGTAACACATTGACTTTGATAGCAAGCTAGCCAACTGAATGGACGCGATGAGCGGGCTGGACGCCCAGTCCGACCAACCCCCGTATTTACGGCGGTTAAAACGGTTTCCTGAAAATTTCGTGAAAAATTCATCAATGCAAGCCCAGGTTGAGCACGCTTGTTGCATTGCCTTCACGCCAAGTCGGCATGCTCTCTGCAACACATGCACACCGGGCGTTACCACCCTCGGATGCGACGCTGAAGTGCCCGACAGCGACACGGCCAAAAAGTTCCATTTAGAGTGCTTTGCGCCATATCGCCAACGACCTTCAGCGTGCTATACATTTTCGCCGACATAACAAGAAAGAGCTGCACCCTATAACTAGAACACCTGGATGCAGCGGTACTCTTCCTAAAAAAACCAAAGGAGCAAGTCACGATGCGCGTGATGAAGTGGAGCATGATCGCCCTGGCCGTTTCGGCGGGGTCCTCGCAGATGGCACTGGCCTCTTCGCAGGATGAGTCCAAAGGTTTCATTGAAGACAGCAAGCTGAGCGTCAAAACTCGCATGCTGTATTTCAGCCGTGATTTCCGCAACAACGAAGGCGGCCAGAGCCGCCGTGAAGAAACCGGCCTCGGCTTCGTGGGCACTTACGAGTCGGGCTACACCCAGGGCACCGTCGGCGTGGGTATCGACGCCATCGGCATGCTCGGGCTGAAACTGGACAGCGGCAAGGGCCGTGCTGGCACCGGCCTGTTCCCGAACGGCTCGGACGGCCGTGCGCAGGATGACTACTCCAAGGGTGGCGGCGCGGTCAAATTCCGTATCTCCGACACCGTGCTGAAAGTCGGCGACCAGTTCACCGCCCTGCCGGTATTCGCCACCGACGATAGCCGCCTGCTGCCGGAAATCGCCCAGGGCGCATTGCTGACCAGCAACGACATCAAGGGCCTGACCCTGCACGCCGGTCGCTTCACCAGCCTGACCGGTCAGGAGCAGACCAACCGCGACAGCCTGCGCCTGAAGGAAGCCGACGTATTCGGCGGCACCTATGCCTTCACCGACAGCCTGTCCACCAGCCTGTACTACTCCAAGGTCGAAGACTACTGGCGCAAATACTACGCCAACGTCAACTGGGCGCTGCCGCTGTCGGACAAGCAAGGCCTGGTGTTCGACTTCAACTTCTATGACACCAAGAGCGACGGCCAAGGCCTGCAGCGCGCCGAAAAAGACGGCGTGACCAAGCTCGACAACCGTGCGTTCAGCCTGTCCGGTGCGTACAACATCGGCGCTCACACCTTCACCCTGGCCTACCAGAAAGTCACCGGCGACGGCGACTATGGCTACGGCGTCGACGGTGGCGGTACCGTGTTCCTGGCCAACTCCGTGGCCCGTTCCGACTTCAACGCCGAGGGCGAGAAGTCCTGGCAGGCTCGCTACGACCTGAACTTCGCCGAGTATGGCATTCCAGGCCTGAGCTTCATGACCCGCTACGTGCGTGGCAGCGGCGCCGACACCGGCACCACCAGCAACGGCAAGGAATGGGAACGCGACATCGACATCAAGTACGTGATGCAAGAAGGCCCGGCCAAGGACCTGAGCTTCCGCGTTCGTCAAGCCACCTACCGTTCCTCCGATGGCGTCTACTACGGCTCCCCATCCCTGGACGAGCTGCGCCTGATCGTGGAGTACCCGCTGAGCATCCTGTAAGCCTGGCTTGCAACGCTTCGCACCTGAAAAGCCCGGCGACCGCGCCGGGCTTTTTCTTGGCTGACAAGCAGGACGCCCTGGGGCATCCTGTACGCCTTGGCTTCACCCCCGTACAATGCGGGGCTATTTCAACGTCTTAGGCAATCGACACGGCTAACCATGCGCACCAGTCAATATTTGCTCGCCACCCAAAAAGAAACCCCTGCCGACGCAGTGGTCATCAGCCATCAGCTCATGCTGCGTGCCGGCATGATCCGCAAACTGGCTTCCGGCCTGTACACCTGGCTGCCAATGGGCCTGCGGGTAATGCGCAAGGTCGAGAACGTGGTGCGCGAGGAAATGAACGCCGCCGGCGCTCTTGAAGTGCTCATGCCCAGCATCCAGCCTGCCGAACTGTGGCAGGAGTCCGGCCGCTGGGAGCAGTACGGCCCCGAGCTGCTGCGGGTCAAGGACCGGCATCAGCGCGATTTCTGCGTGGGTCCGACCCACGAAGAGGTCATCACCGACCTGGCACGCAACGAGCTGTCGAGCTACAAGCAGCTGCCTTTGAACATGTACCAGATCCAGACCAAATTCCGCGATGAAATCCGTCCGCGCTTCGGCCTGATGCGTGGCCGCGAGTTCATCATGAAGGACGCCTACTCCTTCCATGCCGACCAGGCTTCCCTCCAGGAAACCTACGACCGCATGCACCAGGCGTACACCAATGTGTTCACCCGTCTGGGGCTGGATTTCCGCCCAGTGCAGGCCGACACCGGTTCCATTGGTGGTAGCTATTCCCATGAATTCCACGTCCTTGCCCAGTCCGGTGAAGACGATGTGATCTTCAGCGACAGCTCCGACTACGCCGCCAACATCGAAAAGGCCGAGGCCGTGCCGCGCGAAACCGTGCGCCCTGCCCCTACCGAAGAACTGCGCCTGGTCGACACGCCCGATGCCAAGACCATCGCCCAACTGGTCGAAAACTTCGGTCTGCCAATCGAAAAGACCGTCAAGACCCTGATCGTACGCGGCGCCGAGGAAGGCAAGCTGGTCGCCCTGATCGTGCGCGGCGATCACGAGCTCAACGAAATCAAGGCCGCGAAGCTGGAACAAGTGGCCGACCCCCTGGTCATGGCCACCGATGCCGAACTGCGCGAGGCCATTGGTGCTGGCGCAGGCTCGCTGGGCCCGCTGAACCTGCCGCTCGAATGCGTGATCGATCGTTCGGTCGCCTTGATGAGCGACTTCGGTATCGGTGCCAACATCGACGACAAGCACTATTTCGGCGTGAACTGGGAGCGTGACTTGCCAGTGCCACAGGTGGCCGACCTGCGCAATGTGGTCGAGGGCGACCCAAGCCCGGATGGCCAGGGCACCCTGGTGATCAAGCGTGGCATCGAAGTGGGTCACATCTTCCAGCTGGGTACCAAGTACAGCGAGGCACTCAAGTGCCAGGTCCTGGGCGAAAATGGCAAGCCGGTCATGCTGTCCATGGGCTGCTATGGCATCGGCGTGTCCCGCGTGGTGGCCGCTGCCATCGAGCAGAACCACGATGAGAAAGGCATTATCTGGAACGACGCCCTGGCGCCCTTCCAGATTGCCCTGGTACCCCTGCGCTATGAAACCGAAGTGGTTCGCGAAGCCACCGACAAGCTGTATGCCGAGCTGACTGCGGCAGGTTACGAAGTGCTGCTCGACGACCGCGACAAGAAGACCAGCCCCGGCATCAAATTTGCCGACATGGAGCTGATCGGCATTCCGCACCGTATCGTCGTCAGCGATCGCAGCCTGGCCGATGGCAACCTGGAATACAAACACCGTACCGAGCAGGATGCCCAGGTGTTGCCACTCGAAGAAGTGCTGACCTTCCTGCAGGCCCGCGTTCGCCGCTGATAATCAATGCACGAGTGATCATGTCCAAGCGAAGTACCTATAAGCTCAAGGGCGCCGCACTGTGCGGCGTCCTGCTCGTCAGCGGCTGCGCCAACCAGATGCCCCAGCGCAGCGACCACGAGGAGCGCGTCGAGCGCAAACTGCTCGAACACACCCTGCAGATCGACGTTGGCGAGCCGAAGGTGATGGAGCTGCCGCAACGACGTGTACGCGTGCATGAGCAGAAGCGTTTCGAGGTCACCGAGTTCGAGGTGACGCGCCATTACGACCGCTACACCCCTTACCAACCCTGGCGGGAAATCTACGAGATTCCGCTGGGCGCCGTGGCGGTGGTGGCGGGCGTGGGTGCCAACGTGGTCAACGTCTTCGCCCTGGGCAACCTGCCCCAGAGCATTACCCACGATTGGCTCAGTTATGGCGTGGACGGCCTTAATCCGTTCATGAACGTGCCCTCCAATGGCCGCGCCCAGCAGAACCTCGCAGGCATCAGCGAAGTGCAGAAAGCCAAGCGCGAAGAGGCCACGAGCATGCCGTGGAGCGAGCGCCTGGTGGAGGTCAAGGCCGGCAAGAACACCTATGAGCTGACCACTGACCGCGCGGGCATTCTGCGCCTGAACCTGCTCGACAGCCCCTTCTCGGAGCAGAACCTCAACCACGTCGGCACCTTGCACCTGCAAGTGGTCGATGAGGACAATGCCGTGCGCGGTGATGCCAGTTTGTTGATCAGCGCCACGCTGCGCAACAAGCTGCGTGAAGCTCACGAGCTGATTTTCGACGACCTCGAAGATGATGAGGTGAGCCAGTGGGTGCACCGGGTCAAGCGGCTGTCCGAGCTGGGCCTTGAAGAGGAAGCCAGTGAGTTGGAGCAGAGCCTGATCGAGCTGACGCGCAACGATCCTGAGTTGCAACAGGAGTTCTTGCAGTCCTTGACCAAAGCCACTGGCCGACTGGTTGCCGACCCCGGGCATTGATGGCCGCCTGTGGTTGACCTGCGTTGAACCCGTGGTGGGGTCAACGCCGGCAACTGCTTTTAAAAGGCCTTACGCGCTGCCTGGCCCCATAATGGAAGCCTACATGTCGGCGATAAACCTGAAGTACGCCATGACAGCGGCACTTTCGCGTCTCTCAACACCTTCCTTCAACTGCACGCTATGCCGGCGGGAAAAGCTCCAGCTGTTCATGCGCGCTGCGCAAGTCCCGTAATCTCACCCCTACACCGAGCAATCGCACAGGTTTACCACCGCGCGCGAACGCCTGCGTCACCAGCTGCCGGTAACTGTCCAAGTCCCTGCCGGCGCCTGCCTGCTCAAGGGTGGTCTGGGTGAAGTCATGGAACTTGACCTTGACGAAAGGCTTTTCCGGCCGGTAGGTGCTGTCCATTCGCTCAATGCGCTCGTTCAGGCTCTGCAGCAACTCCGGCAACCGTGCCAGGCAACTGGGCAGGTCCGGCAGGTCGGTGTCGTAGGTATTCTCCACGCTGACCGACTGCCGTCGACTGTCGTTTTGAACCACGCGATCATCGATGCCACGCGCCAGCCCCCACAACCGCTCGCCAAAGGTGCCGAACTCACGCACCAGCGCCAGGCGAGACCAGTCGCGCAACTGCGAGCAGGTCTCGATCCCCAGGCGGGTCAGCTTGTCTGCAGTGACCTTGCCCACACCGTGCAGACGGGTGACCGGCAGCGCCGCCACGAACGCTTCTATTTCATCAGGCTTGATCACGAACAGGCCATTGGGCTTGCGCCAGTCGCTGGCGATCTTGGCCAGAAACTTGTTGGGCGCCACCCCGGCCGAGACGGTGATGTGCAGGGTACGGGCCACGCGCCGACGGATGTCTTCGGCGATGCGTGTAGCGCTGCCGGCATACCATTGGCTTTCGCTGACATCCAGGTAGGCCTCGTCCAACGACAGCGGCTCGATCAGGTCGGTGTAGTCACGAAAGATGGCATGTATCTCTCGAGAAGCCTCACGGTAAGCCTCGAAGCGAGGTTTGACGATCAGCAGGTCCGGGCACAACTTGAGGGCGTGACGGGACGACATTGCAGAACGCACCCCGTAGGCACGCGCTTCATAGTTGCACGTGGCGATGACCCCACGCCTTTCGGCCGACCCGCCCACTGCCATGGGACGACCTGCAAGACGAGGGTCGTCGCGCATTTCGATGGCGGCATAAAAGCAGTCGCAGTCGACGTGGATGATCTTGCGCAGGGACATGTATGACCATAAGCACTGTAAATTCATACAGATAATAGCGCATGGTTTCAGGTTCAAACAGCATGGGCATGGTTGGGCAGCGCCGGCATTCACTGCATGAGCGCTACCCAAGCCCGCGCTTTACACACCTAAAGGATTGAACAAAAAGGGCTTTTCACACTATTTGCTTGACACTGCATGATAAATCCGTAGAATTCGATTTCACAGGCGCGGGATGGAGCAGCCTGGTAGCTCGTCGGGCTCATAACCCGAAGGTCGTCGGTTCAAATCCGGCTCCCGCAACCAGATTCGAGAAAAGGCCACTGTTCACGCAGTGGCCTTTTTCTTTGCGCGCGCGAAAAGCAATTCGTAAAAAACCTCGCTAAATCAATGAGTAGCACTTGACACCACCGGCTGAAGCTGTAGAATCCGCCCCACAGACGCGGGATGGAGCAGTCTGGTAGCTCGTCGGGCTCATAACCCGAAGGTCGTCGGTTCAAATCCGGCTCCCGCAACCAAGTTCAAGAAAAGGCCACTGTTAACGCAGTGGCCTTTTTCTTTGCCTGTCAAACGGCAACAGGGTAAGCATGGATGCGCCCTGCTCTGTTCAAGCGTTGGCCTCGCGCTTCATTAAACGCTTGACACCAATGCGCTTCGCTGTAGAATGCGCACCTCTGACGCGGGATGGAGCAGTCTGGTAGCTCGTCGGGCTCATAACCCGAAGGTCGTCGGTTCAAATCCGGCTCCCGCAACCATATTCGTCAGAACAAACCCCGTGCGTAGCGATACGCGCGGGGTTTTTCGTTTCTACCCCCTTACTTGCAAGCGACGCTTGCATGCCTTGGCGCATACCCGATTAGCGGCGGGCGCTACCCTTGCGTGGATGAACTATCTTTAACCCCTGCCGGGCTGTTAAGCGCCCATGGCCGGAGTAATATTGGATACGTTTTCCAAAGGGACTTTCACTTGGCCGCGCCTCTTCTTCACCTCGTGCCTGACGCCCGAGGTAATCCATGACCGCTCAGAACCCTGAACCTTCGGTGCCGCTGGCCACAGCGCTGCCCGGAGCCGTGCAGCGCCTGCCTTTGCTTGAACGGATAAGCCGCTATCGTCAGCCGATTGGGCTGGCGGTGACGCTGGTGCTGTTCACCATGGCCTTGATCGCCTGCCGCCACCTGCTGAGCGAGCTGGACATCTATGCCTTGCACGATGCCATGCTCGAAGTGCCAGTGCAGTCACTGCTTGGCGCGCTGCTGGCGACCGTGATCGGTTTCGTGATCCTGCTGGGCTACGAGTGGTCGGCCAGCCGCTACGCTGGGGTCAAGCTGCCTGCGCGAACGTTGGTACTGGGTGGTTTCAGCGCCTTTGCCATCGGCAATGCCATCGGCCTGTCCATGCTATCCGGCGGTTCGGTGCGCTACCGGCTGTATGCACGCCAAGGCGTGGGCGCGGGCGAAGTCGCACGCATGACGGTCTTCGCCAGCCTTTCACTCGGTTGTGCTTTGCCACCGCTTGCGGCATTGGCCACCCTGAGCAATCTGCCTGCCGCCTCGACTGCCCTGCGGTTGCCGCAGGGCTTGCTGGCTGGCGTTGCGGTTGCCGTCCTGGCCGCCTGCGCCTTATTGGCAGTTGGCCTGTATCGCAAGCGGTTGGCCGAGCAGCCAGTGCCTGACAACCTGTTGGTGCAACTGGGCCGGCGCACGCTGCGACTGCCCGGCGCACGGCTGACTGGCCTGCAACTGCTGATCACGGCCCTGGACGTGGCCGCCGCGGCCACCGTGCTCTACCTGCTGCTGCCCGAAGCGCCCCCCTTCGGCGCCTTCGTACTGGTCTACCTACTGGCGCTGGCCGCGGGTGTGCTCAGCCATGTGCCCGGTGGTGTTGGGGTGTTCGAGGCCATCCTGCTGGCCGCGTTCGCCAACCAATTGGGCGCTGCGCCGCTGGCAGCCGCATTGCTGTTGTACCGCATCATCTATGTGGTGCTGCCCCTTCTGCTGGCCTGCGTCCTGCTATTGGCCAACGAAGCCCGGCGTCTGCTGTTCGCGCGGCAGGCCATGAAGGCTGCCTCTGGGCTGGCAGCGCCTATCCTGGCCATCATGGTCTTCCTCTCGGGGGTGGTATTGCTGTTTTCCGGCGCCACGCCCGAGATCGATACCCGCCTTGAGCACATGGGCTTTCTGATCCCCCATCGGCTGATCGATGCCTCCCACTTCGGCGCCAGCCTGATCGGCGTGCTGTGCCTGTTGCTGGCCCAAGGCCTGCGCCGGCGCCTGTCGGCCGCGTGGCTGCTGACCACGGTGCTGCTGCTGGTGGGGGCATTGCTTTCGCTGCTCAAGGGCTTCGACTGGGAAGAGGCCTGCCTGCTGACGTTCACGGCCGCGCTCCTGGCTTTGTTCCGCCGCTCGTTCTATCGGCCCAGCCGCTTGATGGAACTGCCGTTCTCGCCGGTGTATCTGGTGGCCAGTGCCTGCGCGGTGGGCGCCTCGGTGTGGCTGCTGTTGTTCGCCTACCAGGATGTGCCCTACAGCCATCAACTGTGGTGGCAGTTCACCCTGGACGCCGATGCCCCCCGTGGCCTGCGTGCGGCGATGGGCAGTGCCTTGCTGCTGGCAGCGCTGGCGCTAACCTGGTTGCTGCGCACCGCACCGCCGGTGATCCACCTGCCCGATGAAGCCGAACTGCAACGGGCTCACCGTATTCTGCAGGCCTCCGACCAGCCTGATGGCGGCCTGGCCCTGACCGGCGACAAGGCGCTGCTGTTCCATCCCCGGGACAACGCGTTTCTGATGTATGCCCGCCGTGGTCGTAGTCTGGTTGCGCTGTACGATCCGATCGGGCCGGCCCAGGAGCGTGCCGAGATGATCTGGCAGTTCCGCGACCTGTGCGACCTGCACCATGCTCGACCAGTGTTTTACCAGGTGCGCGCGGAGAACCTGCCGTTCTACATGGACATCGGCCTGACTGCCCTGAAGCTGGGCGAGGAAGCCCGTGTCGACCTGCGCCGCTTCGACCTCGATGCCAAAGGCAAGGAAATGAAGGACCTGCGCTACACGTGGAACCGAGGCGGCCGTGACGGGCTGAGCCTGGAAATCCATGAGCCAGGCCATGCGCCGCTGGCTGAGCTCAAGGAAATTTCCGATGCATGGCTCAGTGGCAAGAACGTTCGCGAAAAGGGCTTTTCGCTGGGCCGTTTCAGCCCGGATTACCTGCAGCACTTCCGTATCGCCCTGATTCGCTTCCAAGGCCGCCCCGTGGCCTTTGCCAACCTGCTCGAGACCCACAGCAACGAGCTGGCTAGCCTCGACCTGATGCGTGCACACCCGGAGGCCCCCAAGCTGACCATGGAGTTCATGATGATTGGCTTGATCCTGCATTACAAAAGCCATGACTACGGCCGGTTCAGCCTGGGCATGGTGCCGCTGTCGGGGCTGCAACCACGGCGCGGTGCGCCCTTGACCCAGCGTCTGGGCTCGATGGTGTTCCGCCGTGGCGAGCAACTCTACAACTTCCAGGGGCTGCGCCGGTTCAAGGACAAGTTCCAGCCTGACTGGGAACCTCGCTACATGGCCGTGCCTGCCGGGCTCGACCCGCTGGTGGCACTGGCCGACACTGCCGCCCTGATTGCCGGCGGCTTGACTGGATTGGTGAAACGCTGATGACCCGACGCTTTTGGCTTTACCCGTTGATCACCCTGCTGCTGGCCGCCCTGGCCGGCGCCACGGCGTTCTGGTTCTGGACGCGGCCGGCGCCTGAGGCACAGCTTGAGCAACTTCAAATCAACGATGCCAGCATCACCCGCGTTACCCCAGGCGTGCACCCCACCGCCTGGGTGGCGATCGGCGTGCCACAGGACCAGGCCCTGACCCACAAGCAGTTGCTGGACCTTGGCCAGGCGGCCGAAGCGCAATTGGTGCAAGTGGTGCTGCCTGCCGGTGATTGCGCCAAGCAGCAGCAAGCCATGGACACGGCCTTGGCGCAGTTGCCGAGCAAACCCACCCTGGTCGCCGGCATTGGCCCGGGTGCCACCCAAGCCTGGCGCTGGCTGGCCAGCCAGAACGACGACAAGGCCCGGGCAATTTCCGTGGGCTTTACGGTCGAGCAGCCAGGGTGTCAGGTACCGCTGCCAAAGACCGCGCCCCACGGCCACTGGAGCGTGGCGTGGAACGATAATCCGGACGATGCCAGTGCGGCCTTCGTGCGTGACCAGAACAATGCCGAAACCAGCATCAGCGACTATGACATCCACCTGCCGCAAGTGCTCAAGGCACAGCTGACCCAGGCCTTGGTGGGCCAGGATGGCAACGCACTGGCGATTCCCGTGGTCGAGGTCCCTGCCGGTCAAACCACCGATACCGTCACGCTGTTCTTGTCCGGCGACGGCGGCTGGCGCGACCTGGACCGCGATGTGGCCGGGGAGATGGCCAAGCTGGGCTATCCGGTGGTGGGCATCGATACCCTGCGCTACTACTGGCAACACAAGACACCGGAGCAAAGTGCTGCCGACCTGTCCGAACTGATGCACCACTATCGGCAGAAGTGGGGGACCAAGCGTTTCGTCCTGACGGGGTACTCGTTCGGTGCTGACGTACTGCCTGCCATCTACAACCGCCTGCCGGCTGAAGACCAGCAACGGGTGGACGCTGTCATGCTGCTGGCCTTTGCCCGCAGCGGCAGCTTCGAGATCGAAGTCGAAGGCTGGCTGGGCAAGGAAGGTCAAGAGGCGCCCACTGGACCTGAGATGGCCAAGCTGCCGCCTGCGAAAGTGGTGTGCGTATACGGGGTGGAAGAAAGCGACGAAAGCGGTTGCACCGACAAGACCGCCGTGGGCGAGCGTCTGAAACTGCCGGGCGGGCACCACTTCGATGAAAACTACCCTGCCCTGGCCAAGCGGCTGATCGATGAGATCGAGACCCGTCAGGGCAAGTCGAGTGTGGCCGAGCAGAATTGAGGGTTGGGTAAGGACAGCAGGCACTGGGGTCAGGTCGAGCGGATGGCTCTGATAGCGCGAATCAGGGGTTACCCTGCCCCTCTGCATGACCTCATGCCGCGATAAGCTGCGCAGCAGCCCTTAGATTTCAGCTTCGCAGCGCATATTGCGGGGGCCGCGCTGCGGCCCATCGCGGCACAAGGGCCGCTCCTACCCGGAAATCTGCTAGCTGTCAGGGGCCGTGCCAGACAGTTGCTCCTACAAAGCCCTGTGAAGCTACTGACTCAGGCGTTACGCGGTCAGTTTCAGAGCGGCCTCGCCGGGGCGCCGGACCGGCCGCGATGGGCTGCGCACCAGCCCCAGTATCTGCGCATCGCCGCAAACATCACTAGGCCCCAGGGGAATGCCCTCAGCGCCTCCCCTGCCCTTTTCAGATCTCGACCTGAGTACCCAACTCGATTACCCGATTGAGCGGCAGGTTGAAGAACCTCAAATTGCCGTTGGCATTCTTCAGCAAGAACGCGAACAGGTTGCCTCGCCAGCGCGACATGCCTTCGAGCCTGGACGCGATCACGGTTTCGCGGCTCAGGAAATAGGTGGTGCGCATGGGCGTGAAGTCCAGCTCGTCCAGGTGGCAGAGTTTGAGCGCCGCCGGCACGTCCGGCTCATCCATGAAGCCGAAATGCAGGACCACCCTGAAGAAGCCATCACCATAGGCCTCGACCTCGAATCGCTCCTGCTCTGGCACGCGAGGTCGATCTTCGCTGAGCACCGTCAGCAACACGACCTGGCTGTGCAGCACCTGGTTGTGCAGCATGTTGTGCAGCAACGCATGGGGAACGGCGTCCGAGCGGGCGGTGAGAAACACGGCCGTGCCCTCCACCCGGTGCGGCGGCTGGATGCGGATACTGCTGATGAACAGCGGCAGTGGCAGCGCCCCTTCGTCTATACGTTCGACGAGAATTTGCTTGCCACGTTTCCAGGTGCTCATCAGCAGGAACAACACACCGCCTGCCAGCACAGGGAAGGCCCCGCCCTGGACGATCTTCGGAACGTTGGCGGCAAAAAACAGCCCGTCAACGAACAGAAAGCCCAGCAAGAGGGGCACGGCCAGGATCGGCGGCCACTTCCACAGCAACAACATCACTGCCGCCACCAGAATGGTCGTCATCAACATAGTGCCGGTGACGGCCACGCCATAGGCTGCGGCCAAAGCGCCCGAGGACTCGAAGCCGATCACCAGCAGCACCACGCCCACCATCAACGTCCAGTTGACTGCCGCCACGTAGATTTGCCCTTGCTCGTCACTGGAGGTGTGCTGGATGTGCATGCGCGGGATGTAGCCCAACTGGATGGCCTGTCGGGTGAGCGAGAAGGCGCCGGATATTACCGCTTGCGACGCAATCACGGTGGCCAGGGTGGCAAGGCCGACCAGCGGCAGCAAGGCCCAGCTGGGCGCCAGCAGGTAGAACGGGTTGCGCGCAGCCTCGGGGTTTTGCAGCAGCATGGCGCCCTGGCCAAAGTAGTTGAGCACCAGTGCCGGCAGCACCAGGGCGAACCAGGCCCGTGCGATCGGCTTGCGGCCAAAGTGCCCCATGTCGGCATAGAGCGCCTCGGCACCGGTCAGCGCCAGCACCACCGCGCCGAGGATGGCCACGCCCATGCCAGGATGGACGATGAAGAAGTTGACCGCCCAACCGGGGTTGAAGGCGCGGAGCACTTCGGGCGTCTGTGCGATGCCATGGACCCCCAGCGCGGCCAGCACCACGAACCATAGGACCATGACCGGGCCGAACAGCTTGCCGATTTTCTCGGTGCCGTGGCGCTGCACCAGAAACAGAGCCACCAACACCACCAGCGACACCGGCACCACCCAATGGTCGATGCCATCGAAGGCCAGGCCCAGGCCCTCGACGGCCGAAAGCACCGAGACTGCCGGGGTGATCATGCTGTCGCCATAGAACAGCGAGGCGCCGATCAAACCGCAGATCACCATCAGGGTGCGCAGGCGCGGATACGCAGCCGTGGCACGCCGCGCCAGCGCGGTCAGGGCCATGGTGCCGCCCTCCCCCTGGTTGTCGGCACGCAGGATGAACACCACGTACTTGAATGACACCACCCACAGCAGCGACCAGAGGATCAACGACAGGATTCCCAGCACACCGTCGTGGTTAACCTGCACCCCATAACCGCCCGTGAACACTTCCTTCAGGGTATACAGCGGGCTGGTGCCGATATCGCCATAAACCACCCCGACCGCCGCCACCAGCAGGCCCAGCGACCGGGTCGCCCCCTGCTTCGCTGCGTGCCCGCCCTCGGCGTGACTGCTTGCCTGAACCATCGACCACTCCCGCAAAAGGCCCTCAGGGCCACTGTTGTCAGCGTGCATGCCAGTTCGCCCATCCGGGCCTGGCGTAACGGCGCGAAGCATAGCGCAGCGTTCGTCGTATTTCTGCTGGTCAATCGATCCATCGCTCGCTAGAATTGCGCACTTTTTGATCAGAGGCGCCAAAAGCGCCCGTCAAGGTCGCCCCCGATCAACGCTGGGCGACCTGTATTCAACGCCGAGGTTAGTCATGTCCACCACGCCCGCCACCCCCAAGGTCGGTTTCGTCAGCCTGGGTTGTCCCAAAGCCCTGGTCGATTCCGAGCGCATCCTCACCCAGTTGCGCATGGAAGGCTATGAAGTCGTGCCAACGTACGAGGATGCCGACGTGGTGGTGGTCAACACCTGCGGTTTCATTGACAGCGCCAAGGCCGAATCGCTTGAAGTGATCGGTGAAGCCATCAAGGAAAACGGCAAGGTGATCGTCACCGGCTGCATGGGTGTCGAGGAAGGCAGCATTCGCGATGTGCACCCAAGCGTGCTTTCGGTGACCGGCCCGCAGCAGTACGAGCAGGTGGTCAACGCCGTGCACGAAGTGGTGCCGCCGCGTCAGGACCACAACCCGCTGATCGACCTGGTGCCGCCGCAAGGGGTCAAGCTGACGCCGCGCCACTATGCCTACCTGAAGATTTCCGAAGGCTGCAACCACAGCTGCAGCTTCTGCATCATTCCGTCGATGCGTGGCAAGCTGGTCAGCCGCCCAGTGGGCGACGTGCTGAGCGAGGCCGAGCGCCTGGTCAAGGCCGGGGTCAAGGAAATCCTGGTGATTTCCCAGGACACCAGCGCCTACGGCGTAGACGTCAAATACAAGACCGACTTCTGGAACGGCCGCCCGGTCAAGACCCGCATGCTCGAGTTGTGTGAGGCCCTGAGCAGCCTGGGTGCGTGGGTGCGCCTGCACTATGTGTATCCGTACCCCAATGTCGACGATGTGATCCCATTGATGGCTGCCGGCAAGATCCTGCCGTACCTGGACATTCCGTTCCAGCACGCCAGCCCCAAGGTGCTCAAGTCGATGAAGCGCCCGGCCTTCGAAGACCGGACCCTGGCCCGCATCAAGCAGTGGCGCGAGCAGTGCCCGGAGCTGGTCATTCGTTCGACCTTCATCGTCGGCTTCCCAGGCGAAACCGAGGAAGACTTCCAGTACCTGCTGGACTGGCTGACCGAGGCCCAACTCGACCGCGTGGGCTGCTTCCAGTACTCGCCTGTCGAAGGTGCCCCGGCCAACGACCTGGGCTTGGCCGACGTCCCGGACGACGTCAAACAGGATCGCTGGGACCGCTTCATGGCGCACCAGCAGGCCATCAGCGCCGCCCGCCTGCAGATGCGCATCGGCAAGGAAATCGACGTGCTCATCGACGAGGTCGAAGAGCAAGGCTCGGTGGGCCGCAGTTTCTTCGACGCGCCAGAAATCGACGGCAGTGTCTTCATCGATGGCAACCACGGCTTCAAGCCTGGCGACAAGGTACGTTGCCGCGTGGTGGACGCCGACGAATACGATATGTGGGCAGAGCCCATCTGACAGGGCGCCCTGCCTGCCTCCTGTCGCAGTGGCGCGGCCCGCCCCGGGTCGCGCCCTCCTCCAGCATCTATCCTTGTTTTGACGGCCACTGGAGCAAGGACCCGATGCGCACCTTCTCGACCCTGGAAACGCCTCACCTGAGCGACTACCCCAGGCTGGTCAGCGTATGGGAAGACGCGGTACGTGCGACGCACGCCTTTATGCCCGAACCCTACATCGTGCTGCTGCGCGACAAGGTGCTGCGGCGGTATCTGGACGCGGTGATGCTGGTCTGTGCCCGTGGGCCTGATCGCAGCATCCAGGGTTTCGTCGGCGTGGCAGGCGGGCGCATCGACATGTTGTTCGTGGACCCGCAGTGGCATGGCCGAGGTATCGGCAAACAATTGCTGCAGCATGCGGTGCAGGCGTTGGACGCCCTGACCCTCGACGTCAACGAGCAGAACACCCAGGCGCTGGGCTTTTATCTGCACCAGGGCTTTGAGATCGTGGGCCGTTCGCCCAAGGACGGTCTGGGCCAACCGTATCCCTTGCTGCACATGCGCAGGCACAGCGCGGCCTGATTGACACAGATTCCCGCCCCTCGCCCGGCGGGAAGGGTACAATGCAGCCTTTCTTTGCCTTTGCGAATCGTCGTCATGTCCGAACCCGTCCGTCTGTCCAAACGCCTTGTCGAGCAGCTTGGCTGTTCCCGCCGCGAGGCTGAGTTGTATATCGAAGGAGGCTGGGTGACGGTCGACGGCGTGGTGGTCGAGCAACCGCAGTTCAAGGTCGAGCAGCAGCACGTCGAGCTGCTGCCCGGCGCGCGCGCCGAGAGCCTGGAGCCGGTCACGCTGCTGCTCCACCAAGGCGCGGGCATGGACAACGAAACTGCCCGGCTTGGCCTGAACATGACCAGCCTCAGCGAGGCCCATCGCGAAGGCGTGCGCCCCTTGCACGGGCATTTCACCCGCCAGGCCTGTGTAGCACCGTTGGAACCGGGTGCCAGCGGCTTGCAGGTGTTTACCCAGGACTGGCGGGTAACCCGCAAGATCAACGCCGACCTGCGCAAGCTTGAACAGGAGTTCGTCGTCCAGGTGCGCGGTGAAGCCAGTGCCCAGATGCTCGAGCGCCTGGCACGCGGTGTGACCCGCAATGACCGCGAATTGCCCAAGGCCAAGGCCAGCTGGCAGAACGAAACCCATTTGCGCCTGGTGCTGAAAAACCCGCAACCCGGCCAGATTTCCGAACTGTGCGCCTACCTGCGCCTGGAGTTGCTGGGCATGCGCCGCATACGCCTGGGCGGTGTTTCGATGGGCAAGCTGGCGCTGGGCCAATGGCGCTACCTGATGGGCACTGAACGTTTCTAAGTGAGAGGCCGTGCGATGACGTGCGGCACGAGAACAGGATTTTGCAGCAATGAACCACAATGACGTCCTGCGCAGCCTGCGCTACATGTTGAAAGTCAATGACGCCAAGATGGCCGAGATCATCGGTTTGACCGGCCTGGACGTGAACCCTGTCGTCCTGGCGACCTATGTGAAGAAAGAAGAAGAGGAAGGCTTTGTGCGCTGCCCGGACCGGGTCATGGCGCACTTTCTCGACGGCCTGGTCATCTACCGTCGCGGCAAGGATGAAAGCCGTCCGGCACAACCTGTCGAACTGCCGGTTACCAACAACCAGATCCTGAAGAAGCTGCGAGTGGCTTTCGAACTGAAAGAGGACGACCTGCACGCCATCTTGAAATCGGTCGATTTCCCCGTCAGCAAACCTGAGCTCAGCGCACTGTTTCGCAAGGCCGGCCATGACAACTACCGCCCGTGCGGCGACCAGTTGCTGCGCAACTTCCTGAAGGGCCTGACCCAGCGCGTGCACGGCTGAATGGTCATGCAGCATACGGTGGCGCCGGTGGGGATCGTGCGCTCCTGTTTCAAGGAGAAGTTCGCCATTCCGCGCCAGCCGCAACTGGCGCCGGCCGCACGCGGTGTGCTGGAGCTACTGCCCCCGTTCGACCAAGCCGAGGCAGTCGAAGGGCTGGAACAGGTCAGCCACGTCTGGCTGCTGTTTCTGTTCCACCAGGCCCTGGAAGAAAAACCCAGGCTCAAAGTGCGCCCACCGCGCCTGGGGGGCAACAAGAGCATGGGTGTGTTCGCCACTCGCGCCACGCACCGGCCCAACGGCATCGGCCAGTCGGTGGTGCGGCTGGAGGGCGTTGAACCTGGCCGCTTGCTGTTGTCAGGCATCGACCTGCTCGACGGCACGCCGGTGCTGGACATCAAGCCCTACGTACCCTATGCCGACAGTGTCGAGGGTGCCCATAACCACATGGCCAGCGGTGCGCCAGTGGCCATTACCGTGCAGTGGGCCGACAGCGCCCTGCCCCAGGCCCGCGAGCATGCGTTGCGCCTGGGCGAGCCCCTGGTGGCATTGATCGAGCAATGCTTGGCGCAAGACCCACGGCCAGCCTATCAGGTGCCTGTGGCCGAACGGGTGTATGGGGTCAAGTTCTGGGATGTGCAGGTCAGGTGGCATTATCCGCAGACGGATGTGATCCGTGTGCTGGAGGTGGTGCTGGCTTGAAGGTGCAATAGCGCTGCATCTGGGGGGTTGTGCTGTCGCCATCTGCCTCAAGTACCAACAGCCGCCCATGAAAAAGGCGACCCGCCGGGTCGCCTTTTTTCGTACCGTTACGCTGTAATCAACGTGCTGGACCTTCGGCAACGCCCAGGTCGTCGGTCGGACGGGTGTCGATCAGCGGACCGCCACCCGAAGCCAACTCCGACGCCAGCTTGTCGTTGTCCATCTCGTTGACCCACTTGGCTACGACCACGGTGGCAACGGCGTTGCCCACCAGGTTGGTCAAGGCACGCGCTTCGGACATGAAGCGGTCGATGCCCAGGATCAGTGCCAGGCCGGCAACCGGCAAGTGGCCCACGGCAGACAACGTGGCCGCCAGCACGATGAAGCCCGAACCGGTAACGCCAGCGGCACCTTTGGAGGCGACCAGCAGCACCAGCAGCAGGGTGATCTGGTGGGTGATGTCCATCGGGGTGTCGGTAGCCTGGGCGATGAACACCGCAGCCATGGTCAGGTAGATCGAGGTGCCGTCCAGGTTGAACGAGTAACCGGTCGGAATGACCAGGCCTACCACGGACTTCTTGGCACCCAGGCGTTCCATCTTGGCCAGCATGCGTGGCAGCGCGGACTCGGACGAGGACGTGCCCAGCACGATCAGCAGCTCTTCACGGATGTAGCGGATCAGCTTGAGTACGCTGAAACCGTGGGCGCGGCAGATGCCACCAAGCACCACCAGCACGAACAGCAGGCAGGTGATGTAGAAGCACGCCATCAGGTAACCCAGCTGCACCAGCGAGCCCACGCCGTACTGGCCGATGGTGAAGGCCATGGCGCCGAAGGCACCGATCGGGGCCAGCTTCATGATCATGTTGATGATGTTGAACATGACATGGGCGAAGCGATCGATCATGTCCAGGAACGGCTTGCCGTAGCTGCCCAGGCGGTGCAGGGCGAAGCCGAACAGCACCGAGAACATCAGTACTTGCAGGATGTCGCCGTTGGCGAAGGCACCGACCACGGTGTTGGGGATGACGTTGAGCAGGAAGCCTACGGTGGTCTGCTGCGCGCCAGCGGCGGCATAGGCAGCCACGCTGCTGGCATTGAGGGTGCTGACGTCGATGTGCATGCCCGCGCCGGGCTTGACCACGTTGACGACCACCAGGCCGATGATCAGCGCGATGGTGGAGACGATTTCAAAATACAGCAACGCATAGCCGCCCGTCTTGCCGACGGATTTCATGCTCTGCATGCCGGCGATACCGCTGACCACGGTGCAGAAGATGATCGGTGCGATGACCATCTTGATCAGTTTGACGAAGCCATCACCCAAGGGTTTGAGGGCAACGCCCGTTTCCGGGTAGTAATGGCCGAGCAGAATACCGATGGTGATGGCAACCAACACCTGGACATACAGGGATTTGTAAAGCGGCTGACGTGTCGTCATGGCTGTTTTTCCTCAAGTGTGCCGCGCCACCCTGTTCCAGGGGTGCAGCACCTGAATCGCTAACCCTCCTGCACTTGGAGGGATTTGTCGTTGTGGTAGAGCTGCCTTCGCAGGCCTCTGCCAATAGCGATAGCAAGGGTGATGCCAAAATGCCCAAACCGGGTGCAGGCAGGGCTATTGCTGGCTTTCCATGCCCAACGTCGGGGCGAAACGTGAGGAAGGGTGGCGGGTTTCCGCCCGCTGGCGGAATTGGAGCAGCCCAGATGGCGGAAAACCGCCTGGGCTCATTCCAGATTGAAGGTGATACGGAAGGCGGCGCCGCCAAGCGCCGAGTCATCCAGGCTCAGTTCGGCATCGTAGCTGTCGATGATGTCCTTCACCACAGCCAGGCCGATGCCTTGCCCCGGGTGCTGACTGTCCAACCGCTCACCACGCTCCAGAATGCGCTGGCGCTGGTTGGCGGGCACGCCTGGACCGTCATCTTCGATACAGAGCGTGAGCCGTCCAGCTTCTCTGAACAGGCTGACCCTTATCTGGCCCAGGCTCAGGCGGTAGGCGTTTTCCAAGAGGTTACCCAGCAGTTCGAGCAATGCGCCCTGCTCCATGGGTACCCGCGCCTGGCCCGGCACCAGCAAGGTCACGTCCACGTGTTTATCGCGGTAGACCTTGGCCAGCGTGCTACACAGGCTGTCGAGCAAGGGGCGTAGCACCACGCTATGACGCACCAGGCCGCTCTTGCGCAGGCTGGCCCGTTGCAGTTGATAGTCGATCTGCTGGCTCATGCGTTCGATCTGGCTCTGCAAGACCCTGGCCTGCTCCCGTTCACCGTTGTGCTGCTGCAGGCTTTCGCCCACCCCCTGCAACACGGCCAAGGGCGTCTTCAGGCTGTGCGCCAGGTCGTCCAGCGAATCCCGGTAGCGCTGGCGTTGCTCGCGCTCGCTTTGCAGCAGGCGGTTCAGCGAACCGGTCAGGCGCAGCAGTTCGCGGGGGTGGTGTGTGCTCAGGCCGTCCCGCGCGCCGGATTCCAGATCGTCGAGCTCGCGGCTAAGGCGGCGTAGCGAGCGCAACCCCCAGGTCAACCCGGCCCAGAGCAGCGCCAGCAGTGCTAGCAAGGCAGCCCCGAAGCCCAGGTAGAGTTTTTCACGCAGGCCATCGAGGGTGCGCTGATAGTCGCGCACCGGCTGCAGGGCCACGATGCTGAAGGCGGCACTCTTGCCGCCCAGCAGCTTAATCTCGACGTCATAAACGAAAAACTCCTCGCCATTGGCCTGGTGGATGCGTGCGAACTCGTTTCCGCGGCCATCGTAGCGAGGCTGATAGTTGATGTTCTGCGCCGCCGTGGCCCGGGACTGCCAGACCAGTTGGCCAGCGCGGTCGAAGATGTACCCCAGCAGACCGGTATAGGGCAGGTTGAAACGTTCGTCCGGCAACAACGCCGGCATCTGCAACTGCCCGTTTTCGATACGCGCCGCCGAAATCAGCGTGGTCACGTCCGAAGCCAAGCGTTGTTCGATCGACTCCTGCAAGGCAAGGCTGAAGGCTTTCTGCAAAGCTGGCAGCAGCGCCAGCATGAACAGCACCGCCAGCACGGCAGCGGCCAGCATCAGGCGCACACGCAGGGATCGAATCATCGGCAGCGCTCGGTGAACAGGTAGCCAAGCCCGCGCACGGTATCGATGGGCTTGAAGCCGCACTCGCCTTCGAGCTTGCGCCGCAAGCGCCCGATGAGCACTTCGATGACGTTTGGATCACGTTCTTCATCGCCAGGGTAGAGTTGCTCCATCAGGCGATCCTTGGCCACCACCTGCTGGTGATGACGCATCAGGTACTCGAGGATGCGGTATTCGTAGGCGGTCAGGCCCAGTGGCTGCTCGTCGAGCGTCGCCTGCTTGCGATTGAGGTCAAGGACCAACGGGCCGGCGGCGATGGTTGACTGGGTGAAGCCGCTGGAGCGGCGCAGCAGCGCATTGAGGCGCGCCTCGAGTTCTTCGAACTGGAACGGCTTGACCAGGTAGTCGTCGGCGCCAGCGGCCAGCCCTTCGACCTTGTCCTGCCAGTTGCCGCGGGCCGTGAGGATGAGGATGGGGAAGGTCTTGGCCTGGTTGCGCAGGCGCGTGATCAGCTCCAGGCCACTGATGCCCGGCAGCCCCAGGTCGACCACCGCCAGGTCGAAGTGGTACTGCTCGGCCTGGTACAACGCCTCCTCGGCATTGGCGACCGCCTCGACCACGTGGCCACTTTCCCCCAGGCGGGTATAGAGGTGATGGCGAAGCAAGGCTTCGTCCTCGACCACCAGCAGTTTCATGTGCAGCTCCTTGATGGATGTGCCTGTACGGTGCCCAATGCTGACAAGCCAGCCCCACCGCGTGCGCCTACCGGCCTGATGGCCCAGCATGGCACTGGTTGGAGCTGGCTTGCCAGACCCGGGTCGCTACAGGATAACGCGACGGGCAGGTCAGAACTTGTAGGAAGCCGCCAGATAGGTCTGCGCGCTGCTGCTCAGGCGCAATGTGCCGGCCTTCGGCGCGCCGTGGGGGCTGACCTCGGTGGCGGCATTGGTGCGCAGGTAGCGGTAGCCCAGTTCGACCGAGGCCTTGTCGGTGATGTCCTGGATGACGCCTGCCTGCAGGCCGTAGGCATAACCGTAGTCGGTGTCGCGGCTCAGGCCTGGCGATTCCTGGGACAGCTTGGTCATGCCGAGGGTGCCGCCGCCGAACAGCTTGGTGGTATCGCCTACGGGCAGGAACAGGTCATAGCTGCCCAGCAGGTTTTCCTGGCGAAGTTTCAAGCCGCTGTGGTCACCGGAAACGTTGTCGTAGGTCATGTAGTAGCGACCCTGGTCATTGATGCGCCCCAGGCGCACGCCCCAGGTACCGTCCTTGGCGATGACGCCGTCGGTGTTGAGGTGGTCGGTGTTGCGTTGCAGCAGGCCTGACTTGCGAACCTTGTCGCTGGTCTGGCCGTAGGTGAGGCTGGCGAAGTTTTCGTCGGCCGCCTGGGCGCTGGTCATGCCAGCGGCGCAGACGGCTACGGCGGCAAGCAGGGTATTGAATGTTTTCATGGTGAGGTTACTCCAGTCGAGTGCGCTGTTGAGGTCTGGAAGCTAGAGTAAGCAGGGCACACTGAACCTCGACTGAACCCTTGCTGAACATTGACTGAACGAACCGATTGCAATCCAGGAGTAGTCACCATGCGCGCCTTGCTGGCCTTGACCTTGATGTGTACTGCCGCCTTTGCCCAGGCGGCGGTACAGACCCGCGAGATCCCCTACCAGGATGCCGACGGCAACCGGCTGGTCGGCTATTACGCCTATGACGACGCAGTCACCGGCAAGCGGCCAGGCATCGTCGTGGTGCATGAGTGGTGGGGGCTCAATGACTACGCCAAACGACGCGCCCGGGACTTGGCAGCGCTGGGTTACAACGCCCTGGCCATCGACATGTACGGTGACGGCAAGCACACCGAGCACCCTCAGGACGCCCAGGCGTTCATGGCGGCAGCACTCAAGGACCCCAAGGCTGCTGCCAGGCGCTTCGACGCCGGGCTGGAATTGCTCAAGTTGCAGCCCAACACCAACAAGCATGACCTGGGCGCTGTGGGGTACTGCTTTGGCGGCAAGGTGGTACTCGATGCCGCCAGGCGCGGCGAGAAGCTCGACGGTGTGGTGAGTTTCCATGGCGCCCTGGCTACCACTACACCCGCAAAGCCTGGGGTGGTGAGGGCGGCAATTCTGGTGGAGCACGGCGCAGCGGACAGCATGGTGACCGCCGAACAGGTGCAGGCCTTCAAGGCGGAGATGGACGCGGCGAAGGTGAATTACCGTTTCGTCAGCCTCGACGGGGCCAAGCACGGGTTCACCAACCCTGATGCCGACCGCCTGAGCCATGGCGCTCACGGCGGGCCCGACATCGGTTATGACAAGGCGGCCGACGAACGCTCATGGGCAGACATGCAGGCGTTCTTCAAGCAGGTGTTCAATGAGTGATCACGCGGGGCAGCCATGCGGGGACGCCAGCGATCGCCGTGATAGGTAGGCAACAGTGGGCGCGTTTCATGCTTGCGTTGAAAACTGCGCCCCTGTGCCGGGCTGCATCGCCCTGCCCCTCCCGCAACCCCTGCTCAGCTGGCACAATAGCGCGCATGACGACCCTTCCTGCCTGCTGTACCTCGCTTCGGCAACACTGGCCCTTGCCCCGTCCCTTGCCTGGTGCGGTACTGGTCAGTTGCGCCTTCGACCCCACAAGCGTGGCCCCGGACGACTTCGCGCGTGCTGGCATCGTGCCCAGTGCGGGCCTGCAACGTTCAGTTGCCAAGCGCCAGGCTGAATACATCGCCGGGCGGGTATGCGCGCGCGCTGCGTTGCAGCAGTTGGACGGCCGGCACTACGTGCCCACCACCCACGAAGACCGCTCCCCCATCTGGCCTGCTGGCATTCGGGGCTCGATTACCCACGGTAAAGGCTGGGCGGCGGCGGTGGTTGCCGCCCAAGGCAGCTGCCGCGGGCTAGGGTTGGACCAGGAAGCGCTGCTCGATGACGAGCGCGCCGAGCGTTTGATGGGCGAGATCCTGACACCGATGGAGCTGGAGCGTCTGGACCACCGGCAGTTGGGCCTGGCCGTGACCCTGACCTTCTCGCTCAAGGAAAGCCTGTTCAAGACGCTCTACCCCCTGACTGGCCAGCGCTTTTACTTCGAACATGCCGAGCTGCTCGAATGGTCCGCTGAAGGGCTGGCCACGCTGCGCCTGCTCACCGACCTGTCCGCCCAATGGCGCAAGGGCGCCCAACTGCAGGGGCAGTTCTGCCTGCAGGATGGCCACTTGCTGAGCCTGGTTAGCGCCTGAGGCCTACAAAGGCGCCTGTTGTCGCGGCCAGGCAAGGCTGAAACAGGCGCCACCCAGGGCCGTGCCATGGCCTACCGTGGCGCGGCCTGCGTGCCAATAGATGATACGGCGCACGATCGACAAACCCAGGCCATGGCCACCGGAGGCACGGGTGCGGCTGTCATCCAGGCGCATGAAAGGCGTGAAGATGCGGTCCCAGACCCCTTCCGGAATGCCTGGCCCGTCATCTTCCACATTGATACGGCACACGTGCGGGCCTAGCTGATAACTCACGCGCACTTCGTGCTCGGCGTGGCGCAGGGCATTGCTCACCAGGTTCTGCACGGCGCGGTGCAGGTAGCGGGGCTCTGCCTCGACCCAGGCGGTCTCGCCTTCGACGCCCTGGCAATCGCCCCGCAACAAGCGTATGTCGCGACGCAACGGGGCCAGTTCGGCAATGACCTGATCGAGCAAGGCATCCAGGTCGATACGCTGGAACGTCAGGGCCGGGGCGCCTTGCTCGAGGCGCGCGTAGGTGAGCATTTCGTCGACTAGCTTGTCCAGGTCCTGGATGTCGCCGTCCATGCCGGCAAGGTGCTTGGCGCGTGCCTGCTCGGTGGCGGCGCTTTCGACCATTTCCAGGCCAAAACGCAAGCGGGCCACGGGGGTGCGCAGCTCGTGCGACACGGCACGTACCAGCTCGCGCTGCATGGACAGCGAGCGCTGCAAGTGCTCGGCCATGCCATTGAATGCCGCTGCCAGGCGCCCGATCGAATCGGCATCGCCTGCCGGTACACGCGTGTCCAGGCTGCCTTGGGCGATGCCCGCCGCGGCCCGCGCCAGGCCGGAAACGCGCCGCTCCAATTGGCGCACCAGCAGGTAGACCACCAGGCCAATGAGGCTCAAACCAACCAGGGTGATCAACACCAGCAACTGGGGTGGGTAGGGGTTGAGCTGGTGCAAGGGGCCGATCTCCAGCACCCACGGCGAGCCGGAGAGCCCAGCGAACACGCGTATGGAATCGCCATCCATGCCCAGCGCCATCACCGTGTCACCCTCCTCCACCCGGCGCCGCTGATCGTCATCCAGGCTGGCCCGCTCGATACGCTGCAAGGCAACCCCAAACCCGAAGCCCTTGTCGTGCTTGATCTGCTCCAGGCGCTGCTGCTGTTCGGTCACCGGGTAACGCACCAGCTCGTCGGCCAGTAGATACAGGGTAGCGCGCGCCAGTTGCTCGCTGATCTGCCTGACCTGGGCGACCAGCAGCAGGTCCTGCTGCCCTACCCTGCGCAACACCCGAGCTGCATGCGGGCCGGTCTTCTCGACCACGACGAGGCTGCGGTACAGACGTGCGCGTTGTGCGCCATCGAGGGCGAAGGCCGACATGGGCTGCAACTGCAGCGGCACCCCCAGCAGCCGCCCCCACAGCAGCAGGGAACGCTTGCGCTCGGTGTCGCTCTGCACGGCCAGGTTATCGGCCATGAGGCTGAACGTGCCTTGCGCCAGGCCCTCGCGGTGCTGGGCGGCGCGTACTTCGTTGACCAGGTGCAGGCTGAGCACCCCCAGCAGCGCCACCAGTACCAGGACCGCCAGCATGCCGCCATAGATGCGCAGGAAAATGGAATTCACGGGCATTGGCCCACGAACAGATAGCCTCTGCTGCGCAGGGTCTTGATCAGCCGGGGCTGGATAGGGTCGTCGCCGATGCGAGGGCGGATACGGGAAATGCGTATGTCGATGGAGCGGTCCTGGCCGTCATAGCCCACACCGCGCAGCGCCGTGGAGATCTGCTCGCGGGTCAGCACCTTGCCAGCGTTGCTGGCCAGCAGCCAAAGCAGGTCGAATTCGGCGCCGGTAAGCTCGATCTGCCGATCGCCAAGCCACGCCTCACGCACCCGGCTGTCGATGCGCAGCGCACCGAAGGTCAGGTCCTGGCGTTTGCCCGCAGGCGCCTCGCTGCGACGCAACAAGGCCTGGATGCGCGCCAGCAACAGCCGGGGGCGTACGGGCTTGCACACGTAGTCGTCTGCGCCAATGTCCAGTCCTTGCACCTGATCCAGCTCGTCGGTGCGCGCCGTGAGCATCAGGATGGGCCCAGGGTACTGGCTGCGCACTCGCCGACAGATGCTCATGCCATCTTCGCCCGGCAACATCACATCCAGCATGACCAGGTCCGGCTGGGTGTCGATGATGCGTCGCGCTGCGCGAGCGCCATCGCCCTCGACACTGACCGCATACCCTTGGGCGCTCAGGTACTCGGCAGTCAGTTCGGCCAGACGCTGGTCGTCTTCGACGATGAGGATGCGCGGTAGCGTTGGATCCATGGCGTAGGGCCTGTTGGTGTTGTTTTTCCCTGGATAGTACGACCAGGACCCTGCCGAGCCAACCCACTTGGGTGGTTCTGTGGACAATGATCCGGGTGCGTCGGCGGCCCCTGAAAAAAACTGCCCAGCGGCAAGCAGACGCAGAAAAACACTTCAAACCAGTGGGCACAAGGCCTACAGCGAATACTCACGTTTCACTCACAAAGTACCCACAAGATATCCACAGCCGCTCGCCTTGCAAACACCCCCATACCGCATTATCTTGTATCGCGATCGCGACGAACCACTAGATATAGGGGTTCGCGCAAAATCACTTACAAAAGTCAACCCGCAAAATCATCGGATTTTTCGGCTGAACTTACGGTGGTTTCAGCAGCCAAACCGCTCCTGCGGAGGCGACCGAGGCAAGCCCTGTCAGGGCCTTGTTCGGGCATGGGTGAACCAGGCGAGCCTGGCACTCATCAGCAACGGATTCCGGCAACCCGGAACTTTTGACTTCGGCCAGGGAGCGGCAAGCCATTGCCCTTATTCCTGAGTCTGTCCCGAAGTCGGTACGCCCGCGCGGACGGATGCGCTTGCGTTGCGCATCCCCGCCAGGCAATCGAGCAAGTGGACGGAACGGTGGGCGCCCAATTGGGCGCCTGATCAATATAGAAACTGTGGAGACACCCACCCATGCAAACCGACACGACTCGCGAGAACCCGCAGGCCAAGGCCCCGCAGGTTGCCGAATCCAATCAGGATCTGGCCGCCACTGCCCCTGGCCAACTGCGCGTGATCAAGCGTAACGGTACTGTCGTCCCCTACACCGACGACAAGATCACCGTGGCCATCACCAAGGCGTTCCTCGCAGTTGAAGGCGGTACCGCCGCCGCTTCGTCGCGCATTCACGACACCGTCGCGCGCCTGACCGAGCAGGTCTCGGCCACGTTCAAGCGTCGCATGCCATCGGGTGGCACCATCCACATCGAAGAAATTCAGGACCAGGTCGAATTGGCCCTGATGCGCGCCGGCGAGCAGAAAGTCGCCCGTGACTACGTCATCTACCGTGAGCAGCGCGCCAAGGAGCGCGCCACCCGCGTCAGCACCGACGCCGTGGTCGAGCCGCACCCAAGCATTCGCATCACCCTGGCCGACGGTAGCCTGGCGCCGCTGGACATGGCGCGCCTGAACACCATCATCAGCGAAGCCTGCGAAGGCCTGGCCGAAGTCGATGGCGACCTGATCCAGCGCGAAACCCTGAAGAACCTGTACGACGGCGTGGCCATCAAGGACGTCAACACCGCCCTGGTGATGACCGCCCGTACCCTGGTCGAGCGTGAACCGAACTATTCGTTCGTCACCGCTCGCCTGCTGATGGACACCCTGCGCGCCGAAGGCCTGGCCTTCCTGAACGTCGCTGACAGCGCCACGCACCACGAAATGGCCGACCTGTATGCCAAGGCCCTGCCGGCCTACGTCGCCAAGGGCGTGGAGTTCGAGCTGCTCAACCCGGCCCTGGCAGCCTATGACCTGGAGCGCCTGGGCAAGGCCATCGATCACGAGCGTGACCAGCAGTTCACCTACCTGGGCCTGCAAACCCTGTACGACCGCTACTTCATCCACAAGGATGGCGTGCGCTTCGAGCTGCCGCAGGTCTTCTTCATGCGTGTGGCCATGGGCCTGGCACTGGAAGAAAAGGACAAGGAAGCGCGCGCGATCGAGTTCTACAACCTGTTGTCGTCCTTCGACTACATGGCCTCGACCCCGACCCTGTTCAACGCCGGCACCCTGCGCCCGCAGCTGTCGAGCTGCTACCTGACCACCGTCCCGGACGACCTGTCGGGCATCTACCACGCGATCCACGACAACGCCATGCTGTCCAAATTCGCAGGTGGCCTGGGCAACGACTGGACGCCGGTGCGTGCACTGGGCTCCTACATCAAGGGCACCAATGGCAAGTCCCAGGGCGTCGTGCCGTTCCTCAAAGTCGTGAACGACACCGCTGTTGCGGTCAACCAGGGTGGCAAGCGCAAGGGCGCTGTGTGTGCCTACCTGGAAACCTGGCACCTGGACATCGAAGAATTCATCGAGCTGCGCAAGAACACCGGTGATGATCGCCGTCGTACCCACGACATGAACACCGCCAACTGGATCCCTGACCTGTTCATGAAGCGCGTCTTCGACGACGGCAAGTGGACCCTGTTCTCGCCCTCGGAAGTGCCGGACCTGCACG
This sequence comes from Pseudomonas sp. URMO17WK12:I9, assembly GCF_900230165.1. NCBI lineage: Bacteria > Pseudomonadati > Pseudomonadota > Gammaproteobacteria > Pseudomonadales > Pseudomonadaceae > Pseudomonas > Pseudomonas sp. URMO17WK12:I9. Next base: position 11,610 of record NZ_OCMQ01000006.1, on the reverse strand, counting down.
ACCTGACCGGCAAGGCCTTCGAAGAGCGCTACGAGTACTACGAAGCCCTGACCGAGTACAACAAGATCAAGGTGTTCAAGACCATCCAGGCCAAGGACCTGTGGCGCAAGATGCTCTCGATGCTGTTCGAGACCGGCCACCCATGGCTGACCTTCAAGGACCCGTGCAACCTGCGCTCGCCTCAGCAGCACGTGGGCGTGGTGCACAGCTCGAACCTGTGCACCGAGATCACCTTGAACACCAACAAGGACGAGATCGCGGTCTGCAACCTGGGCTCGATCAACCTGCCGAACCACATCGTCGATGGCAAGCTGGACACCGCCAAGCTGCAACGCACCGTCAACACGGCCGTGCGCATGCTCGACAACGTGATCGACATCAACTACTACTCGGTGCCGCAGGCGCGTAACTCGAACCTCAAGCACCGGCCGGTAGGCCTGGGCATCATGGGCTTCCAGGATGCGCTGTACCTTCAGCACATCGCCTACGGTTCCGACGCTGCCGTCGAATTCGCCGACAAGTCGATGGAAGCGGTCAGCTACTTCGCCATCCAGGCCTCCTGCGACCTGGCCGACGAGCGCGGCGCCTACGAGACGTTCCAAGGCTCGCTGTGGTCCAAAGGCATCCTGCCGCTGGACTCGCAACAGATCCTGATCGAGGCCCGTGGCCAGAAGTACATCGACGTCGACCTGAACGAAACCCTGGATTGGGCGCCGGTCCGTGCCCGGGTACAGAAAGGTATTCGTAACTCGAACATCATGGCCATTGCGCCAACTGCGACCATCGCCAACATCACCGGCGTGTCGCAGTCGATCGAGCCGACCTACCAGAACCTGTACGTGAAATCGAACCTGTCGGGCGAGTTCACCGTGATCAACCCGTATCTGGTTCGCGACCTCAAGGCCCGTGGCCTGTGGGACTCGGTCATGATCAACGACCTGAAGTACTACGACGGTTCGGTGCAGCAGATCGAGCGTATTCCGCAAGAACTCAAGGAGCTGTACGCCACGGCCTTCGAAGTGGAAACCAAGTGGATCGTCGACGCCGCTTCCCGTCGCCAGAAGTGGATCGACCAGGCGCAGTCGCTGAACCTGTACATCGCCGGTGCCTCGGGCAAGAAGCTGGACGTGACCTACCGCATGGCCTGGTACCGTGGTCTGAAAACCACCTACTACCTCCGTGCCCTGGCCGCCACCAGCACCGAGAAGTCGACCATCAACACCGGCAAGCTCAACGCCGTGTCCAGCGGTGGCGACAGCGCCCCGGTCCAGGCAGCCGGCCCTGCACCAGTGCCCAAGGCCTGCGCGATCGACGAGCCGGACTGCGAAGCCTGCCAGTAAGGCCAGGCCGAGGCTTCCTGCGGGAAGCCTCTTTTTTGTAGAGCCGTATGCAAGCCTGCGGGTGTGGCGCTGCCGCCCCGCTACCCGATACAAAAGCCGCAGCCACGCCGCTGGGGCCAGCCCGCCATGGGCACCGCTGATTTGCGTGCACCGCACCGCAACCAAGATCTACCGGCCATACTTCACAGATGGCCCTCGAGCAGGAGACTCTCACCATGCTGAGCTGGGACGAATTCGATAAAGAAGATGACGGCGAAGTCGCCGCCAAAGGCAACACCCCTGCGCAGGCTCACGCCGCCGCCACCCTCGACAAACTCGACAGCGCCGGCGGTGCCGCGGCCCTGGAAGCCCGCGCTGCCACGGCGTCGGACTCCGAGGCCGTCAAGCGCGCCAAGGCGGCCCTGGACGCCCTGGACGTTGCCGAAGGCCTGGCTGAGCTGGAAGGTTCCTCGGCCCGTGTGGCGGTGGATGAAAAGCGCATGATCAACTGCCGCGCCGACCTTAACCAGCTGGTGCCGTTCAAGTACGACTGGGCCTGGCAGAAGTACCTCGACGGCTGCGCCAACCACTGGATGCCGCAGGAGGTCAACATGACCGCCGACATCGCCCTGTGGAAGAGCCAGGACGGCTTGACCGAGGACGAACGCCGCATCGTCATGCGCAACCTGGGCTTCTTCTCCACGGCCGACTCGCTGGTTGCCAACAACCTGGCCCTGGCTGTGTACCGCCTGATCACCAACCCCGAGTGCCGCCAGTACATCCTGCGCCAGGCCTTCGAAGAGGCGATCCACACCCACGCCTATCAGTACTGCATCGAGTCGCTGGGCATGGATGAAGGCGAGATCTTCAACATGTACCACGAGATCCCGTCGGTCGCTAAGAAAGCGGCTTGGGGCCTTAAGTACACCCGCGCCATCTCCGACCCCGAGTTCAACACCGGCACCGTCGAGACCGACAAGGAACTGCTGCGCAACCTGATCGCCTACTACTGCGTTCTGGAAGGCATCTTCTTCTACTGCGGCTTCACCCAGATCCTGTCCATGGGCCGTCGCAACAAGATGACTGGCGTTGCCGAGCAGTTCCAGTACATCCTGCGTGACGAGTCGATGCACCTGAACTTCGGTATCGACGTGATCAACCAGATCAAGATCGAAAACCCGCACCTGTGGGATGCGGCGATGAAGGAAGAAGCCACCCAGATGATCCTGCAGGGGACTCAGCTGGAGATCGAATACGCCCGTGACACCATGCCACGCGGCGTACTGGGCATGAACGCGGCAATGATGGAGGACTACCTCAAGTTCATCGCCAACCGTCGCCTGACGCAGATCGGCCTGAAGGAAGAGTACCCAGGCACGACCAACCCGTTCCCGTGGATGAGCGAGATCATGGACTTGAAGAAGGAGAAGAACTTCTTTGAGACGCGAGTGATCGAGTACCAGACCGGTGGGGCGTTGAGCTGGGATTGATCTTCAAGGCGTAGGTGTTCACCTCCGGCTGAATTTTTTCACCAATACTAAACGTAGTCCTGATACTACAAGCGATGCTGATTAAGTGCACAATGCCCGGATGAGCTCATTGTGCACTTAATCCCTCTGAAATTTTTCTGATTCATCATCCACGCACCCCAGTTCGACCAGGAATAAGGAACGTAAGCGCGGTCCCGACATGCACCAGGCGAAGAAAGGTAACTCATATTTCTTCGCCATGAAGGCGCCTGTTAGTGCCGATGCCGAATCGGGCCTGGTGCACCCTGTACACGGTATAGCGGCGAATGTAGCCGCTGTAGCGTCATCTGTAGCGACGCGGGTTGTACCGGCTTGGAGAAGCAGCCGAAGCCTGGAAGAAGGCCGGTGATCTGGCAGATCTGCGGCTGAAATCGTTTCTTTCGTCAAACGATGAGCTTTGCGAATGGATCAAGAGCTTGTCACCTCTCCTGTCGCGTAAGGCCCCTGTGCGCCCTGCGCCGCAGTGATCAGAATGTTTCATTAAGCATTTCAGGATGTGTCCAGCATAATCGAGGGGATTGATCGTTCAACAACGAACAGATTCATGCTGGAGAACCGTCTATGCCTGCTTCGCCTCCCGCCCGGTCCAAGGCCGCGGCGGTTCTACGTGTCACATCTGGTAACTTCCTCGAACAATTTGACTTCTTCCTGTTCGGTTTCTACGCCACCCAAATCGCCTCAGCTTTCTTCCCAGCCTCCAGCGAATTCGCCTCGCTGATGATGACCTTCGCTGTGTTCGGCGCCGGATTCCTCATGCGGCCATTGGGGGCGGTAATTCTGGGCGCTTACATCGACGATGTTGGCCGCCGCAAAGGCCTCATCGTCACGCTGTCAATCATGGCTAGCGGCACGTTGCTCATCGTCCTAGTCCCCGGCTTCGCCACGATCGGCTATTGGGCACCCGCGCTCGTACTGCTTGGCCGCTTGCTGCAAGGCTTTTCCGCCGGTGCTGAATTGGGCGGGGTGTCGGTCTACCTAGCCGAAATGGCTACACCGGGTCGCAAAGGGTTCTATACCAGCTGGCAATCCGGCAGCCAACAGGTCGCCATCGTGGTCGCCGCCGCGTTGGGTTACGGACTGAATCAAAGCCTAGCGCCGGCCGAGATCAGCGAGTGGGGCTGGCGAATTCCGTTCGCCGCTGCCTGCATGATCATCCCGTTCATCTTCTTCCTGCGCCGTAACCTGCAAGAAACCGAAGCGTTCGAGAAGCGTCAGCATCGCCCGACCATGAAGCAAGTGATCGCTACCCTAGGCCGCAACTCATCGGTAGTCATCGCGGGCATGCTGATGGTCGCCATGACCACCAGTGCCTTCTACCTGATCACTGTGTACGCTCCTACCTTTGGTAAGACTGTACTCAACCTGAGCACAAATGACGCGTTGCTGGTGACGCTTCTGGTAGGCGTGTCCAACTTTATCTGGCTACCCATCGGCGGCACGCTCAGCGACCGTTTTGGTCGTAAACCAATCCTGATCGCCATGACCGTACTCACCCTGTTCACCGCTTACCCAGCACTGTCTTACCTGGCCCATGCGGCAAGCTTCGCACACATGCTTGAGGTACTGCTGTGGTTCTCGTTCCTCTATGCGATGTACAACGGTGCGATGATCCCGGCGCTCACGGAAATCATGCCAGTCGAAGTGAAGGTAGCGGGCTTCTCCCTAGCCTACAGCTTGGCTACGGCCCTGTTCGGCGGTTTCACACCGGTCATGTCGACCTGGTTGATCCATGAAACCGGTGACAAAGCAGCGCCTGCTTACTGGGTCGCATTCGCTGCACTGTGTGCGCTGTGCGCGACGCTTGTGTTGTATCGTCGAATAGCAAGGAAGGACCGGGTTCCAGTTTGAACCCTTCTGAGTCGCTGTTCACCTTACAGTTGCAGCGCAAGTCATTATCCACTTTTAGTGATCACCACCCGGCTCCACCCGCTGCACGGCAACCTGTTGGCGGGTGGTCATGTCGGCCAGTATCACTTCCCCTTCCTGGTGCGTCGGGGTGATCATCAGCGAGCGGACAAAGTGCTCGTTGCCGCCCTTGCGCGCCTGCACATTCTCGAACGCCACGATGATCGTATCGTTGCGCCAGTTGTTGGTATCGAAGCCGCCTGCGGCGACGAACTCGCGGATGTCGCGCACGTCGTTGAAGGTGTTGGCCGGCAGTATCAGTAAGCGGCCTTTGAGGAACACCTCGTAGTACTGGTGCGGGCCGGCCGGCCAGTTGTGGGCCACCACGTGTTCGATGCGCCAGTCGTAGACCGTGTTCTGATAAACCAGCACGCGCTCGACTTTTTGGCCGTTACATGCGGCAAGCCATGGCAACAGCAGCGCGGCGAGCCAGGTGCGTGTGAAGCGTTTGTTCATCCAGCGGCTTCCTTGCGTAATCTTTTGTGAGCATTGCGCGCTGGCGGGCTGCCAGCGAACAGTTCGGTACTTTACCAGACAGACCCACCCCGCCCATGGGCTGGGTAGCAGGTCAATCCAACTGTTGGGCCCTCAGGCTTTGTGCCAGCAGGTCGATGAAGGTCCGGACCTTGGTTGAACCGTATTTGCTCTCCCGATGCAGCACATGAATCGGCCACGGGGCTTCTTCGTATTCAGCCAGGATCACTCGCAGTTGCCCGCTGGCCAGCTCGTCAGCCACCTGGTAGGACAGCAGGCGGGCGATCCCCAGCCCGCCACTGGCGGCGGCAATCGCCCCGTCGTTGCTGGTGACGGTCAACCGTGGCTTGACCCGCACCAACGTCGATTCGTCGGTCACCCCGAAGCGCCAACCAGCGCGCGGTGACAGGTCGGTGGTGCCAATCACCGCATGACTTGCCAAGTCGGAAGGATGTTCGGGTGTGCCATAGCGGGCCAGGTATTCAGGCGAGGCGCACAACATGCGGCGTACCTTGCCCACGCGCAATGCCTTGAGGCCCGAATCGGGCAAGGGGCCGATGCGCACGGCCACGTCCATGCCCTCCTCGACCATATTCACGATGCGGTCCAGGAAGTAGGCGCTAATGTCGACCTCCGGAAACCGTTGCAAGTACTGCACGATGCACGGCATGACGAACTTCTTGCCGAACAGGCTCGGGGCGGTGATGGCCAGATCGCCCTTGGGGGTGGCGTTGATGCCGGCAGCGGCTTCGTTGGCCTCGTGAATGCTGGCGAGGATGTGCCGGGTGTCCTCCAGGTAGCGGCCGCCGGCTTCAGTCAGGCGCACACTGCGGGTGGTGCGCAGCGCCAGCTTGACACCGAGTTGTTCCTCCAGGGCGACGACAGCACGGGTGACGGCCGCTGGGGAGATATCCAGGCGACGCGCAGCCGCGGCGAAGCTTTCCAGTTCGCCTACGGCGACAAACACCTTCATCAGGTGGATCTGGTCCATGCGGGCTCCTGGGGGTGGGAATACAGGCATTATGTTTGATTCAAGGCGCTTGTGCTGCCTGTTCTGGCCGATCAGATATCAAGCACCAGCGCCTGCCCTGGCTCATCCACCTTCGCGGGCACCGCACAACAGATCAGCGCGCTCCCGCTCTGCGGCATTTCGCCTGGGAGGTTAGGGTAATGCACCTGGCCACTGAGCAACCGCGTTTTGCAGGTGCCGCAGGTTCCACCCCGGCAACTGAACTCCGGCGACAGGCCATGTGCCTCGGCCAACTCCAGCAGTGTGCCGCTGGAGGGTGACCACTGCGCCTGTTTGGCTGATGCCGCAAAATGGACCGCGACTGACTCGCTGGCAGCAGGCGGTTGCTGCAGGGTCGGCTGGCCGGCGTCGAAGTGGCGGCGAAGGCTAGACGGGCCGAACGCCTCGGCATGAATCCGCGTGTCCGGCACATGCAGGCCGCGTAGCCCCTGGTAGAGGTCCTGGGTGAAGCTGCCTGGGCCGCACAGGTAGAAATCGTAGTCATCCAATGTCAGTGTGGCTTTGACGTGCTCGATACTCAGCCGGCCGGCAAACTGATAATCACGACCTGGCCGGGCGTGATCTTCGGGTTGGCTCAGGGTGCGGTGCACGTGCAGCAGCCCTGCGGCGTGATGTTGCAAGTGTGCCAATTCCTTGTGGAATGCCAGATCAGCCAAGCTACGGGCGCCCTGGAAAAGATGAATGACCCGCGCCGGCCCTTGCTTCAACTGCTCGCGCAACATGGCCAGCAAAGGGGTGATGCCTACGCCAGCGCCAATCAGCACCAGCGGCCGAGTGCTGTTCAGATCCAGCGTGAAGCCGCCTACCGGCGGGCGCACCTGCAGCACATCGCCTGCCACGACGCGCTCATGCAGGTAGCGCGAAGCGGGCCCCTGTGCCTTGACGCTGATGCGCACATGACCGTCGGAAGGCGCGCTGGACAGGCTGTAGGTGCGGATCAGCGGCTTATGCGGGTCCAGCGGGATTTGCACCGGCACATGTTGCCCTGGCGCGAACGTCACTGCGCTAGCGCCAGGCGGCTCGAGGTAGAACGAGCGGATATCACGGCTTTCCTGCTCCACCCGCAACACGCGCCAGGGTTGCCATGGCGCCTGTTGCGAGCGTTGCGACAGATGGCCCCAGGTGCCAGTCGCCAACGTGGTAGGCGCGTAGTCCTTGAATGCCCAACGCAGGCCAACTGCGCCCGGACGCCATACCACATGCTCGACCTCCAGCGTCCAGAGGCGCTCGGCGCCCTCGAACAATGGGATGTCGGGGCTGTCCAGCAGCAGCTTGGCACGCCCATACAGTTGCAGCACGTTGCCATTGCTGAAGTCGATGAACAGCAGCCCAGCACGGGGGTTTGCCAGCAGGTTGCCCAAAGTATTGAAGTGCAGGTTCCCGGCGTAGTCGGGGATGGTCAGGAGACTGCCTTCAACCCTGACGAACCCAGGTCGTCCGCCGCGGTGGGAGACGTCCACCGCTCGCTGGCCGTCGGCGTGCTCGACATAACTGGCGACGAAGAAGGTATCGGCTGCCTGAATCAGACTGACGGCATCGGCATCCAGCGCTGTGGAATCGATACGCCCTTGTGGCATTTGCGCGACCCGGATGTAGTCGCGCCGTTGGATATATTGCGGGCAGTTGCCGAATGACTGAGCCACAGTCACCTGCAACTGCTCATGGGTGGCCTGGTGGATGCGGCCGTTGAGACGGTTGCGTCGACGGGTGTGCAGTTCGATGCCCAACAGGCCGACTGCCTGCCCGGCGGCCAGCCCTGGCGTCGCCGGATCGTCGGCTGGCGGTTGGATATCGATTGTCAGCTCACGAGGATGGGGCGAGCGGATGAAACCTTCCGGCCCCTCCAGCAAGGTCGCCCACGGACGGCCCTGCGCGTCCACGCTGGCGGCAACAATGAACGGCAGCTGGTGGTAGAAGGCGCGGTGCTGATCGGGCATGTAGTCGCGAATGACCTTATGCCCCACCGCCTCCATGCGCGCTGCTACACCCACCTTTTCCTGCAGGGTTTTCTCGCCTGGGTGCCAGGGCGATGGGCGATGGTCGTGTATGTGCTGCATGGCGACGTCCTCGGGGGCGGTACGGTGTCAGGCGTTGGTCTGCAGCCCGATCTGGGTACGTGGCATGGCCACGAAGCCGGGCAACGCTTCGATTCGCATCAGCCAGTCGCGCACATTGGCATAGGGCTCCAGCGACACATTGCCTTCAGGTGCGTGGGCGATGTACGAGTAGTTGGCGATATCGGCGATGGTTGGCGTATGACCTACCAGGAACGGTCTTTTGGCCAGTTCGGTATCGATCACCTTGAGCAGCCCATGGGCGCGTGCAATGACCTCGTCGGTATCGAATGCCGCACCAAACACGGTCACCAGGCGCGCGGCGGCCGGACCGAAGGCCAGCGGGCCGGCAGCCACCGACAACCAGCGTTGCACGGCAGCGGCTGCCACCGGATCTTCGGGCAGCCATGCGCCGCTGTCATATTTCTTGGCCAGGTACACCAGGATGGCGTTGGAATCAGCGATCACCGTGCCGTTGTCATCGATCACCGGCACCTGGCCGAAAGGGTTGAGGGCCAGGAACTCGGGTTGCTTGTGTGCGCCTGCTGCCAGGTCAACGAAAACCAGTTGGGTTGGCAACCCAAGCAGGGAAAGCATGAGCTCGATGCGGTGCGCGTGACCGGACTTGGGGAAGTTGTAGAGCTTTATTGGGGTGGACATCGGCATGGCTCCTGATCAGCGCCGGCATAGCGCTGGTAGAGCCATACTGCATGTATCGGTGCAGGAGCAGAATCAGCGCCTGGAGCAAGCCTCAATTTCGCTGGTCGAAACAATTGGCCTGTGTAGCGCTGGCTATAAAGGGTGATGCAGTGACCGGACACACGTATGTACCAAGCTCTGTGCGGCAGTGACTGCAAGGGCTTGTGTTTCAGGAATGACGGTTGTGGAGATAGAGCCGGTGCACAGCCTCTACGACGCGGGGAACTGTGGCTTGATGTTCCTCAGAGCTCATCTTATCGAGCAATGGAAAACTCTTCTCCTCGCCATGGAGCGCGATTGCATCGAAGTGATGTCGAAGCCCAGCAGGCAAAGGCGGCCACTGACCTACTTCTACCCCTTTCATGTAGCCAAAGCACCAGTCCTTGAGAACCACGACATCGCCGTCTGGAAGTTCTCGTACTTCGAATAGCAGTTCAAGTTCATCGGTTGCCTGCGCAAGCATCTGCAACACACGGTTGTGGAACTTGATGAGTAGATCAAAATAACGCTGGCTCTGCGCCTTGCTTTTGAAATGAGGCAGCTTTCCCCACCTACCACGGGTAGCCATTCGCTTGGGGGTACAACGCGCGGTGTGCTGCACAGCGCGTTCATGAAGCCGTCCAGCTCGGACAGGGTAAGTATGGCGTTGTCGTTACCGTGCTTGAACAACAACTCTCATTGCTTTACCGCTGCTGTGAATGAAATCGGTAAAGCTGGCGAACGGCATCGATGACGTGGGGCACGCACTGCTGGATATCCTGTTCGGACATCTGGTCCAATAACTCGACGTTATCTTCCAGCCCATGCAGCGAGATGGTCTTGAGCAGCGCATCCTGTTCTGGAGGCAGAGCAGCCCAACCCGCGACTTGGGTGCCACGCATGTAGCCAAAGCACCACTCCTCCATGACGACTTCGGTCCCCTGGTCGCCCTCGCCTTGCTCGAAAAGCGGCTGGAAACCATCGACATTGTCTTCCAGGTCTTCGGCCACCTGACTGGCGTAGCGCAGCATCAATGCCGTATAGGCCTCTTCGTCAGCCGGCTTCTTGAACTTGGGAACATGACCGCCGGCTACTGCTGGCAGCCATTCCATAGGCTGGACGGTATTGGGTGAGCTGGCCAGGGCGGTGAAGAACCCGTTGAGCTCTGCCAGATTGATGACCGAGTAATCATTGCCGTAGACGATCAACATGTCTTCGAGGCGATTGAGCTCTTTTTCGGTAAGCGGTAAGAACATGCAGTAGGGTCCTGGCAGTCAGATGTCCGTGCACCCTAACATAAAGACCTCGTGCACAGCGCCTGCGCGCCACATACGCATCATATAGGTCTGCCTGAATGGCGTGCTCAACTCCTTAACGTGGTATGGCCTCATGCAGGCGATAACCGAGGGCTACGTCGTAAAGATCTGTACGTCGATCGCGGGGTACGCCATTCAAGGCGTTGCAAGCGGCCGAGCGAGCACTGCTCAGGTCTATATCGGCGAAGACGGTGGTCTGCTCCTCTGCACTTGCCACCTCGCCGATAGGCCAGCCGTTGGTTCCAGCAATCAGCGAACATCCCAGAAACCGCTTACCTCGCTCGTTCCCGATACGATTGGCAGCGGCGATGCAGACGTTATTGACGTGAGCGGCCGTCATAGTCAGGTAATTGGCCATGCACCGGTCTGTCTGATCGAATAGCGGGGGTGGCGTCCAGACCCAGTTATTGAGGCTGCAGATCAGATCGGCCCCTTGGGCTGACAGCACCCGGGGCACTTCCGGGAACCAGATATCACAACCGATCAAAAGACCAATGCGGCCTATCGATGTTTCGAATACTGGAAAGCCCGAGTTACCTGGGGTACACCACAGGTTTTCCTGGGCTCCCAAGTGAGCCTTGCGGTAATGCCCGAGCAAACCGCTCGGGCCGAACAGCACCGCACTGTCATACAGTTTAAATCCATCCTGTTCGACGAACCCGGCAGCCAGGTAGATCTGATATTGCTCGGCCAGGTCGGCCCAAACCTGCACGCTGGGGCCGTGCTCAAGCGTCTCGGCGTGAGCATATGCTTCTGCTCGCGACACAAAGGTGTAGCCCGTGTTGGTGAGTTCGGGCAGCACAATGAGGTTGGCTCCAGCACGCGCGGCGCTGCGTGCCAATGCCACGCTCTTGGCGAGGTTACCAGCGCAATGTTCAAGCCCGACCTGAGGGGCGAACTGGATGACTGCAATGCGTGCCGGGCTGAATGCGGCCATGATGCCTTCCCTCTTTGATCGTTTAGAAGGAAGCCAGTAGAGCCGGCTTTCGTTAACCGGATACAGTCGGGCGTTTCTGATAGGTCGGTAGGATTCTACGGTTCAGATGGTAGGCGAGGTCTTACAGCTCAAATCACGTCTTCAGCTGCAATAGCTATGGGTAGCCCCAAAGACAAAACCCCTACCTGCATACGCAGATAGGGGTTTTGCGAAATGAATCTTGACGATGACCTACTCTCACATGGGGAAACCCCACACTACCATCGGCGATGCATCGTTTCACTACTGAGTTCGGGATGGGATCAGGTGGTTCCAATGCTCTATGGTCGTCAAGAAATTCTGTAGCCAGAATGTCCTGTTGGACAGCC
>NZ_OCMQ01000008.1:0-221875 GCF_900230165.1 Pseudomonas sp. URMO17WK12:I9 | reverse complement strand
GCGCTTGACAGGCATCCATGCCTGTCACCTCCCTCCGCAAGACCTGCGTTCGGCCTTCTGAAGTCGCGAAGATCAAAAGCAAGATCAAGATCAAGGTCAAGGTCAAGATCAAGATCAAGATCAAAGGCCAGAGTCGAGTAAGAGCGAGAGCTGGCAGCTGCCTGGCAGCCCCGGCTCAGACCCTACTTGCGCCGCGCGCGTTGCGCCAGATACTCCCGCACCTGCACAGCATCCCCAACAAACTCGATCCGCTCGGCCTTCGCCTCACGCTGATAGGCATACATCGGGTCGTAGTACTCGTTGAGCAGCCCCTCGATCCAACCTCGGTGCAGGTCCACACAGCCACTGCGCAATTGCTCTTCCAAAGCCTGCTCCAGCAGCGCCGTGAGCCGCTGATGGCGCTCTCCGCCCAGGCGCTTGCGGATGTTGGCCATGCTCTGCAGCATGCGCTGCGCGAACAAGTGCAGCCCGGCTTGCTCGCCATGCAGGGCGATGAACTCGGCACTGAGGTCGATGACATAGTCGCGCAGGATGCGCTCGACCCGGCCATCGAAACTGTCCTCCAGCCACACCAGCGGATACTGCTGCATGCCCTGGTACAAAGACAAAGGCACCGTGCAACTGCCAACGATGCGCCCTTCATCCTCCAACACGAATTGGCCGATACCCTGCGCGCGCTTTTTCAGCACATCGATGGCCAGCTGGTTCTCGAAGTCGATCTGGGCCGGTTGCCCGGTGGCGCGTTTGCCAAAGCTCGAACCGCGATGATTGGCATGGCCTTCAAGGTCCAGCACGTTGCCCAGCTGCTGCAACACGTCGGTCTTGCCAGTCCCGGTCAAGCCGCCAACCAGTACGAAATCACACTCGCTGACGGCCTGCTCCGTGGTTTCCAGCAAGTAGTTGCGCATCGCCTTGTAGCCCCCGCTGATACGCGGGTAGCGAATACCGGCTTCATCGCGCAACCATCCCTGGACGATCTGTGAACGCAGGCCACCACGAAAGCAATACAGATAGCCTTCCGGGTGAGCCTGGGTGAAGGCCACCCACGCCTCCAGACGGGCCTGCTTGGTGGCGCCGCCCACCAGTTGATGACCCAAGGCGATGGCGGCAGCCTGGCCCTGCTGCTTGTAGCAGGTGCCCACCTTCTGCCGTTCCAGATCGTTCATCAGGGGCAGGTTGATCACGCCGGGGAAGGCGCCCTTGGCAAACTCGACGGGCGCGCGCATGTCCATCATCGGCACATCGTCGAGGAACAACTGACGGAAATCGGTGCAGTCTGGCCGCATCAGGCGACCTCGACTGCGTGGCTCTGTCGCTCTGCCAGATAGCCGATAGGCGACAGCTGCAAGCCCAGGTCGGCGGCTGCCGCGAGAAATGCGTCTTCACCCTCCGGGGTCACGGCCACAAGCAGCCCGCCGCTGGTCTGCGGATCACACAGCAAGTGCTTCTGATCGTCACTGAGCGCGCCGATCTTGTGCCCGTAGCTCTCGAAGTTGCGCAGCGTACCCCCCGGAATGCAGCCGGCCGCGAGGTAGTGCTCGACACTCGGCAGGCGGGGCACCTTGGCGTAGTCCAGGTGTGCGGTCAGGCCGCTGCCCTCTGCAAGCTCAACCAGATGGCCGAGCAGGCCGAACCCGGTGACGTCCGTCATGGCCTTGACCCCGTCGAGCTTGCCAAATCGGCTGCCCGGCGTGTTCAGGGTACACATCCAGTCGCGCGCCACGCCTCGATCCTGCTCGCGCAGCACGGCTTTCTTCTCGGCAGTGGTGAGGATGCCGATGCCGAGCGGCTTGGTCAGATACAGGCGGCAGCCCGCCGTGGCGGTGTCGTTGCGCTTGAGATGGCGCTTGCTGACCACGCCGGTTACCGCCAGGCCGAAAATCGGCTCGGGGGCGTCGATGGAATGACCACCAGCAAGCGGGATGCCGGCTTCGGCGCAGACAGCCCGGCCACCGCGGATTACCTCACGAGCAACCTCGGGTGCCAGGACGTTGACCGGCCAGCCCAGGATGGCGATGGCCATCAGTGGATCGCCGCCCATGGCGTAGATATCGCTGATGGCATTGGTTGCCGCGATGCGGCCGAAATCGTAGGGGTCATCGACGATGGGCATGAAGAAGTCGGTGGTCGACACCACCCCGCGCTCCTCGTCCAGGGCATACACGGCGGCATCGTCGCGCGACGCATTGCCGACCCAGAGTTTCGGGTCCAGGGCCTGGGCACCGCTTTCGGCCAGGATGACGTCCAGCACCTTGGGGGATATCTTGCAGCCACAGCCGGCACCGTGGCTGTACTGGGTCAGGCGAATCGGCTCGCTCATGTGTACCTCGGCAGGTCAATTTATCGCCCGATTGTAGCAAAGCTGGTCATTGGGCCTGCGGCTCTTATAATCGTTGGGTCAATGACTTGCATCGAGCTGCAACCTGCACGTCGGCAAGGCAGCGCACATGCGCCGCCTGTTACTGCGCGCAGCCTCGAATTCGCCCCCATTCCCCGCTATTGAACCGGAGAAACCCATGCTCAAACGTCCTATGGCGCTCGCCGCCAGCCTGGTGCTGTCCTGCTGTGCCCTGGCCGTCCAGGCGGCAGAGACACTGCGTGTCAGCGCCATTCCTGACGAGGCGCCCACCGAACTGCAACGCAAGTTCAAACCCCTGGGCGAATACTTGTCCAAACAGTTGGGCATGCAGGTGAAGTTCGTGCCGGTGGCTGACTATCCGGCCGTGGTCGAATCGCTGGCCTCCGATCGGCTGGACCTGGCGTGGCTGGGCGGATTCACGTTCGTGCAGGTGCACCTGAAGGATCCGACGGCCACGCCGCTTGTGCAACGCGAGCAGGACGCCCAGTTCACCTCCAAGTTCATCACTGCCGACCCTGCGGTGAAAAGCCTTGCGGACCTCAAGGGCAAGTCCTTCGCCTTCGGGTCCGTTTCTTCCACGTCCGGTAGCCTGATGCCACGCTACTTCATGCTCAAGCAGGACAACATCAAGCCTGAAGGGTACTTCAGCCGCGTCGCCTATTCCGGTGCCCATGACGCCACCGTGGCCTGGGTGCAGGCTGGCAAGGTCGATGCCGGTGTGCTCAACGCCAGCGTCTGGCAGAAGCTGGTGGACGCCGGCAAGGTCGATACCGCCAAGGTGCGCGTGTTTGCCACGACCCCGACCTATTTCGACTACAACTGGACGGTGCGTGGCAACATGGACCCGGCACTCAAGGAGAAGATCAAACAGGCCTTCCTGAACCTCGACCCTGCCGACCCAGAGCAAAAAGCCATTCTCGACCTGCAGGCGGCCAGCCGCTTCATCGAAACCAAACCGGAAAACTACGCGGGCACCGAGCAGGCCGCCCGCGAGGCCGGCTTGCTCAAGTGACGTCTGCCGTGCCTTCTGAGGCAGTCATCGCGCTGCAAGGTGCAAGCTTGCGGCATGGCGCGGTGCGCGCCGTGGAGGGCGTGACCTTGCGCATCGCGCAGGCTGAGCGCGTCGCGATCATCGGCCCATCGGGGGCCGGCAAGTCCAGCTTGCTGCACCTGATGGCCACGGCGACCAGGCCTAGCAGCGGTCGTCTGGAGGTGCTCGGGCAGCAGCCATGGGCGTTGTCGACAGGGGCCCGGCAGCGCCTGCGGGCCCAGGTAGGCCTGGTTCACCAGGCGCCGCCGCTGCCGCCGCGCCAGCGGGTGGTCACTGCGGTGCTCGCGGGCCGCCTGGGCCAGTGGGGGCTTGGTCGCAGTCTGCTCAACCTGCTGTATCCCTGCGATGTGCCTGGTGCGCGCCAGGCCCTGGCCGAACTGGGTCTTGCAGACAAGCTGTTCGTGCAGTGCGGTCAACTGTCGGGTGGCCAGCTTCAGCGAGTAGGTATTGCGCGGGTGCTTTATCAGCAACCTCGTATCGTGCTTGCCGACGAGCCAGTGTCGGCGATGGACCCAGTATTGGCTGATCACAGCCTGGCGTTGCTCAACCGGCATGCCCAGGCCACTGGTGTGGCGTTGGTGGCCAGCCTGCACGCGGTCGATTTGGCATTGGCCCACTTTCCCCGGGTGATCGGCATTCGCGAAGGGCGCGTGCTGTTCGACTGCCCGGCCCAGGCGGTGACCGACGAGCTGCTGCAGGCGCTGTATGCCAACGAGCAGTTGGAGGCTGGACGTGGTGTTGATGCTACAAGCCCCCACGTGCAGTTGCCCAGATGCTGAGCGCCAGTCGCCGTGATCCGGCAATGGTGCCGAGGGTACTGATCGGGTTGCTGGCCATCGCGGTCCTGTGGCCGGGTATCCAATTGAGCGAGCTCAATCCGGCCGTGCTGTTGCAGGCCGAAAACCGCGAGCAGATGGCACGTTTCACGGGGGCATTCTGGCCACCGACACATGAACGCGACTTTCTCGAGCTATTGCTGGAGGCCACGCTACAGACCTTGGCTGTGGCCACCGCTGGCATGGTACTCGCCTGGCTGCTGGCCGTGCCGGCAGGGTTGCTGGCCAGCCGCGCCTTGTCCCTGAGCGCTGCCTCACGTGGCGGGCGCCCGGGTGTCTGGTCGCGCCTGGTGCGGCTGCCCGTACGGGGGGTGCTGATCTTCCTGCGCAGCGTGCCTGAAATCGTCTGGGCACTGTTGTTCGTGCGCGCCGTAGGCCTGGGGCCCACGGCCGGCGTGCTGGCAATTGCCATTACCTACAGCGGCATGCTGGGCAAGGTGTATGCGGAAATCTTCGAATCGGTGGACCAACGGCCTGCCCACGCCTTGTTGCAGGCGGGCAGTGGACGGCTGGCTGCCTTTTTCTACGGCATCCTGCCCAATGCCGCCAGCGAAGCGGTGTCCTACACGGTCTATCGGTGGGAATGTGCAGTACGGGCATCGGTGGTGATGGGGTTCGTGGGGGCCGGCGGTCTGGGTCAGCAGATCGACCTGTCCATGCGCATGTTCGCTGGCGCCGAGGTCGCCAGCATGTTGCTGACGTTCCTGGTCTTGGTGATGCTTGCCGATGGGCTCAGCCGGTTATTGCGCTGGAGGCTTGCATGAATCGGCTCATCAACCTGGCCCTGTTGGCCGCGCTGCTGGCAGCCATCGTCGGCTCGTTCGCTTACCTGGGGTTGGATTTCGGTGCCTTGATCGGCAACGGTGGGCTGGCCCAGATGGGCCAGTATGCCGGGCGGTTCCTGGCCCCGGACCTGTCCAGCGAGCATCTGCGAGCCGTGGCGCAGGGCGCGTTGGAGACCCTGGCCATGTCTGGCATCAGCACGTTGCTGGCCGCCATCATGGGCCTGTTGCTGGCGCTGCCGGCGGCAGGCCGCTTTGGCTGGCCGCTGCGGGCGCTGGCCCGGTTGCTGCTCAATGCCCTGCGCGCTATTCCGGAGCTGGTATGGGCCGCGCTGACGGTGCTGGCAGCTGGACTGGGACCAAACGCCGGCACCCTGGCGTTGGCGCTGCACACCGCTGGCGTACTGGGACGGCTGTTTGCCGAAGCGCTGGAAAACGCCTCGCCCGAACCTGCAGCAGCCTTACGCCTGCAAGGCGCGGGGCAGGTAGCAGCCTTCTGCTACGGCACCTTGCCCAACCTGTGGCCGCAATTGCTTGCCTACAGTTTGTACCGTTGGGAAAACAACATACGCATGGCCAGTGTACTGGGCTTCGTCGGTGCCGGAGGCTTGGGACAGCTGCTCTACACCACCTTGAGCCTGTTCCAGGAGGCCCAGGCCAGTACGGTGATCATTGGAATGCTGGCGCTGGTGTTTCTGGTCGATGCGCTCAGTGATGTACTGCGCCAGCGTTTTGTAAGGGCCTGATCAGGCCAGCGGCCCTGTGACCGCTGCCCGTTCTCAGGCGCTCACCGCCTCGCCCGATTGCGCGCCACGCTGCATCGATTCCAGGTTGCGCTCGATCGTCTCGCAGATGGTATCCATCTGGATCTGGTGTTCGCTGAAGCGGAACGGGCTCTGCAAGTCGGTCCCGATGCGCTCGATCGCCAGCAGCATGAAGCCAACAACTGTGGAGGCCAGGGGCGTGAACCATTCCAGCGACTCTACCAGGCCGACCGGTACGATCAGGCAGAACAGCGTGATGAATAACCGAGGGAAATACACATAAGGGTAGGGCAGTGGCGTATTGGCGATGCGCTCCATGCCACCTTGTGCATTGGACAAGTCCACCAGGGTGGACTCAAGGCGAGCCAGACGGATGCTGTCCAGCCGGCCCTCCTGATATTCCCTGGCCAGTAACGCGGCGGAACCACTCAAGATGTCATTGGCAAAATTGTTGGAACCGTGGTGCCGCTCGAATTCTGCCTCAGGGATAAACGCCACCAGCTCTTGTGGGCATTTTTCCCCCTTCAGGTGTGCGGCCAGGCAATTGATATAGGCGATGTGCCGACGCAGCAGGGTCGCCTTGACCGGATTTAATCCATCGTCAGGGTCATCGATCAGCGTCAGCGTCTGACGGGCGAAACTGCGGGAACTGTTGACCAGCGCGCCCCACAGGGTACGGGCCTCCCACCAGCGGTTGTAGGCGCTGCTGTTGCGAAAGCTCACCAGCACGACCAGCGCCGAACCCATCAATGAAAGAGGGATCAGGGGCAGGGTGAACTTGCTGTTGAGAAACAGCATGAAATCAATGGTGACCAGCACGTCCCAGATCAGCAGCCAGAACAGTGACCAACCGATGTAGCCGAAGGTTTTCACGACCAGGCGGTATTTGCGGATGATGACGTCTTTCAAATGGCGCACCTTTACGGGTTCAGGACCTTGGATGGGACGCTGAGTCCCGCCGAAGGTTCTGCATGAGGTTGTTGCAACGCGTGTGGGGCTGACAAGTGCTGGCGTGATATCCGAATGGGTGTGTGCATTTCATCCAGACGCGTTTGCCGGCCCGATTTGGATGGTGGCACAATGCCTTGCCTCAGCATGCACATGCTCCGCAGCTGTACCCTGCACCTTCCGCCTTATTTTCTCGGTATCCCGCCATGATCGAGCGCACCGGCACGGGCCTTTCCTTCGCCAAACGCATGTATGCACCACGCGCCATCGGAACCGGCCTCGGCTTTTTTTGTGTATTGATCGGCATTGCGCCATTGCAGCCAGAGTGGTGGGTGTGGGCGCTGTTACTGGCACACGGTTTTGTCTGGCCGCACCTTGCGTTTCAGATAGCCCGGGTTTCTGCCCAGCCCTACAAGACCGAGCAGCGTAACTTGGTGGTCGATGGATTCGCCGGGGGTTGCTGGGCGGGTGCCATGGGGCTCAATCCTTTGCCCAGCGTGATCATCCTGTCGATGATTGCCATGGACAAGATCGCGGCAGGTGGCTGGCCCCTGTTGATCAGAACGGTGATTGCCCAGGGCATCGGCATCGCCTTGGGCCTGTGGCTGTTCGCGCCGCCGCTTTTTCCGGCCACCACGCAGGTGCAGATGCTGGCGTGTCTGCCGATCCTGCTGATCTACCCCATGGCCATTGGCATGATCTGCTATCAGGTGACTGTCCAATTGGGCCAGCATAAACGTGCACTGGCCCGCATGAGCCAGACCGACAGCCTTACGGGCCTGAGCAACCATGGGGCGTGGCAGGAACTGCTGCTGCGCGAATTCGCGCGTTGCCGAGCTAACGCCGGGAGCAGTTGCCTTGCCCTGATCGACGTGGACCACTTCAAACAGGTCAATGATCGTCATGGCCACCAGGTGGGTGACAACATCCTGCGGGTGATCAGTGCCACGCTCTCCTTCCATCTGCGCAAGCACGACCCTGCGGCCCGCTACGGAGGAGACGAATTCTGCGTGATGCTGCCCGATACGACGCCAGGGCAAGCAAGGGATGTGCTGGAGCGGCTGCGCCTGGCCGTGGAGGCGTTCCGCGACCCGGCGCTGCCGCACCTTACCCTGAGCCTGAGTATCGGCATCGCCCCTTATCATGCAGGCATTACCGATGCCCAGGCCTGGCTGCACGCCGCCGATATGGCGTTGTATGCCGCCAAGCGCGCCGGCCGAAATTGCATCGTCCTGGCGCCCCAGGCTTCTGAGCCCGCCTGATCAGGGTTTTGCTGCAACGGCCACGAAGCCCTTGATCGATGTTGGGGCCGCGGGTTTGGACTTGCGCGCCAGCATGTACTGGTAGCGCCGCCATTCCTTGTCGATCTCGCTGAAGGACATGAACACACTGACCCGGTCCTTGCCCACCAGGTCCGGTCGTCTGATGGCATCGATGCCGCTGGTAGGGATGATGGCGATGTTGATCCCTACCACGCTACCGTCATCGGCGAATACCGGGCCGCCAGACATCCCTTTGGTGATCGGCCCGTCGTGCACCGAATAGAACACGCTGCCAGGGGTGCCATCGAGCCGGACCAGTGACGAGAGCGCGTGGCCCTTGCCTTGTACGGGCATCATCAAGCTGTTGTAGCCCACTGCCGTGACCGTTTCTCCAGGCATATATTGTCGCCAGTGCGGTATTTCGCTGGCTTTGTGCTTGAAGAACACCACATCGCCTAGTCCTTCGTGGACCACGTTGCGCAGGAAAGGCGTGTGTTTGGCGGTGACGGCATAATCTGCGTTCCACTGGATGGCGCTTGCCATCAGCAGCATGGGCAGCGGTGCCCCGGACGTCACCACGAAAGCTTGACTGTAGACCGGGTCTGAAACGTAGGACGTTGGCACTCCATTGCACCCACTTAGCAGCATCATTGCCGCCATACAGGGCGCGGTTGTTTTCATTGGTCACACGAGGGGGGAGGGGATTGAGAGGAGCCGCACTATGGCTAAATGCCATCAGCTAGGCAATACGTTCGGCTTTTATCCGACGAAGTGAGGGTAGGCGGCGGGTATGGCCACTGGCCAATAGCATTGCTGCATGGTCAGTCACCAGCAAATCAATGGGCTGGCGCCAAGCAAATGTGCTGCACTGAATGGTTTTTTCGGCGCAAAAAAAAAGCCGACCATTTAAGGTCGGCTTTTTCGGATTTGGTGCCCGAGGGAGACTCGAATACTTGGCTATAGGCCTTGGTAATTATGAGTTTTAGGTTCGTGTTGTTATATCATACTCACAATCCTACTCACAAAATGGATGCTCTTTACTCCCCATGCGGTCAGCTAGCCACTCACAGCGCTCATGATCCACCTCCGCTGATAGGCCTCCAATGAGGATTTCCCTTGCTCATCAAAAATCAGAGCTTCGGAGTTGAGCGCTGCCTTCATCCACGCTTTCCATTGTATGGAAAGCTTTTCTACCTCTTTATTAAAGTGAGGTAACTTTATTGCACGAAGGGCGTATGTGAAAAAGGTTACGTATGGATGTTCCCACTCTAACCCGCTTTGGGTTGAAAGGTCCCTTGAGGCCTTGAGCTCATCGACGCCCTCCCAGAAGCGTTGAACCCCTACAGAATCCTTCCTATTGACGCCTATCTTCACGCAAACCTTTCCCAGCGTGGTGTGAGGGAATGGGTCGTGCTCCAGAATCGATACGGCTTTTTTAGCGTAAGAATAAGCTAACCCTTCTTGGTCATTATTGCTAGCCAGTAATGCTCTCTGCTCCCAGTATCTGGCGTTCCAACCGCAGGAATTTTCTAAGTTAGCGTACCAAGAGTCTGCATCAGCGCCCAAGTCTTTTTGGATGGTCTCATGGTCCATTAATGCGCGAATAATAAGATATGGCTGAGTACGGCGCGCTATGCTTTGCGGGACGACCAACGGAGCAAGCGCGCGTGCGATTTTAAGCGAGAGGCTGAACCGCTCTTCACGACCAATTTGGCTCCACACAAACTGAGAGAAGGCACTACTTCTAAGCCTAAGACCCTTGTCGTCAAGATAGCCAATTTCACCGAGAATTGAGTCTTGATCAAACACTGACTCAATTTCGTTCTTGCCCAGGAAACCGTTTGCAAAGTCGAAGGGAAGTGAGTAGCCGAATCGATGTACGGCAGCGGCGGACACTATTAGAGGGATGGTGCCGTGAGGTACTGATTCTGGATTGGCAAGCAACTGAACAATCGCTGCTCTATATGAATGAGCGTTTTCTAAGCTTTCAAGCCACTCAAGTAATTGGCAGTCGTATGTTTTTTTAAATTCTTTCCAAGCTTGGTTGGGAGTTAGTGAGCTGCGTGTACCCAGACGACCCTTCTTGCTCCGCTTTGTGAAAATGCTATTGAAGTCTTTCTTGTCTAGCGGGGAAAGATGAAATTCTTGATATTCGGCACCTGCTAAGTCTGCGCGCACAGCGCGTACTCTATGAGCGTCACATGTCACAACTAAACGGAGGTCACAACCGTTGGCTATTGCCAAGTTTATTGATGTTTTTAATGAGCTTGAGAAGTCGGCGCAGTCATCGAAAATAAAAGCAACTCTGTTGATTTGTGCATATTCGACTATATCCGATTCGTTAAAACGCTCCTCGCCCCTAAATGACCAGACCTCGTAGCCTTGCTCTATCAGTTCTCGACCTACGCGTAGCGCAGCAGCAGACTTTCCGCTGACAGAGCCTCCATAAATAAGGGCGGCGCGAACGATTGCTCTAGCGGAAATCTCGGATAGCAACTGTGCGCTTTGCATCGCCGCAACTGAGGGCGCGTCTAAGTCCTGGAGGATATGGATCCACTGAGTTTCAGCTGATGCATAAAAGTCTAAGGGCTTGCGTGGCGGAATTACATTCAGAGTGAGTTGTTTAAATTTCGCTCTCACTTCTTCTCGCGCCGCAGCTAATTCCTTGCTGACTTCAGGATGCTGTTTTTTCCATTCGACCAGATCCTTCAGCAATGCCTCAAAAAAATCTTTGCCTTTTGCTACGACCGGTATCAAGCCCTGGCGCTCAAATCTCGTAATCTGCCCAGTATTCATACTGCTTAATACAATAATTGAAGGGCATCCTCCTCTCTCTCGTGACCGGTTTCCAAACTCTAGTACGGTTATCAGGTCTACTTCTTCTTGGAGCCTTGCTCCACAAACTATAAATGGTTTTTTTACCCACTCAGAGCGGAATTCTGCATGCCAGCCAGGTGTGTTTTCGTTTCGGGAGACGTACTCTTTTAATGAGAATATTAGATGGTCAGGTTTTTCTGACAATCTGCTCGCTTTTCCGTGTAGATATACAGCCTGCAGATCGCCCTTCGCCAGTGGGCGAGGCTTATAAGGTTCACACCACAAATGGGATTCAAGCTTTGGTAGAGTGCCTCGG
Organism: Pseudomonas sp. URMO17WK12:I9; assembly: GCF_900230165.1. Taxonomy (NCBI): domain Bacteria; kingdom Pseudomonadati; phylum Pseudomonadota; class Gammaproteobacteria; order Pseudomonadales; family Pseudomonadaceae; genus Pseudomonas; species Pseudomonas sp. URMO17WK12:I9. The sequence goes on along the minus strand of NZ_OCMQ01000008.1, from coordinate 210,740 downwards.
CTCTTGGACTTGTCTAAGATATCATCAATGTTTAGTGTCCAAATTCTTTTCCAGGGTAAATCGTGTAGTACGCTTTGCCAAGTGGGGCGGCAACCTACAAAGCGTTTACTGAGGAAGTGGTTCAATGTCGCTTTGGATTTGCTGGAGCTTTCGATGTCCCCGTACACCAGCGGCAAGTTCCATCGCTCTGTATCATCCAGTCCGAGATTAAAATTATCATTCAGCTCATTGGCTAAGTCCGCGCCACCTTTTAGTTCCATTCCGTCACCGCCGGTAGCGCCATAGCTTCCACCAGCGCCAAGCAACAAGTTGACCGCGCCATTTGCGACAGCAGCAATAATCAACGAAGCATCCTCTTCGCTAATTTTGAACTGGTTAACCAACTCCATCTATAACTCCTTTTATCTTTGGGCAACATTGATGTCACCTTTTTAGACGTCTCGCCGAAAAGCTGTCCAACTGTCAGCGGTGGCGAACGGATTCGCGGCGAGCATATCCATAGGCTAAGGATCTGTGCAAGCTATGCGCCAGCATGCTCTGGCGTATCTTGGTCAACGAGATTTACTTGGGATCTAGGCCTGGGCGGACACAGTCGGTACGGCAGTGCAGGCGAGGGGCGTGGGTATACGAAGCAGGGGGTTATTCCGTCCCGATACTTTTTCGTTAGGGCGAGAGGGGTTGAGCGGTAGAAACGAGTTTTTTTGGAGTGATTGGCGCCGCAATATGTCCACAAGCTTAGGTCAATCGGGCAGGCGGCTCCAGAGACGCCAATGTAGCTACGTAAAATTGTGCGCCGCGAGTAACCGTACGGTCTCTGGTGTCCTCAGAACTGAGGACACCCCCACACCCCGGATTTGGGGTATTGAAAGTGATGCTGGCTCACTTTAAGCCTTGTCCTCTGCGTAGATCGATGCCGAGATGATCGCCCCGCCCCAGCGGCGTTCACCGATGCAGATCGGGACAGGGTTGCCGCTGGCGATGGTGTTCTTGGCGCTACCGAAGGCGTAGGACGGCAAGTTTTCCGGCGCGCCACTCTGTGACAATCCGCGTGCCTGCGGGCTTAGCATCTGCATCACGCCACCAGCGACGTTTGCAGCACCTGCCGCATACATCGCGCTAACAGCTGGCCCTGAGAAGTACCCAAACGGGTTGAAGTAGGCCAGGGCGATGAGTACCACCCCGAGGACCGTCTGTAAGCCGCCACCCCGCTTACTGCCTTCAACCACCGGAACGATACGCACCTCAGTTGCGCCACCACGCTCGAAATCGTCTTCTCCCACATTCTTTCGATTGCGGAATATCGCAAACCTCATGCCCATGGCCTCGAGGCGCTTAATCTCTTGCTCGAATCCTGCCAGCGTTGCCTTCAAGGCTCGAAACACCTCCCAGGTATTCTGGCTGTCCAGCAGGTAATCCTTCTTGCGGAAAAACTTCCGGATCAGGGGGCCGGACAGGTAGACGGTGGTCATGGTCGGATTGCTTCGTACGACTGCAGCCATCAGGAATTCTCCAATTCGCGGGTTGTATGTTTTACGCCCAGGCGCCGTGCAAGCATCTCGCGGCACTGCAACGCCTCCAGGCGGATTGCGGCCTCCCGGGCCGGGTCGGGCCTCCAGGTAGGGGCATAAATGACCTTGTATGCTCGCGCTCCACACATAGTGCCTCGGAGAAGGTCGGCGGAGATATGCGCCTCCTCCTCTGTGAAGAAAACGCCGTCAAGGCGTGCGTGGCTACCGTCCTTGACGTGCTGCACATTCCATAGCGAATAGCAGGGGCCGCATTCATGCAGAGTAAAATGCTCCGATTTGCATGCTTGAGCGAATCGCTGCTGAAAGGATGACTTCGAAATTTCGGTGGTCATGTGTGCCTCGTCTACAGCTGGTCTTGTGTGTAGATGCCGCCAGACTCCACGGCCCCGCCAATCTCCCGCTCGCCGTACAGCACCGGGTAGGGATTGCCCTGGGCAATCGTTGTAACCGCCCCGCCGAATCCATAGCTGGGATTGTTGCCGTCTTCGTTGCGGTCCAGGCCGCCCGTGTTGGGCGTAGGTGAGAGCATCTGCACTACGCCCGATGCGGCCATAGCAGCACCGCCAGCGATCATTGCCATGCCCACGGTTGAAGTGCTTCCGCTCCAGTCGTACATCACACCGACAACGATAAGAACTGCGCCCAGGATCGTCTGAAACACGCCTGCCTGCTTACTGCCTTGGATGATCGGCGCGATTCGGATATCACCCACATCGTCGCCCTTGAGATCCAGATCGTCGGCGCAGAGATTCCGGTTACCGGAAAAAACGGTGAACACCAAGCCGCGCTCCTCCCCAGTGAGCAGGAACTTTTCGAAGCCTGGAACCATTTCGCAGAGCGCCTGGATGGCGTCCCGCGGGGTGTGCACATCGAGGATGTATTGGCGGCCGAAACGCTGGCGCAGCACGCCGTAGAGCTTGATCTTTCGCTTCATCGGCAACTCCGATTATTGAAGGGTTCACAACAGAAGCCGGCCTTGCAGATCTTGGCGATGAGGGTGCAATTGTTCTCACTCCACATTGGATAACCTCATAAATTTGCGCAGTTAGTCATTACAGAGCGAGGGCAGGCGAGCCAGACACGCCCGGCTGCTGGCGATCCTTGCACTTACCAGAGGGTGTTAAAGCGTTAATTTTTGGTGTTAAAGGGTTTAACACTTTTAACATTCGCCAGGCCGTCTCAATTTGGCTCAAGGCCGCTGAATTACTAGCTTCCAGGGTCATGCACGTTCGGCATGGTTGTTAAAGCCGCTTTAACATTTTTTTGTTAAAGGAAAAAAATCTGTACGTGGGGTCGGGAGCGGTCTAGGGCAGCGGACCTCCTAGACTTTCGACCCGCCCCCCTCAGTAGTCCGGGGCTTCGTACGGCGGCGCCGATCGGATCTGCTCGAGCGCTTCTGCTGCGCTCAGGCCGCTGGCCAGCAGCCGATCAATCTCTTTGCTCAATCGCTCACGCTCCTCCATCTGGCGCAACAGGGCGCGACTGTGGGCGATTTGGTTGAGGGCTCGTTGAACAGGCTTGGGTAAGTGGGTATGGCGCATGATCTTCTCCAGAGTGAATAGAAAGGCCCGCATGGCGGGCCAGTGTCGGATCACCTTGAAAGGATGAAATGGGGCTCCGACTGCTGCGGTTATTGGGTCCGTGGCACTCGCAGCTGACCCACGCCAAGCATTACTTGGACGACTTGGCCTGGACGGTACCGAGCGTTACCAGGCGGGTAGCGCTTGGCGCGAAGACGGCCAGGCCGGCACGCAGCTCCGCCAGAATGGTGACCAGGTTGCGTTTGAAGTTGTCGCCATCGTGACGGCTTGCTTCCACGGTCACCTCCTGCCGATCCAGCAGGGCTGCCACAGAGGTGTCCAGGATCAACGCTTCGCCTTGTGGCATACCGTTGGTGACCACCACGGGTGTGCCCCACAGGCTTGGTGGCGCTGGATCGCGTGGTGTGCCGATAACGTACTGACCGTCGCCGCCCTCGGCGCGCTCGCTCTCGATGGCGAACCAGTCACGCGGGTTCATCACGATAACGTTCGGGTTCCAACCTTCGGCCTTGAGGTCAGTGAGGGCAGCGCCGATGCGATCAGCTGGCTTGCCGGTGGTGATGCCGGCGGCGGTGGCCTGCTTCTTGAACCCGAGGATCTCACCTGGTCCACCTTCGCCGTTGATGAGCTCGGCCTCCAGCTTCTGGCGAACCCCCACGCTCATCAGCGTGTTGATCTGCCCCTCAAGCTGGTCACTGTCCTGCAACACCTGGAGGCTCGCCGGAATCCAGGTGGCGATGGTGGCAATCTCCGCTCGCTCCATCTTGGTTGGCATCGACCCTTCGGCCTTCTGCTCACCTTCTTCTTTCTGGTAAGCCGCGCCGTTGATGTAGCCGTCGAGGCGAACGAACTCGTAAGTGGCGCTGGTGACCGGCACGATCGGCAGCACATCCAGCAAGCTGAGCCGCGGCTGCGGAATGCCGCGGATGCCGGCGCCATCACGTTGCGGGGCAGTTGGGTAGCTGGTCGAGCCAGTGACGCCTTTGTTGGGATTGGTGATCGCAGCACGCACGCCGACCTTGCAACTGATCTGGCCGGTGGACTTCATACCGTTGCGGAAACCGGCGATACCATCAGCGGCCACTACCTGGGCGGTCACGACATTGGAGTCGGCGGTGTCATCGTTCGCGCCTCGGCGGGCGCTGACATTCACCATCTTCTGCTCGATTTCTTGAAGGCGGGCGCCGAACTCGGTTTGTTTCTCTGCAGAGGAGGATTTGAAGTCAGCGATCTGCGTACCGATGTTCTGCAGCGTTTGATTCAGCTGGGTCATGTCCTGCTGATAGGGATCTGGCATGGGGTTCTCCGGGGTGTGTAAACGATGCCGTCTACCCTATGCGCGCACGCACACCCCGGTCAGCGGTTAACTTCGACGTCCTCAGTCGGTATCCGTCGCAAAGCGCACTATGTCGGCTATTTTGTAGAACCTGCGGTTGCCCCGGCGCACGAACGGCAGGGGTGAACGCCCCTCAGCAGCCAGGCGGCGCAAGTAGCTGGGTGCATACCCCAGCAGGTCCGCCGTTGCTGGCTCTGGCACCAGGCCACCGATTAGCGGTGTGACGCCGGCCTGGGCCAAGCGCTGGGTAACGTCCTGCTCAACGTCGACCATGATTTACATGCTCCTCTGTGATGCATCCGGATTATTGCCAGAGGCCGCGTGGTCTGTGGCTTGTGGCTGTTTTTGCGAAACTTCGTGTCTCGGGTATGTCTCGCCTGTAAGTGCGTTCAACCCGAGTCGGTCTAACTGGTCGTGCCAGCGTTCCAGTGCTTGGCGCTTGAGGGCTTCGGCGGTGGTGTGGATGTAGGTGGCATCCATGTTGCGCAGGGCGTGGTTCACCAGCATCTCGCCCACCAGGTAATCAACACCTAGGTCCATCCAACAAGTGCGGGCGACCTTGCGCACGTCATGGCTGGTCCACTGCCGGTCGCTCAGTTCGGCAAACACTTGGCTGGCTGCCGTGGCGCCCAGGGGCCCACGCCGGCTGGCTGGGAACAGGTAGGCACCTTGGTAGCCTCGGGCGACCTGCTGGGCCTGATAGCGGCTCAGAAGTGCGCAGGCCTGGCGGGTCAGCGGCAGGGTGTGGTTCTGCTTGGTCTTGGTGTCGTCGGCGGGTATGAACCACTGGCCGGCCTGCAGATCGACATTGCGCCACAGCGCGCTACGCGTTTCGCCCAGGCGGGTACCGTGACACAGCATCATCAGCGCCAGCAGGGCATCAGCGGGCCGCGCCTCACTCCAGTTCGCCAGCTTGGCCAGCAGATCGGGTAAGTCTCGCTCCCGCAGCCGTGACGACTTCGGCTTGATCCGCACCCCGACGAAATCCCCGAAGCGCAGCGAGTCCATGGGGTTGTGCTCGATCATCCCAAGCCGGTGTGCCTTGCGCATGGCCACCGCCAGCACGTTGAACACCAGGCGCACGAACGATAAGGCGTAGCGCTCCTGCAGTGGCCACATCAGACGTTGATCGAGCGTGGCTTTGCTCACCTCTGCCAGCGGCAGGTCATGCAGCCGGGGCATCAGGTGGCAGGTGATGGCCGACTTCGCGCCGGCCTTGCGCTTCTCCGACAAGTTGCGGTCGCGCAGCATGCGGTCCAGGTACCAGTCCAGCAGCTCACCGATATGGCTCCATGTGCTGGTCAGCGAGGTGGCCTCGGTGTCTATGGCACGGCGTGCCAGGATGGCCGGCAGGGCGGTCAGCATGGCCTTGGTGGTCAGGCTGGGGAAATCGCCGGCCTTGCCCCACTTGCCCCTGACAACAACGTGCCAGGCGCCCCGGGTGCGATCGACGCTCGAATAGCGAAAGCGCAGTTCGGGGTAACGCGGGTCACGCAACTGGCGCACTGGCTGTCCGGCCTGCTTACGGATCTCGGCGTCAGTGATGATGATGTGCTTGGTGGTCATGCTTGCTCCTCAATGTGAGGGTGTCGTTTCACCGAACGAGACCCGATGAGCCGACTCGGACCAAATGAGCCGATTCGGATCAGGGCGCCTCTGTGGTGTGAAACCAACAGACTCCGGCCAACCAGGTAGATGTGCGCAAAACTGCGCGCATCTACCGTGGCGTTTTTCCGGCTTCGCTGGGGTGACCAAACTGTCCAAACCATGGTCAGTGGGGAAGCCCACCTACCTCGTTGAGCGCTCGACGATTGTTCGCCTAGGCGTCTGCTATGGCCCGTCATGGCCCCACCTCCGCACCGGGCCACCGCACACGAACGTCCGCCAGTGCTTCGTCGCGGGTGATCGGCTCGCTGATCATGGTGAATGGCCGGCACCCCGGCACTAGCACCGACCAATTGCAGCGGCGCTCCAAGCCGTCGTTCGCTGCCAGCTCTGCGAGCAGCGCCAGCCGGTTAGCTTTGACGTATTTGCGCACATCGTCGGTCAGCTTTGAGGCGGGGGAGATCCGCACCCGCATACCTTGCTTCTTTGCGGAAAATCCACGCTCCAGCAGGTAGTCGAGCGCGGTCATCACAGGTCCTCCGCGTCATCATCTAGCGATGGAAACGACGCGCCACCCGGCAGCGGATCTTCATGCTGATCGTCCCACTCGTGCCCATTTTCGTTACTCGTGCCCACGCCAGAGGATGGGCACGAGTGGGATTCTGAGGGCACGAGTGGTTGGAAAGGCGCGAATGAGCCACCCGCTTGGGGTAATGACCAGAATGACTTCACATCCTTTTTGTTGCCCGTTCTGGCGGTGACAACAGACAGCTTTTCCCTGGCCCGGCGAATCTGCTTTTCGGTGTAGCCATTGCGCCTCATCAGGGCTTTTGCTTCATTACTTTCGAGGGGGTTGTCCTTTAAGATCCGATAGAGGCAATCGCTGGGATCATCTAGGTCTTGTGCATCCTCATCACCGGATGCCTCCGCTTCTCCCAAGATCTCCCGGGCGCTACCTTCGATGGCTGCGCCCCACACCACGCGAGTGGTTTCGATCCCATCTCCGATGTCGCATGGCTCGATGGTGTAGGAGATACCTCCCTCGTCAGCGCCGATATTCGACTTCGCTCGCGCCAGCACGCGTTGGTCGGAGTCTTCCTGTTTGGCAGCTACCAACACCGTGCGCGCCAGCGCCGAGAACGCTTGCGAACCAATAACTCGATCAGAAGGCGACGAGCCAGCGCCACCCTTGGCGAAGTGAGAAATCCCCACTACGGCACAAAGATTCTGCTCGGCGAAGTCCACTACGCCTTGCAGCGCCCGACGCACGTCATTGGCCTTGTGCATGTCGCCCTTCACTGCGCTGACGATGGGGTCGAGCATCAGAAGCGACACACCGCCAATCTCGCTGGCCGTCTCACGCAAACGGACAATGTCGTTGGCTGGGTCGAATGGATCGGCGTCGCCTCTGGCGTTGGTGAGCCCCTGGATAATGTAGACGCGGCTCATGTCAGCACCAGCAGCGGTCAAGCGGGGGATCAGCGTGTCGGCTGGGTCATCCTCACTCGACCAGATGAGTGCATTACCCGGCTCGCTACAGCGGTTGCCATCGGGCCAGCGTCCACCAGTGGTGATGGTGGCGATCAGACCAATCAGCAGCGTGGTCTTTCCGGTACCGCCAGCGCCGGCGAGGATGTGCAGCTTTCCTTTCGCCAGCCAGCCAGGCCACAGCCAGCGGATGGGAACGGCTTTGATTGTCGACGCCTTAACCGCATTGACGCGCCATAGGGGGGTTACGTTTTCTCGATTGATGGGGCTAAGAGGCTCGGTCCATTCTTGTGCAAAGCGATCTGTAGTCATTTGACCCCCAGGCGCTGCTTGGCGAGGTTGAAACGCGCCAGATCATCACCCGCCAACTTCCCTTGTTGCTGGAGAGGGTGGCCGATCCGATAAACCATGCGCTCATGTTCAATTGCCGCCTTACTTGGGCCGCGCCGCGGTTGTTTGTCGCCGGGAAACAAGTCTCGCAAATCCAGACCAATTGCCGAGACAATCTCTTTTGTTGTGCAGCCAGCCCAGCATTTGAGCAAGACGACACCGTCCGAAGTTTCGCTAATTGCCAAGCTGGGATGCTTGTCATTGTGTGCGGGGCAGCAGGCTTTCCACTTGTCGGCGCCAGCAGACCTAACTTTGTCTAATCGGTTAAGCACTTTATCCAGGCAAGCCGATCCCATCGGCGCATGTGCACCGTTTTGGATGTTCATGGTTATGCTCCGGGTTTAGCTTCGGATAAATGGTAAGTTGCTGCAGCGCCAGTGTCGGACAAGTTGCCGACGAGACTGCCCAGGCTTTCGAGGAGCCAGCCTATATCAGTGACCGCCACAGAGCTCAGACCGGTTTCACCGTTCGATGCTGTGCAAGCCAACAAGTGGCCTATGCCTGATATCCCATGCGCGAGTACCGACACACAGCTTTCAGCTGCCTGCTCTGTCGCTTTCAGCTGACCGGGAGTCATATTCTTCAGCGCTTCGTGGCGGGGCAGGAGATCGTGCCAGTAGCTCATTGGACACCCCCGACTTCGTTTGCGCTGTAGCTATAGCCGATATACCGATGCCGCCAGCAAAAGTTTTGCGAGCCGAGTTTGACGTTATCGAGCTGCGCGTAAAGATCTTTCGAGATCGGATGCTGCTGCCCAAGAGCCGGGATGATCATCGCAGTAAGGATACGTTCGAGCTTGTTGAACGCCTCCCGTGCCTGGTTTTGATGATGGCATTCGAAATCGGCGAGAACGGCTGACTCCAACAGGATTTGCTCAGGACTGCGAATCATTGCTCACCCCCTTTGGCTTCCAGGGCACGAGCTTGGTCCATGTGGTGGTTATAGCGCTTCAAGCGGACAGAGAGAGACGAGTTTGCGCGGAGGGCGCAGATGGCCATCTTGCGATGAGCAAGGGCGCGGATTTTCGACGGAATGAGGGCGGTCATTGATGTAGCTCCTTGATTTGAGGAGCTGCCACGGATCGTCGCCAAACGATTTAGGGTGGCAGCTGTACGCAGGTTGGCGAACCGGGAATCAAGGAACCCGGCAGACCCGAAGGTCTCCCGCGCACAGCCACCATAAAGCCGAATGCTGGGCACAAAAAAAGCGCCAGATTCAGTTAGGGCGCTTACGCGCCTTGATTTGTCCGGGTCGCCAAACCCGGTCGCTGAATTTGCAGCGACGAGTGGACGATACAGCGAGCGTTGAGTGGGTGCAAGTCTTACTCGTGCCCTTTTTTTCCACTTGTGCCCATCCCTGTGCGTGGGCACGAGTAACAAAAATGGGCACGAGTAAGGGGAAAGGGCATCAGTGGAGCCGGGGTAGATCATCACGCCACCTCCCCACGGCTGGCTGCGATCTGCTCATCGCACCAGGCATGAATCTCGGCCTCGATCCACACGACACACTTCGGGCCGAGGGTGACTTGCTTGGGGAAAGCGCCAGCGGCGATACGGCGATAGATCTCGGTGCAGGACAGGCCGGTGATCGACTCAACGTCCTGGCGCTTGATGAAGCGGCGAGCGGGGGAGGTGGTGTTGGTAGGGGTAGCCATCGTCTGCGCCTCCGTGGGCATTTTGGGTAGTGATGGCTACGGATTTAATGGCAAAGGATGGTGTGACATACAACGCTGACATGGTGACGTGTCAGTACGTCACCTGCAGCTGTCATCGCTCGGTAGGAGCATCGTCAGGCCTTATCGCTGCAGCAAGCGTGTTAGTAGTTCGATTCGGCCCATCCAGCCCTAATAACTCAGCGATATAAATCGAAATGGTTTTTTGCAGCGGCGGTCGCTGACGGTCGAAGTCAACCCAGAAGTGTTGAGCGGCTTTCTGCATCGCGCTCAGCTGCGCATTGGTATAGGGGAATCCATGCGCGATTTTTTCTGGCTCGGGCCCGCCCTTAAGAAGAGTCAATGGAATGTCAGTCACTAACATCGCACCTTTTCCAGGTACCCAAGCAACGCCGTGCTCTTGAATAAATTCCATCCAAGGGCCAGGCTGAAAAACAATAAATTCGTCACCGACATTTTCTGTTGAACCATCTTTTCGATGGCATTCAACAGTGCCGGGGAATGCGCACCTGTCGAAGTAATTAATGATTGATCGAATGCTGATCGAATATTGCTTATGAACGTTTTCTAGATTTTTCGGGGTGCTTACCCAGCAGCATGCTATAGGAAGGAACTCTTCCCTTGAGTGTTCTGCGATCGTTTGAAAAAGCTTATGTAGCTTCATTACTGCTTCAAGCTTGCTGCAATTTAGCTCGCCTGGACCAGCTTCGATTACCATTTCTCGGAGGGAGATAACATCGCCCCGAACCCCAATTGTGTTTTTGAATTCAAGGCTCATTACGCTCTCCTGAACGGTACAACATTATCACCGGCGCAAAGGGCGTCGATTTCGTCTGCCCAGTTCTGCATCATTTCCCGCCGTTGTTCCAGGTAGTGCGCGTGGTTGTATGTGTCGCGAATGGAGTCTTGATCGCCGTGGGCCAATTGCCGCTCTATCCAGTCGCGGTTATAGCCTCGGCTGTTGAGGCTGGTGCTCAGTAGATGGCGGAAACCGTGGCCGGTCTGGCGTCCCTCATATCCCACCGTGGCGAGGGCTTTGTTCACAGTGTTCTCGCTCATTGGCCTGGCCCGGTTGTTGCGCCCAGGAAAGGCGAGGGGATAGGAGCCGGTCAGCTCATGCAGGGCACGCAGCAGAACTACGGCCTGACGTGGGAGCGGGACGATGTGAGGGCGCCGTGCCTTCATCCGTGCTGCAGGGATCGTCCAGGTAGCTGACTCCAGGTCAAACTCGTCCCAAGGCGCCAGCCGCAGCTCACCGGGTCGCACTGCTGTCAGCAGTAGCAGGCGAATGGCGATCTTGCTGGTGATATCGCACTGGGCCGCGTCCAATTTCTCCAGCAGCTCGGGCAATTCGCCTTCTGATACGTGCGGATGGTGGCGAGTGCGCGGGGCGTGCGCGGCTACCACGTCCAGATCGGTGGCGGGGTTGCCGGGAACCACGCCCTTGGCCAAGCCGAAACGGAATATCTGGCTTAGCCACTGGCGAACCTTGCGGGCGACATTGAATGCCTCGCGCCGCTCGATCTTGCGCACCAGGTCGACCAGTTCAGGGCGTTGCACCTCGGCAGCGGGCCGCTTGCCAATCACCGGGAATATGTCCGACTCCAGATACTGCAGCGCTTTCGATGCGGTGGCTGGCGCCCATCGTGGCTGGTTGTAGTCGTACCATTCCCGCGCTAGCACTTCGAGCGTCAGCACCTGGGCGGCGGCAGCGGCCTTTTCCTGCTGTTTATGTGCGCTTGGGTCTATGTCCTGTGCCAGCAACTTTCGCGCGGCATCCCGGCGCTCGCGTGCCTGGGCAAGTGTGATGGCGGGGTAGGCCCCCAGGCCCAGCATCTTGGCCTTGCCCTCGAATCGGTAGCGAAGGCGCCAGAGCTTCCCGCCAGCGGTCGTCACTTCAAGGCAAAGGCCCTGGGCGTCCGCGAGGCGATAGAGCTTGTCGCGGGGTTTGGCGGTGCGGATGGCGGTATCTGTGAGCGCCACGGCTATTCCCTTGCAGTGCCGAACCGCGCCGGATTGCGGTCGGTGTGTGAGTAGGATTCTGGACCGAACTCGTCCTACTCACAAATCTACTCACATACTTTGGGGCTTACAAGGGAATCACTGGGAACGATGGGCACAAAAAAACCGGCTCAATGGCCGGTTTCTCTGGTGTTCCGGGTCTGGTAGGGACCGCTTGGAACTATATGATGGTGCCCCGAGGGAGACTCGAACTCCCACTCCTTTCGAAAACGGATTTTGAATCCGCCGCGTCTACCAATTCCGCCATCAGGGCGTGGCGCGCAGTATAGAGAGGTGCCGTCGGTCGGTCAATCGTCTTTCATGGTCAATTTTCATTCGTTGGGCTAAACTTCCCGGCCCTGCCGAACCGAACATCATCATGCGCGTTGCCGATTTCTCCTTCGAACTTCCCGATTCCCTGATCGCCCGCCATCCGTTGGCCGAGCGCCATGGCAGCCGCCTGCTGGTGCTCGACGGGCCAAGCGGTGCACGCGAGCACCGGCAATTCCCCGACCTGCTGGGCTATCTGCGCCCGGGTGACCTGATGGTGTTCAACAACACCCGGGTCATTCCGGCGCGGCTGTTCGGTCAGAAAGCCTCCGGCGGCAAGCTCGAAGTGTTGGTCGAGCGTGTGCTCGACAGCCACCGTGTGCTGGCCCATGTGCGGGCGAGCAAGGCGCCCAAGGTAGGGGCGGTCATTTTGGTGGACGGTGGCGGTGAAGCTGAAATGGTTGCGCGCCACGACACCTTGTTCGAGCTGCGTTTCACCGAAGAGGTATTGCCGCTGCTCGACCGCGTCGGCCACATGCCGCTGCCGCCCTACATCGATCGCCCTGACGAAGGTGCGGACCGGGAGCGCTACCAGACGGTCTACGCCGAGAAGGCAGGCGCTGTCGCCGCGCCTACCGCAGGCCTGCATTTCGACGAGGCGCTGCTCGAGCAGATCGCCGCCAAAGGGGTGGAGCGCGCGTTCGTCACCCTGCACGTGGGCGCCGGTACCTTCCAGCCGGTGCGGGTCGACAAGATTGAAGATCACCACATGCATAAAGAGTGGCTCGAAGTGAGCCAGGATGTGGTCGACGCCATCGAGGCCTGCCGTGCCCGCGGCGGGCGCGTGATCGCCGTGGGCACCACCAGTGTGCGCTCGCTCGAAAGCGCCGCCCGCGATGGCCAGCTCAAGCCCTTCAGCGGTGACACCGATATCTTCATCTACCCCGGCCGCCCATTCCACGTGGTCGATGCGCTGGTTACCAACTTCCATCTGCCTGAGTCCACGCTGCTGATGCTGGTCTCGGCCTTCGCCGGTTACCCCGAGACCATGGCTGCCTACGCGGCGGCGGTCGAGCAGGGGTACCGCTTCTTCAGTTACGGTGATGCCATGTTCATCACCCGCAATCCGGCGCCTCGCGGGCCCGAGGAGCAAGCATGAGTCGCACCTGCCGAATGTCCTTCGAACTGCTGGCCACCGACGGCAAGGCCCGTCGTGGCCGCATCACCTTCCCCCGTGGCACGGTCGAAACCCCGGCGTTCATGCCGGTGGGCACCTATGGCACGGTCAAGGGCATGTTGCCCCGTGACATCGAGGCCATTGGTGCCGAGATGATCCTGGGCAACACCTTCCACCTGTGGCTGCGCCCAGGTACCGAGGTGATCAAGAAGCACAACGGGCTGCACGACTTCATGCAGTGGAAAGGCCCGATTCTCACCGATTCCGGTGGCTTCCAGGTCTTCAGCCTGGGCGCCATGCGCAAAATCAAGGAAGAAGGCGTGACCTTCGCCTCTCCCGTGGACGGCTCCAAGGTGTTCATGGGCCCGGAAGAATCCATGCAGGTGCAACGTGATCTGGGTTCGGACGTGGTGATGATCTTCGATGAGTGCACCCCGTACCCTGCCGAGCACGACATCGCCCGTACGTCCATGGAGCTGTCGCTGCGCTGGGCCCAGCGCTCGAAGAACGCCCATGCCGACAACACCGCCGCGCTGTTCGGCATCGTTCAGGGCGGCATGTACCAGGACCTGCGCATGCGCTCCCTGGAAGGGCTTGAGAACATCGGCTTCGACGGCCTGGCCATCGGCGGCCTGTCGGTGGGTGAGCCCAAGCACGAGATGATCAAGGTGCTGGACTACTTGCCCGAGCAGATGCCGGCTGACAAACCTCGTTACCTTATGGGGGTAGGCAAACCGGAGGATCTCGTTGAGGGTGTGCGCCGCGGCGTCGATATGTTCGACTGCGTGATGCCTACGCGCAACGCGCGCAACGGCCACCTGTTCGTCGACACCGGGGTGATCAAGATCCGCAACGCGTTCCATCGCCATGATGAATCGCCACTGGATCCGACCTGTGACTGCTACACCTGCAGCAACTTCTCCCGCGCCTATCTGCATCACCTGGACAAGTGTGGCGAAATGCTCAGCAGCATGTTGAATACCATCCATAACTTGCGCCATTACCAGCGTTTGATGGCCGGTTTACGCGAGGCTATTCAACAAGGTAAATTGGCCGCCTTCGTCGACGCCTTCTACGCCAAGCGCGGGCTTGTTGTACCGCCCTTGGACTGACTGTCTGCATCCATTATTAAAATATTCGCATTAGGAGTGCACCCATGAGCTTCTTGATCCCCGCCGCATACGCGGACGCTGCAGCCCCCGCCGCCGGCCCTGCCGGTACTGGCTTCGAGTGGATTTTCCTAGTCGGTTTCCTGGTCATCTTCTACCTGATGATCTGGCGTCCACAGGCCAAACGTGCCAAAGAGCAGAAGAACCTGCTGGGCAACTTGCAGAAAGGTGACGAAGTTGTCACCAACGGTGGCATTGCCGGCAAGATCGTCAAAGTGGCCGATGATTTCGTGGTGCTGGAAGTGTCCGACACTGTCGAGCTAAAGTTCCAGAAGGGCGCCATTGCCGCGACCCTGCCAAAAGGTACGCTCAAGGCTATCTGAGTTACCGGTTTCATTTTTCCAGTCGGGGCGCGCAACGCGCCCCGCGTCTTGAACGGGCGGCGTGATGCTGAACAAATACCCTCTGTGGAAATACGCACTGATCCTGCTGGTACTGGCGATCGGTTTCATTTATTCCGCTCCCAACCTCTACCCGGATGACCCGGCCGTGCAGATCAGCGGTGCCAGCTCGGCGCTGCAGGTCAACCAGGCCGATCTCGATCGCGTCAGCAAGGCGCTGGTCGATGCAAACATCGCAGTCAAAGGCGTGAGCCTGGGTGAGAAGGGCAGTGGCCTGATTCGTCTGACCAATCAGGAAGACCAGCTGCCCGCCAAGGATGTGGTGCGCAAGGCGCTGGGCGATGACTATGTCGTGGCGCTTAACCTGGCACAAACCACCCCGCAGTGGTTGCGCAACCTGGGTGCCAGCCCCATGAAGCTGGGCCTGGACCTGTCCGGTGGCGTGCACTTCCTGCTGGAAGTGGACATGGACAAGGCCATGAGCGCCCGCATGAAAGTCTACGAAGGCGAGGTCAAGACCTTGCTGCGCAAGGAGCGGGTCCGCTACCGCAGCCTGCCGCAGCAGGACGGTGGCATCATGCTCGGCTTTGCTGACAACGCTACGCGCGAACAGGCACGTGCCCTGATCCGCAAGAATTTCAACGATTTCGACCTGACCACCACCGAGCGCAATGACCTCGCCGTGCTGCGTCTGGCGCTGTCTCAGGCGAAAGTGGCCGAGATTCGCGAATACTCGATCAAGCAGAACCTCACCACCGTGCGTAACCGTGTCAACGAGCTGGGTGTCGCCGAGCCGCTGGTGCAGCGCCAGGGCGCCAACCGCATCGTGGTCGAGCTGCCGGGTGTGCAGGACACTGCCGAAGCCAAGCGTATTCTGGGCAAGACGGCCAACCTGGAGTTCCGTTTCGGTGCCGAGCCGGGCGCGTCCAAAGCCACCACCGAAGTGTTCGAGTTCCGTGAAGGGGGGCGTTCGGCGCCCGTCGAGCGTGGCCTGATCATCACCGGTGACCAGGTGACCGACGCCCAGGCCAGCTTCGACGAGCATGGCCGCCCGCAGGTGAACATTCGTCTGGACGGGCATGGCGGCGAACTGATGAGCCGCGCGACGCGCAGCAACGTTGGTCGCAGCATGGCGGTGATCTTCATCGAGCAGAAGCCTGTCACCCGCTACGTGAAGCAGACGGTCGATGGCGTCGAGAAGGACGTTGCGGTCCAGAGCTTCCAGGAAGAGAAGAAGATCATCAGCCTGGCGACCATCCAGTCGCCGCTGGGTAGCCAGTTCCGTATCACCGGGCTGAACGGCCAGGGCGAATCGTCTGAACTGGCCCTGCTGCTGCGTGCCGGCGGCCTGGCTGCACCGATGTACTTCGCTGAAGAACGTACCATCGGCCCAAGCCTGGGTGCCGACAACATCACCAAGGGCATCGACGCCTCGCTGTGGGGTATGCTGTTCGTCTCGCTGTTCATCATCGCCATCTACCGCGGCTTCGGTGTCATTGCCACCATCGCCCTGGCGGGTAACATGGTGCTGCTGCTGGCCCTGATGTCGTTGCTTGGCGCAACCCTTACCCTGCCGGGTATTGCCGGTATCGTACTGACCATGGGTATGGCGGTGGACGCCAACGTACTGATCTTCTCGCGTATCCGCGAAGAGCTCAAAGCCGGCATGTCGGTGCAGCGCGCCATCCATGAAGGTTTCAACCGCGCCTATACCGCGATCATCGACGCCAACCTGACCAGCCTGCTGGTCGGCGGTATCCTGTTCGCCATGGGTACCGGCCCGGTCAAGGGCTTTGCGGTCACCATGTCCCTCGGGATTTTCACCTCGATGTTCACCGCCGTCATGGTGACCCGCGCAATGGTCAACCTGACCTGTGGCGGGCGTGACATCAAGAAGCTGTGGGTTTGAGGGAGCTGCGATGAAAACCATCAATTTCATGGGTGTACGCAATGTCGCCTTCGGCGTCACCGTACTGCTCACCGTGCTGGCCTTGTTCAGCTGGTGGCAAAAGGGCCTGAACTTCGGCCTGGACTTCACTGGCGGCACGCTGATCGAGCTGACCTACGAGCGCCCGGCCGATCTCAAGGCGGTACGGGCCGAGTTGGTCGACTCGGGTTTCCACGAGGCAGTGGTGCAGAGCTTCGGTGCCACCACCGACCTGCTGGTGCGCATGCCGGGTGATGACCCACAGCTGGGCAACAAGGTCGCCGCAGCCTTGCAGAAGGCCGGCGGTGACAACCCAGCCACCGTCAAGCGTGTCGAGTTCGTCGGCCCGCAGGTGGGTGAAGAGCTGCGTGACCAGGGCGGCATGGGCATGCTCCTGGCGCTGGGTGGCATCCTTATCTACCTGGCGTTCCGCTTCCAGTGGAAATTCGCGGTAGGCGCCATCATCTCGCTGATCCACGACGTGATCGTGACACTGGGCATCTTGTCGTTCTTCCAGATCACCTTCGACCTGACGGTGCTGGCGGCGGTGCTGGCCATCATCGGCTACTCGCTCAATGACACCATCGTCGTGTTCGACCGGGTGCGTGAGAACTTCCGGGTCATGCGCAAGGCGTCCTTGATCGAAAACATCAACGTCTCCACCACCCAGACGTTGCTGCGTACCGTGGCGACTTCGGTGTCTACCTTGCTGGCTATTGCCGCCTTGCTGTTCTTCGGCGGTGACAACCTGTTCGGCTTCTCGCTGGCCCTGTTCATCGGCGTGATGGCCGGTACCTACTCGTCGATCTACATCGCCAACGTGGTGCTGATCTGGCTGAACCTGAACAGCGAAGACCTGATTCCGCCGGCAAAGACCGAGGGCGTGGACGACCGTCCGTGACCGACTGACGCTCCGCTTGGCGGACGAGAGGGCGCGAGTGTTGAACTCGCGCCCTTTTTTTTGCTCCAAGGCAAGGAGAAAGCGGGCCAAGTCCCGTATGTACGATCAGGAGGTTCACGTGAATAAATCAATGCTGGTGGGTGCGGTGCTAGGTGCTGTCGGTGTCACTGCCGGAGGTGCTGTGGCGACCTACAGCTTGGTGAACAAAGGGCCTGAGTATGCTCAGGTCACCGACGTGCAGCCGATCAAGCAGCAGGTCAAGACCCCGCGCGAAGTGTGCAAGGACGTGACCGTCACTCGCCAGGCGCCAGTCAAGGACCAGCATCAGATCGCCGGCACTGTGGTCGGCGCGTTGGCCGGTGGCCTGTTGGGCAACCAGATCGGCGGCGGCACCGGCAAGAAGATCGCGACCGTGGCCGGTGCGGTGGGTGGTGGGTATGCTGGCAACAAGGTGCAGGAGGGCATGCAGCAGCGTGACACCTACACCACGACCCAGACCCGCTGCAACACGGTCAACGACATCAGTGAAAAAGTGGTGGGCTATAACGTCAAGTACACCATTGGCGATCAGGTCGGCCAGGTGAAGATGAACCGTGAGCCAGGCTCTACCATCCCAGTGGACAAGAACGGCAAGCTGATTCTCAGCGACGCCGGTCAGTGATGCTGCTGCCGGCGTTGGCCGTGTGCCGACGCCGGTGATGCAGGGCTGGCAGGCATGAAAAAAGCACCCCGAGGGGTGCTTTTGTTTTCCTGCAATCAAATGCTCAACGCTTCATGCTTTCAGGCAGGTGCGGTTGGATGGCAGTCAGTACCGCCTTGAAGCACTTGATGTTGCCGGCGACGATGTGACCTTTGTCGAGGAAGTCATGGCCGCCATTGAAGTCGCTCACCAAGCCGCCTGCTTCCTGAATCAGCAGCACGCCTGCGGCCATGTCCCATTCGGACAGGCCCGACTCCCAGAATGCATCGAAACGGCCTGCGGCCACATAGGCCAGGTCCAGGCTCGCCGCGCCAGCGCGGCGGATGCCGGCGGTCTGGCCTACCAGGCTGCGGAACATGCCCAGGTAATTGTCCAGGTCGGCCATCTGGTTATCACGGAAGGGGAAGCCAGTGCCCAGCAGGGCGCCGTCCAGGCTGGTGCGCGAGCTGACGCGCAGGCGGCGGCCGTTCAATTGAGCGCCACGGCCACGGCTGGCAGTAAACTCTTCCTGGCGAACCGGGTCGACGATCACAGCGTGCTCCAGGCGACCACGGTACTTGCAGGCAATGCTGACGGCAAAGTGAGGAATGCCACGCAGGAAGTTGGTGGTGCCGTCCAGCGGGTCGATGACCCACAGGTAGTCCTTGCCTTCTTCGCCGGAGCCGGCGTGCAGGCCAGTTTCTTCGCCCAGGATGGAGTGGTTCGGGTAGGCCTTGCGCAGGGCATTGACGATGCTCTGCTCGGCAGCGCGATCGACTTCGGAAACGTAGTCCTTGGCCTCTTTCTCATCGACCTTGATGCTATCCAGGCGTTCGATGGAGCGGAAGATCAGTTCACTGGCGCTGCGAGCGGCGCGCAGGGCGATATTCAGCATAGGCTGCATGGGCGGGTCACCTGGAGATGTTAAAGAAGAAAGCCGAACATTCTAACAGAAAATTGTGGCGGCAGAAGGGCGCATTCGCGTGCGTGGCGTTACGCCTGTCGGTTCTGTAAGATTCCAGGCCCTGATTTCCGCCACTGTGAGCACGAGACCTTGCTGCAGAATATTCGTGTCGTTCTGGTCAACACCAGCCACCCCGGCAACATCGGCGGCGCTGCGCGCGCCATGAAGAACATGGGCCTGTCGCGTCTGGTGCTGGTGCAGCCAAAGCAGTTTCCTGCCGACGAGGCCAGCGCGCGCGCCTCGGGCGCGGACGATGTGCTGGGTAACGCCATCGTCGTCGACAGCTTGGAGCAGGCATTGGTCGGCTGCAATCTGGTGATGGGCACCAGTGCCCGTGAGCGCAGCATTCCATGGCCTCTTATCGGCCCACGTGAATGCGGCGACAAGGCCGTGCAGCATGCCGACGGGGGCGAGCAGATCGCCTTGGTGTTCGGGCGCGAGCATGCCGGGCTGACCAATGAAGAGTTGCAGCGATGTCACTTCCACGTGCACATCCCCTCCAATCCCGACTTCAGTTCGCTGAACCTGGCCGCGGCTGTTCAGGTACTGGCCTATGAAGTGCGCATGGCCAGCCTGGCGAACGACCGCTCGCCTGCCCAGGTTGAGAAGGCTGACGCCGACGCCTTGGCCACGATGGACGAGATGGAGCTGTTCTACGACCATCTGGAAAAAACCCTGGTCGACATTGGTTTCCTTGATCCCGAAAAGCCCAAGCACCTGATGCCGCGTCTTCGCAGGCTTTACGGTCGGGTGGCAGTGGAGCGTACGGAAATGAGCATTTTGCGCGGCATTCTTACCGAGACCCAGAAGGTGGTCCGGGGTGAGCCGCATAAACGGAAGGACTGACAGATGCTGGAACGTCTGCGTGAAGATATTCAAAGTGTGTTCCACCGTGATCCAGCGGCGCGCAACGCGTTCGAAGTGCTGACCTGCTACCCCGGGATGCATGCCATATGGCTGCACCGGTTGGGTAATGCCCTGTGGCGGCGGGACTTCAAGTGGCTGGCGCGGCTGGTGTCCAACTTCGGTCGCTGGCTGACCGGTATCGAGATTCACCCGGGCGCCACGATAGGGCGGCGGTTCTTCATCGACCATGGCATGGGCATCGTCATTGGCGAAACCGCCGAGATTGGTGACGACGTGACGCTCTACCAAGGCGTAACCCTGGGCGGTACCAGCTGGAATAAAGGCAAGCGTCACCCAACGCTGGAGGACGGCGTAGTGGTCGGTGCGGGTGCGAAGGTGCTGGGGCCGTTTACCGTAGGGGCCGGGGCCAAGATCGGTTCCAATGCGGTGGTGACCAAGGCGGTGCCAGCCGGCGCCACGGCTGTTGGCATCCCCGGGCGCATCATCGTCAAGGACGAGCAGGGCGATGTCGAGGCGCGGCGCAAGGCCATGGCCGAGAAGATCGGTTTCGATGCCTATGGGGTCAGTGGCGACATGCCCGACCCGGTCGCCCGTGCCATTGGCCAGATGCTTGACCATCTGCAGGCCGTTGATGAGCGCCTGGAAGGCATGTGCGGTGCGCTGACGCGGATGGGCAGTGACTATTGCGCCAAGGAGCTGCCAGCGCTGCCTGAAGATGACTTCACCGAACAGGCGCAGTTGGCCAAGCGCGACATCCAGCCGCGTTGATCCCGCCGTATCAGGCGCGGGTTCTGGCATGGGGGCATGTGCTATCGCCCCCGTGTCTGCTACAATCGCGGCCGCCTCCCCTCATGCAAACCCGACTAAGGCACTAGGTCTAATAGTTGACTTAAATGCTCGGGAATCGCATACTTGCACACATCCCGTAACTCCCGTGGTACCCAATAGCCATGCGACTGACTACCAAAGGCCGATACGCCGTGACTGCCATGCTCGACCTGGCGTTGCACGCGCAGCATGGGCCGGTGTCTTTGGCCGACATCTCCGAGCGCCAGGGCATATCCCTTTCTTATCTGGAACAGCTGTTCGCCAAGCTGCGCCGCAGCAGCCTGGTTTCCAGCGTTCGCGGCCCCGGTGGCGGTTATCAGCTGTCGCGCGGCATGGAGACCATCCAGGTCGCCCAGGTCATCGATGCGGTCAACGAATCGGTCGATGCCACCCGTTGCCAGGGGCTTGGGGACTGCCATGCCGGTGATACCTGCCTGACCCACCACTTGTGGTGCGACCTCAGTCAGCAGATTCACGAGTTCCTCAGTGGCATCAGTCTGGCCGACCTCGTCATGCGCCGTGAGGTGCAGGAAGTCGCTCAGCGTCAGGACCTGCGCCGCGTCGCTGGTCTGTCTGCCCCGCTGGACAAGATTGAGACGTCCGCCGTCGATTGATCCTTCGGGACGACGAGCGACGCCACCGCCTGATAGGAGAGAAAAATGAAGTTGCCGATCTACCTCGATTACTCCGCGACCACCCCGGTCGACCCACGCGTAGCCCAGAAGATGGCCGAATGCCTGACGGCTGACGGTAACTTCGGTAACCCGGCTTCGCGCTCCCACGTCTTTGGCTGGAAAGCCGAAGAAGCGGTCGAGAACGGTCGCCGTCAGGTCGCCGAGCTGATCAATGCCGACCCGCGCGAAATCGTCTGGACCAGCGGTGCCACCGAGTCCGACAACCTGGCCCTGAAGGGTGTTGCGCACTTCTATCAGACCAAGGGCAAGCACATCATCACCTCCAAGATCGAGCACAAGGCGGTCCTCGATACCGCTCGCCAGCTGGAGCGTGAGGGGTTCGAAGTCACCTACCTGGAACCGGGCGAAGACGGCATCGTCACCCCGGCCATGGTCGAGGCGGTCCTGCGTGACGACACCATCCTGGTCTCGCTGATGCACGTGAACAACGAAGTCGGCTCGATCAACGACATTGCCGCCATCGGTGAACTGACCCGTTCGCGCGGCGTGCTGTTCCACGTCGATGCCGCCCAGTCTGCCGGCAAGGTCGAAATCGACCTGCAGCAGCTCAAGGTCGATCTGATGTCGTTCTCCGCGCACAAGGTCTATGGCCCCAAAGGGATCGGCGCGCTGTATGTCAGCCGCAAGCCGCGGGTACGCCTCGAGGCAGCCATGCACGGCGGTGGTCACGAACGCGGCATGCGTTCGGGTACGCTGCCGACGCACCAGATTGTCGGCATGGGCGAAGCATTCGCCATTGCCAAGCAGGACATGGCGGCTGAAAACGCACGCATCAAAGCCTTGAGCGACCGCTTCTTCAAGCAGGTATCCAGCCTCGAAGAACTGTACGTCAACGGTAGCCTGACTGCTCGCGTGCCGCACAACCTGAACCTGAGCTTCAACTACGTCGAGGGCGAATCGCTGCTGATGTCGCTCAAGGACATCGCCGTCTCGTCCGGTTCGGCTTGCACCTCCGCCTCGCTCGAGCCGTCCTACGTGCTGCGTGCACTGGGCCGTAACGACGAGCTGGCGCACAGCTCCATCCGCTTCTCCTTCGGCCGCTTCACCACCGAGGAAGAGGTTGATTACGCCGCGCAGAAAGTCTGCGAGGCCGTGAACAAGCTGCGTGAACTGTCCCCACTTTGGGACATGTACAAAGACGGCGTCGACATCTCCAAGATCGAGTGGGCCGCCCACTAAGCAGTCGCCGGCAAGAGCGGCTCCCTGATGAGGAAGGAATTGCACCATGGCATACAGTGAAAAGGTCATCGACCACTACGAAAACCCGCGCAACGTCGGCAAGATGAATGCCGAGGACCCGGATGTCGGTACCGGCATGGTCGGCGCACCGGCCTGTGGCGACGTGATGCGCCTGCAGATCAAGGTCAACGAGCAGGGCGTGATCGAAGACGCCAAGTTCAAGACCTACGGCTGCGGTTCGGCCATCGCGTCCAGCTCCCTGGCCACCGAGTGGATGAAGGGCAAGACCCTGGACGAAGCCGAGACCATCAAGAACACCCAGCTGGCCGAAGAACTGGCATTGCCGCCGGTCAAGATCCACTGCTCGGTACTCGCCGAAGATGCCATCAAGGCCGCTGTTCGCGATTACAAGCAGAAGAAAGGCTTGATCTAACGTCGCCTGTTGCAAGGTAAGGAGTTCTCATGGCTATCAGCATGACAGAAGCCGCCGCCAATCATGTGCGGCGTTCCCTGGAAGGGCGGGGCAAGGGTGAAGGCATTCGCCTTGGCGTACGCACCACCGGTTGCTCGGGCCTGGCCTACGTGCTGGAGTTCGTCGACGAGCTGGCGGGCGAGGACCAGGTGTTCGAGAACCATGGCGTCAAGGTGATCATCGATCCCAAGAGCCTGGTTTATCTTGACGGCACCGAGCTGGACTTCGTCAAGGAAGGGTTGAACGAAGGGTTCAAGTTCAACAACCCCAACGTGCGCGGTGAGTGTGGCTGCGGCGAAAGCTTCAACGTCTGAGGCCGACCGTGGGTACTCCTTGTCATTTTGCACTGTTCGACCTGCAGCCGAGTTTTCGACTGGACCTTGAGATGCTGGCCACTCGCTATCGCGAGCTGGCCCGCGAAGTCCATCCTGATCGTTTTGCCGATGCCTCCGAGCGCGAGCAACGCTCTGCGCTGGAGAAATCCGCTGCCCTCAACGACGCCTACCAGACGCTGCGCAGTGCACCACGCCGTGCGCGCTACCTGTTGGCGATCGGTGGCCACGAAGTGCCGCAGGAGGTCACGGTCCATGACCCGGATTTCCTCCTGCAGCAGATGCAGTGGCGTGAGGAGCTCGAAGACCTCCAGGACGAAGCCGACCTCGATGGCGTGGCCGTGTTCAAGAAGCGCCTGAAGGCTGCTCAAGACACGCTCAACGAGGATTTCGCCGCCTGCTGGGATGTTGCCGATGCGCGTGAGCAGGCCGAACGCCTGATGCGCCGAATGCAATTCCTCGACAAGCTCGCCCAAGAAGTGCGCCAACTGGAAGAGCGCCTCGACGATTAACCCGGTGCTACCCGTGATGGCACCTAAGGTATTCAGATAAGCATGGCCCTATTGCAGATTGCCGAACCCGGTCAAACGCCCCAGCCCCATGAGCGCCGCCTGGCGGTAGGGATCGACCTGGGCACCACCAATTCCCTGGTCGCTGCATTGCGCAGCGGCGTGAGCGAGCCCCTGCCCGATGCGCAAGGTAATGTGATTCTGCCTTCGGCGGTGCGTTACCTCGAAGCTGGCGGCAGCGAAGTCGGGCAGGCAGCGCGTGACGCTGCCTCCAGCGATCCGCTGAACACCGTGCTGTCGGTCAAGCGCCTGATGGGTCGCGGCCTGGCCGACGTCAAGCAGTTGGGCCAGCAATTGCCCTACCGCTTCGTCGGTGGCGAATCGCACATGCCTTTCATCGATACGGTGCAAGGGCCCAAGAGCCCGGTGCAGGTCTCGGCGGACATCCT
Organism: Pseudomonas sp. URMO17WK12:I9; assembly: GCF_900230165.1. Classification (NCBI taxonomy): domain Bacteria; kingdom Pseudomonadati; phylum Pseudomonadota; class Gammaproteobacteria; order Pseudomonadales; family Pseudomonadaceae; genus Pseudomonas; species Pseudomonas sp. URMO17WK12:I9. Next base: position 186,419 of record NZ_OCMQ01000008.1, on the reverse strand, counting down.
CAAGGTGCTGCGTGAGCGCGCCGAGGCGACATTGGGCGGTGAACTGGTCGGTGCGGTGATCACCGTTCCGGCCTATTTCGATGACGCCCAGCGCCAGGCCACAAAAGATGCTGCACGCCTGGCTGGCCTGAACGTCCTGCGTCTGCTCAACGAGCCTACGGCCGCCGCCGTGGCCTATGGCCTTGACCAGAACGCCGAGGGCGTAGTCGCCATCTACGACCTGGGTGGCGGTACCTTCGACATTTCCATCCTGCGCCTGACAGCGGGCGTGTTCGAAGTGCTGGCCACCGGCGGCGATACCGCCCTGGGTGGCGATGACTTCGATCACGCCATTGCAGGCTGGATCATCGAGCAGGCTGGCTTGTCCTCCGACCTCGACCCGGCTACCCAGCGCGCGCTGTTACAGACGGCTTGCGCCGCCAAGGAAGCGTTGACCGATGCCGAGGTGGTGGGCGTCACGCATGGTGCCTGGCAGGGTGAGCTCACCCGTGCCGGTTTCGATGCGATGATCGAGCCGCTGGTGGCCCGCAGCCTCAAGGCCTGCCGCCGTGCCGTACGTGACAGTGGCGTCGAGCTCGATGAAGTCAGCGCCGTGGTCATGGTCGGCGGTTCCACGCGCGTGCCCCGTGTTCGCGATGCCGTCGGTACCCTGTTCGGTCGTAGCCCGCTGACTTCCATCGACCCCGATCAGGTCGTGGCCATCGGCGCCGCCATTCAGGCCGATACCCTGGCCGGCAACCGTCGCGAAGGCGGCGAGCTGTTGCTGCTTGATGTGATCCCGCTGTCACTGGGCCTGGAGACCATGGGCGGGCTCATGGAGAAAGTGATCCCGCGCAATACCACCATCCCGGTGGCGCGCGCCCAGGAGTTCACGACTTATAAAGACGGCCAGTCGGCCATGATGATCCATGTGCTGCAGGGCGAGCGCGAACTGATCAGCGACTGCCGGTCACTGGCGCGCTTCGAACTGCGCGGCATTCCGGCCATGGTGGCAGGGGCAGCGAAAATTCGCGTCACCTTCCAGGTCGATGCCGACGGGCTGCTCAGCGTCGCCGCCCGGGAACTCGCATCAGGCGTGGAAGCCAGCATTCAGGTCAAGCCGTCCTACGGCCTGACCGATGGCGAAATCGCGCGCATGCTCAAGGACTCCTTCGAGCATGCTGGTACCGACAAGCAGGCCCGTCAGTTGCGTGAGCACCAAGTGGACGCCGAACGGCTGCTCGAAGCGGTACAGGGCGCCCTGGACGCCGACGGTCAGCGCTTGCTCAGTGAAGAAGAGCGCCAGGCCATTGAATTCCAGATGCAAGAACTACGTGATTTGCTGGCGGGCACCGATGGCGCTGCCATCGAGCAACAGACCAAGCGTCTGTCGCACGTGACCGACGCATTTGCCGCCCGACGCCTTGATTCGACGGTCAAAGCCGCACTGGCCGGGCGCAACCTGAATGAGATCGAGGAGTAATCGATGCCGCTGGTGACATTCCTGCCGCATGAGAAGTTCTGCCCGGAGGGGCTGACCGTGGAGGTGCCTGCCGGCACCAATATCCTGGAGCTGGCCCACGATCATCACATCGAGATGGAGAGCGCCTGCGGCGGTGTGAAGGCCTGCACCACATGCCACTGCATCGTGCGCAAGGGCTTCGATTCCCTTGAGGAAGCCGACGAGCTCGAAGAAGACATGCTGGACAAGGCGTGGGGCCTGGAAGCGCAGTCGCGTCTGGGTTGCCAGGTGGTGGTGGCCGATCAGGACCTCACCATCGAGATCCCCAAGTATTCGCTCAACCACGCTGCCGAAGCGCCGCACTGAGGTCCTGGACATGAGTCTGAAATGGATTGATGTACTTGATATCGCCATCGAGCTTGCAGAAAGCAAGCCGGACGTCGATCCTCGGTATGTGAATTTCGTCGATCTGCACCGCTGGGTGGTGGCATTGCCTGGCTTCAGTGACGATCCTTCGCGCGCCGGCGAGAAGGTGCTCGAGGCCATCCAGGCGGCCTGGATCGACGAAGCCGACTGAACACGCACCGCAGGTTAGGCAATCCCCTGGAACCCGCGTATAATTCGCGGGTTTAATTTTTCGTAACACTCATATTCTGGAGTTTTCCATGGCTGTTCAACGTACTTTCTCCATCATCAAGCCTGACGCTGTTGCCAAGAACGTCATCGGCAAGATCACCACTCGCTTCGAAGAAGCCGGCCTGAAAATCGTTGCCTCGAAAATCAAGCAACTGTCCAAGGCCGAGGCCGAAGGCTTCTACGCCGAGCACAGCGAGCGCGGCTTCTTCGGTGACCTGGTTGCCTTCATGACTTCCGGTCCGGTTGTCGTTCAGGTCCTGGAAGGCGAGAACGCCATTGCCAAGAACCGTGAGCTGATGGGCGCTACCAACCCTAAAGAAGCCGCTGCCGGCACCATCCGCGCCGACTTCGCCGAGTCCATCGACGCCAACGCCGTTCACGGTTCGGACTCCGAAGCTGCTGCTGCTCGCGAAATCGCTTACTTCTTCGCTGCTACCGAGGTAACCACTCGCTAAGCGAAAGCTTACGGGTGAGGGTGAATCCATGACGACATCGACTGACAAAATCAACCTGCTGGGTCTGACCCTGCAGGAAATGGAACAATTCTTCGATTCCATCGGAGAGAAGCGCTTCCGCGCCGGTCAGGTGATGAAATGGATTCACCACTTTGGCGTCGATGATTTCGCCGCCATGACGAACGTCGGCAAGGTCTTGCGTGAAAAGCTCGAGGCCGTTGCCGAAATTCGTCCACCGGAAGTGGTCAGCGAAGACATTTCCGCAGACGGCACCCGCAAGTGGGTGATCCGCGTTGCCTCCGGCAGCTGCGTCGAAACCGTCTATATTCCCACCGACGATCGCGGCACCCTGTGCGTGTCGTCGCAAGCCGGTTGTGCCCTGGACTGCAGCTTCTGCTCCACCGGCAAACAAGGCTTCAACAGCAACCTCACCGCCGCCGAAGTGATCGGCCAGGTGTGGCTTGCGAACAAATCCTTCGGGACCGTGCCTGCCAAAATCGACCGCGCCATCACCAACGTGGTCATGATGGGCATGGGCGAACCCCTGCTCAATTTCGACAATGTCATCGCCGCCATGAAGATCATGATGGAAGATCTGGGCTATGGCATCTCCAAGCGTCGCGTCACCCTGTCCACCTCGGGCGTCGTGCCGATGATCGACGAGTTGGCCAAGCACATCGATGTGTCGCTGGCTTTGTCATTGCATGCACCCAATGACGAGTTGCGCAACAAACTGGTACCGATCAACAAGAAGTACCCGCTCAAGATGCTGCTCGACGCATGCATGGGCTACATGGCGACCCTGGGCGGCAAGCGGGTGCTCACCATCGAGTACACCCTGCTCAAGGACGTCAACGACCAGCCCGAGCATGCGGCGCAGATGATCGAGCTGCTGCGCGACGTGCCGTGCAAGATCAACCTGATTCCATTCAATCCGTTCCCGCACTCCGGCTACGAGCGCCCCAGCAACAACGCCATTCGTCGTTTCCAAGACCTGCTGCACCACGGTGGCTACAACGTGACGACGCGCACCACCCGTGGTGATGACATCGATGCGGCTTGCGGCCAGCTGGTGGGGCAGGTCAATGACCGCACCCGGCGCAGCGAACGTTACATCGCCGTCCGGCAGCTGTCGGCAGACGCCGAGCGCCCGGACAGCCCGGCCGCCCACTGACCGGAACTGGCCTATGAACGTGCGCGCTGCGCTGCCGATCATTGCGCTTTCGCTGCTCGCCGGCTGCATGTCAGGCGCAGGCAGCGATGCGCAGGTGGCTGAGCAGCGCAGGGTCGAGGCCGGGCGGGCGTATGTGCAGCTGGGGCTCGGCTACCTGCAACAGGGGATGCTGGGCCAGGCCAAGACGCCCTTGTCAAAGGCGCTGGCGCTGGATGGCGACGATGCCGACGCCCATGCCGCCTTGGCATTGGTCTACCAGGCCGAAGGCGAGCCTGTATTGGCCGAGCGCCATTTCAAGCAAGCGCTTGGGGCGGGTGCCAGCACCACGCGAATTCGCAACAATTACGGCAGTTTCCTTTATGCTCAAGGGCGGTTTGCCGAAGCGCAGCAGATGTTTCGCCTTGCCAGCGCCGATACCCTGTATCCTGAGCGATCACGGGTTTATGAAAACCTTGGCCTGACAGCCTTGAGGCTCGGCCAGCGCGATCAGGCGCACGCCCATTTGCAAAAAGCATTGCAGCTTAACCAGCGACAGCCACAAGCGTTGCTGGAAATGGCTGAGTTGTCCTACGAAAACAGGCATTATGTGCCGGCCCGGGATTACTACGATCGTTTCAGCCGGTTGAGTGGCCACGATGCCCGGAGCCTGCTGCTGGGTAGCCGCCTTGCCAAGGTGTTCGACGAGCAAGGGACGGTGGCCGAGTTGGGGCAGCAATTACAACGACTTTATCCCGGTACGCCGGAATATCAGCAATACCTGTCGGAGCAACGATGAACGCCGCGCATCCCGAAGTAGCTGTAGCGCCTGGCCAGAACCCTGGTGAGCTGTTGCGCCTGGCCCGTGAGAAACGGGACTGGTCCCAAGCCGAGGTGGCCCGCAAGCTCAATCTTACTGTCAGCTCGCTCAACCATGTGGAAACCGGCGCCTTCGACAAGCTGCCCGGGCATACCTTCGCCCGTGGCTACATCCGCGCCTACGCCAAGTTGATGGAGCTGGACCAGGCTGCCCTGGTCGAAGCCTTCGATCGCTACACCGGCACCCACGCCAAGGGCAGCGACGTACATTCGCTGGGGCGTATCGAAGAGCCTTCCCGGTTGTCCCACAATATTCTGCGCGGGGTCAGCCTGTTGCTGCTGCTGGCGGTCGTGGGTGGCGGTTTCGTCTGGTGGCAGGACCAGGGCAGTCTGCGCGGCAAAGACCTCTCCAGCATCGCCCTTGAGCACGTCGAGGTCGAAAGCGCCGACGGCACCACCCAGATTCACCCGCTTGACGAACCCGAAGACCAGGCCGTCTCTGCCGCCCAGCAACCTGAGAGCGCCCCCCTGCCGTTGGCCCAGGGTACCGACGAGCAGCAGGCTGCAAGTACCGGGCAGGCAGCGGCGACCGACACGCCTGCAGCCGGCTCTGCTCCGGTAACGGGCACTGCGACGCCGCAGCCGGCGCCGGCCAACGCTACCCCTCTTGCCAGCGCGCCGGCGGCAGCCGCCCCTGCAACCAGTGCAGCCGCCGCCGAGCCCGCCGCCGTGCCAGCAGGCAGCGGCAAGGTCGCGATTGAGTTCGTCGCCGATTGCTGGACCCAGGTTTCCGATGGCAACGGCAAGGTGCTGTTCAGCGGCATCAAGCGCAAGGGGGACAACCTCGAGCTGACTGGCAAGCCTCCGTTTGCGGTACGTCTGGGCTTTGCCCGTGGCGCCAAGGTCAGCTACAACGGCCAGGCCGTCGACGTTGCCCCGTTCACCAGTGGCGAAACCGCTCGCCTGAAGTTGGGACAGTAATTCATGCACGGCCAATCCCCGATCAAACGTCGCGAATCCCGCAAGATATGGGTCGGCAATGTGCCGGTGGGCGGTGATGCGCCCATTGCAGTGCAGAGCATGACCAACACCGATACCAATGATGTCGCCGCCACGGTGGGGCAGATCCAGCGTCTGGTCGATGCCGGTGTGGACATCGTTCGCGTGTCGGTACCTGACATGGACGCCGCCGAAGCCTTCGGCCGCATCAAGCAGCAGGTCAGCGTGCCGCTGGTCGCCGACATTCACTTCGACTACAAGATTGCCCTGCGCGTGGCCGAGTTGGGTGTGGACTGCCTGCGCATCAACCCTGGCAATATCGGCCGTGAAGACCGGGTCAGGGCTGTCGTTGACGCCGCTCGCGACCGTGGTATTCCAATCCGTATCGGCGTCAACGCAGGCTCACTGGAAAAGGACCTGCAGAAAAAGTACGGCGAGCCTACGCCCGCAGCGCTGGTCGAATCGGCGCTGCGCCATGTGGAACACCTCGATCGTCTCGACTTCCAGGATTTCAAGGTCAGCGTCAAGGCGTCGGACGTGTTCATGGCCGTCGAGGCCTATCGCCTGCTGGCACGGCAGATCGTGCAACCCCTGCACCTGGGAATCACCGAAGCCGGTGGCCTGCGCTCGGGCACGGTGAAATCTGCCGTTGGCCTAGGTATGCTGCTGGCCGAAGGCATTGGCGATACCATCCGCATTTCGCTGGCGGCAGACCCGGTGGAGGAGGTCAAGGTAGGCTATGACATCCTCAAGTCCCTGCACTTGCGTTCCCGAGGTATCAACTTCATCGCCTGCCCGAGCTGCTCGCGGCAGAATTTCGATGTGGTAAAAACCATGAACGAGCTCGAAGGGCGCCTCGAGGACCTGCTGGTGCCGCTGGACGTGGCCGTCATCGGCTGTGTGGTCAATGGCCCGGGGGAGGCCAAGGAAGCGCATGTCGGCCTGACCGGTGGTACGCCCAACCTGGTCTACATCGACGGTAAACCGGCGCAGAAACTGACCAACGACAACCTGGTCGATGATCTCGAAAGGCTCATCCGTCAGAAAGCGGCCGAGAAGGTCGAAGCCGACGCGGCGCTGATCGCCCGTGGCTGATACACAGAATTCGTAAGGATCATTCGTGAGCAAATCGCTGCAAGCCATCCGTGGCATGAACGACATCCTGCCCGAGCAGTCGCCATTGTGGCGCTATTTCGAGGGTACCGCTGCCGGCCTGCTGGACACCTACGGGTACAGCCAGATCCGCACGCCCATCGTGGAGTTCACCGAGCTGTTCAAGCGCTCGATCGGTGAAGTGACCGATATCGTCGAAAAGGAAATGTACACCTTCGAAGACCGCAACGGTGACTCGCTCACACTGCGTCCGGAAGGGACTGCGGCCTGTGTTCGCGCGGTGCTGGAGCATGGCATCACCGGCAATGGCCAGGTGCAGAAGCTGTGGTACATCGGGCAGATGTTCCGCCACGAGCGTCCCCAGAAGGGCCGCTACCGGCAGTTCCACCAGATCGGTGTGGAGGTGTTCAACCTCGATGGCCCGGACATCGATGCCGAGTTGATCATGCTGACCTGGCGCCTGTGGGGCTTGCTGGGCATTCAGGATGCGGTCAAGCTCGAACTCAACAGCCTTGGCACCAGCCAAGCGCGCGCCCGCTACCGCGACGCGTTGGTGGAGTTCCTGTCCGCGCGCCTGGAGCAACTGGACGAGGACAGCCAGCGCCGCCTCAAGAGCAATCCGCTGCGCATCCTCGACAGCAAGGACACCAACACCCAGGCGGTGCTGGTCGATGCGCCGAAGCTCGAAGATTACCTGGACGAAGAATCCCGTGCGCACTTCGCAGGCCTGAAGGCCCGCCTGGACGCTGCCGGCATTCCATTCGTGCTCAACACCAAGCTGGTGCGGGGGCTGGACTACTACAGCAAGACCGTCTTCGAGTGGGTCACCGACAAGCTTGGTGCCCAGGGTACGGTGTGTGCCGGCGGCCGCTACGATGGGCTGGTGGAGCAAATGGGCGGCAAGCCTACACCTGGCGTTGGCTTTGCCATGGGTATCGAGCGCCTGATTCTGCTGCTTGAAACCCTTGGCAAGGTACCGGACTCCATCAGCCGTCAGGTCGATGTCTACCTCTGCGCTTTTGGTGAGCAGGCCGAGTTGGCGGGCCTGCGGCTGTCCGAAGCGGTGCGTGACCGCCTGCCGGGCCTGCGTCTGGCCGTGAATGCGGGCGGGGGCAGTTTCAAAAGCCAGTTCAAGAAAGCCGACAAGAGCGGCGCGCTGTTCGCCTTGATTCTTGGCGATGATGAGTTGGCCAAACAGGAAGTCGGCTTCAAACCCCTGCGTGGTCAGGGCGAACAACAGAACATTGCCTGGGATGCCCTTGCAGGGCACCTGGAAACCGCGATCGCGCAGGCGTAACGCGGTTCAACGAGCGAATAGGCGAAAAGGAGTATTGGGGTGTCGAGTACCGATGATGATGACCTGGCAGGGGTCAAGGACTGGTGGAACCGTAACGGCAAGCCGCTGCTGACCGGTGCGTTGCTCGCCGGCGTGGTAGTGCTGGGCTGGAACACCTGGCACAAGTACCAGAACAACCAGTCGCAAGGTGCCTCGCAGTTGTATCAGGCGCTACTGGAAACCAGCCTCACGCCTACGGGTCAGCCGGACGCCACCCGGGTTGCGGAACTGGCCGGCAAGCTCAAGAGCGAGTTCGGCGGCACTGCCTATGCCCAGTACGGCAGCCTGTTCGTGGCCAAGGTAGCGGTCGAGAGCGGCAAGCTCGACGATGCCGCTGGCGAACTCAAGGCTGTGCTGGACAAGCCGGCAGACGCCACCCTTGGCGAGATCGCACGCCAGCGTCTGGCCCGTGTGCTGGCCGCCCAGAACAAGGCCGAGGATGCCCTCAAGTTGCTTGACGGGGATGCCGAGAAAGCCTTCCTCGCCAGTCGCGAGGAGTTGAAAGGGGACCTGCTGGTACAGCTGGGCCGCGCTGATGACGCGCACGGTGCTTACGAAAAGGCCAAGGCTGCGTTGTCCGACGAGGCGGCAGTGGGTGGCTTGCAGTTGAAGCTCGATGATCTGGCCAGAGGGGACGCGTAAGTGATCGGTTGGAAACAAGCAGCAGTGCTGACCTTGGCGGTATTGGCCGCAGGGTGCAGCAGCAACAGCAAGAAGGAATTGCCTCCTGCCGAACTGACCAAGTTCACCGAGGAAGTGGTGCTCAAGAAGCAGTGGAGCCGCTCCATCGGTGACGGTCAGGGTGAAACCTACAACACCCTCGTGCCGGCCATCGAGAACGACCGGATCTATGCCTCCGACGTCACCGGCGATGTCTATGCCCTGGACCGCATCACGGGCAACGTGGTGTGGAACAAGGACCTTGACCTGCCGGTTTCTGGCGCGGTCGGCGTAGGCTACGGTCTGGTGATGCTCGGCACCCTCAAGGGTGAAGTGATTGCCCTGGATTCGAGCACCGGCGAGGAGCGCTGGCGCGCCCGGGTGACCAGCGAAGTGCTGGCGCCCCCGGCCAACAACGGTGATGTGGTAGTGGTGCAGACCCAGGATGATCGCCTGATCGGCCTGGATGCTGCTACCGGTGATCGTCGCTGGATTTATGAAAGCACCCCGGCGGTACTGACCCTGCGCGGCACCGGCGCGCCGATCGTGACCAACCGCCTGGCGGTTGCTGGCCTGTCCACCGGTAAGGTCGTGGCAGTCGACATCAGCAATGGCGTACCTGTATGGGAAAGCCGTGTGGCGATCCCCCAGGGCCGTTCCGAGCTTGAGCGTGTCGTCGACATCGACGGCGGCTTGCTGCTCTCGGGTGGTACCCTGTACGTCAGCACCTACCAGGGGCGCGTTGCGGGCCTGGATCTGGAAAGTGGCCGCGTGCTCTGGCAGCGTGATGCTTCCAGCTACGTCGGGGTCGCCCAGGGCTTTGGCAACGTTTACGTGAGCGAAGCCTCGGGTACCGTGGAAAGCGTCGATGAGCGTTCCTCCAGCGCCCTGTGGTCCAACGATGCCATGGCCCGCCGCCAGCTGACCGCCCCCGAGGTGTACAGCAGCTACGTGGCAGTAGGCGACTTCGAAGGCTACCTGCACCTGCTCAGCCAAGTCGACGGTCGCTTCGTTGGCCGTGAGCGTGTCGACAGCAGTGGCCTGCGTGCACGGCCATTGGTGGTGGGTGACACCATCTATGTCTTCGGCAACAGCGGCAAGCTCGAGGCACTGACCATCCGCTGAAGCTATGCTTGAAGCCGTGCGGCTTCAGGCTGCGGCGTAGGATACGCCGCCCGAACTCCGGCCGCTGCCTTGCAGCGGCCTTTGTATTTTCAAGAATTCAAGAGTGGAGAGCCGAATGGTTCCCGTAATCGCCCTGGTGGGCCGTCCGAACGTCGGCAAATCCACCATGTTCAACCGCCTGACCAAGACTCGCGATGCCATCGTGGGTGACCTGTCGGGCCTGACCCGTGATCGCCAGTATGGTGATGCCAGCTGGCAGGGTCGCTCCTTCATCCTCATCGACACCGGTGGCATCACCGGTGATGAAGTGGGCATGGACGAAAAAATGGCCGAGCAGTCGCTCATGGCCATCGAAGAAGCCGACTATGTGCTGTTCCTGGTCGATGCCCGAGCGGGCATGACAGCGGCAGACCAGATGATTGCCGAGCACCTGCGCAAGCGCAACAAGGCGGCGATTCTGGTCGCCAACAAGATCGACAACATCGACGCTGACGTCGCTCGCGCTGAGTTCTCGCCAATGGGCATGGGCAATGCCATTCCGGTGGCAGGCTCCCAGGGTCGAGGCATCAACGCGTTGATGGAGGCCGTACTCGGTCACTTGCCGCGCGATGCCGAAGAAGAAGCCCTGGACCAGGATGTCGCCGAAGGCGAAGAGGCCGTTCGCATCCCTGGCCCAAGCGAAAAGGATGGCATCAAGATTGCCATCATTGGTCGCCCCAACGTCGGCAAGTCGACCCTGGTCAACCGCATGCTCGGTGAAGAGCGTGTGGTGGTCTACGACGAGCCGGGTACGACGCGCGACAGTATCTACATTCCCTTTGAGCGTGATGGTGACAAGTACACCTTCATCGACACCGCCGGTGTGCGCAAGCGCGGCAAGATCCACGAGGAAGTCGAAAAGTTCTCGGTCGTGAAGACGCTGCAGGCGATCAAGGACGCCAACGTGGTGATCTTCGTCATGGATGCTCGCGAAGGGGTGGTCGATCACGACCTGAACTTGCTGGGCTTTGCTCTGGAAGCTGGCCGCGCCATCGTCATCGCCCTGAACAAGTGGGATGGCATGGAGCCGGGTGAGCGTGCCTATGTGAAGACCGAGCTGGAGCGCCGGCTGTTCTTCGTCGATTTCGCCGATATCCACTTCATTTCCGCCCTGCACGGCACGGGCGTGGGCAACCTGTACAAATCGGTGCAGGCCGCGTTCACCTCAGCTGTGACCCGCTGGCCAACCAGCCGCCTGACGCAGATCCTCGAAGACGCCGTCAGCGAGCACCAGCCGCCGCTGGTCAATGGCCGTCGCATCAAGCTGCGTTATGCGCACCTGGGCGGGGCCAACCCGCCGCTGATCGTGATCCACGGCAACCAAACCGACAGCATTCCCAAGTCGTACTCGCGTTACCTGGAAAACACTTACCGTCGCGTGCTCAAGCTGGTCGGCACGCCGATTCGCATCGAGTACAAAGGCGGTGAAAACCCCTACGAGGGCAAGAAGAACACCCTCACAGACCGCCAGGTCAACAAGAAACGTCGCTTGATGTCGCACCACAAGAAAGCCGAGAAGAAACGCCGCGATAAGCGATAGGCGCCTGCCGAACCCGTTACAGTGTCTGTACAGGTCCTCGCCCGCCGTGCTGCGCATTTCTAGCGCCGCACCTGTGTTCCTGTTTCCTCGCGAGTGCGGCCATGCAGCCAAGCTCGGGAGGAAACATTGATCTATGCCGCTCTCCACATTGCACCGGTAGTTTGTGTGCGTGTGGTGCACAAGACTCTCAGTCCGTGCTCCCCGCGCGGGGGCGTTGGCTATTCACGTACGTGTGAATGATGTGTTAGATCAATGGAGGGAACGTCATGAACGATATTTACTTAAAAAAAACCAAAGGCAAGCTCTATCTGCTTGAGGACGGCGAGCGTTATGCAATCATCGTCAATCATTTGAATGAACTGCAGGTAGCAGGATCGCTGGATACGCCCGAGTGCTTCGACATCGGAATGCTCGCCCACCCATCGCTCGAGGGGGGTGTGGCTTTTGAGTTTCGAACGTCAGCAGGCAAGCAGGTCACTGGACGTGGTGGGCGCGTGCTTCATGCGTCGGGCGAAGAGCTGGGCACACCCGGTCCTGCTCTGCAAATCAGTCACCTGGCTGGAAACGTTGACGGCGAGCCCAATGTTAACCAGGTTCAATTGCAAACCCTCGATGCCCGCTACGTCTCAGCCCACGATCGTGTGCTCGTGGGCTACAAAGAAGTCCCCGTAGGCTGGACTTGGTTCGGCCTCACGCCCAATGCTACGAAGAAGGTACCCGTTTGGGAGAGCCAGCCAAGCGACAGGTTGCGCTACCATACCAAAGACGTGGCGCCCGCAGCGACCTTCATACTGGAGTTCGTCGCTCCAGCAGAAGGTTGACCTAGCCCCGACAGTAATCGTCGAGAAAGCCTGTGACGTGCGACTCACGCCTTGACTGGCTTCTTCCCGACGAAACGATCCGCTATGCTCGTGCTTTCTTTCCGTGCCGGCTGCACCAGGAGCAAGGGCGCCATGATCCCCAGCAAATTGCCGAACGTCGGCACGACCATCTTCACCACCATGTCAGAGCTCGCCGCCCAGACCGGTGCGCTGAACCTTTCGCAGGGCTTCCCGGATTTCAACGGGCCCCAAGCCCTGCTCGAGTCGGTGGGCCGGCATGTCATGGCAGGCCACAATCAATACGCGCCCATGTCGGGCCTTGCAGCCTTACGCCAGCAGGTGACCATCAAGGTCAAGCGGCTCTACGGTGTCACGGTGGACCCCGACCATGAAGTGACGATTACGCCCGGCGCGACGGAGGCGATCTTCTGCGCTATCCAGGCTGTCGTGCAGCCAGGGGACGAGGTCATCATCTTCGACCCCTGCTACGACAGCTACGCGCCCTCGGTGGCGCTGGCCGGTGGCCGGTGCGTGCATCTGCAACTGGACCCTGGCGATTTTTCCATCGATTGGCAGCAGCTCGCGGACGCCCTTACGCCACGCACACGTCTGGTCGTGCTCAACTCGCCCCATAACCCCAGCGGTGCCTTGCTTTCCAGCAAGGATCTGGATCAGCTGGCCCAGCTGATCGCCGATCGAGACATCTACGTACTCAGCGATGAAGTCTACGAACACCTGGTCTACGACGACGTGAAGCATGCGTGCGTACTGGCTCACGAGCAGCTCTACAGACGTGCGTTCGTGGTCAGCTCCTTTGGCAAGACGTACCACGTCACCGGTTGGAAGACGGGCTATGTCATCGCACCGCCGGCCCTCACCGGCGAGCTGCGCAAGGTGCATCAATACGTCAACTTTTGTGGCGTGACCCCGTTGCAGTACGCCCTGGCTGACTTCATGGCCGAGCATCCGGAACATGTCGATGCGTTACCGGCTTTCTATCAAGCCAAGCGCGACCTGTGTTGCGGCTTGTTGCAGGATTCGCGATTCAGCTTCACCCCCACAGCCGGCACTTACTTTCAGTTGGTTGACTATTCGAACATCCGACCGGACCTCGATGACGTGCAGATGGCGACGTGGTTGACCCGCGAGCATGGCGTGGCCACCATCCCGATCTCGGTGTTCTACCAGCAACCTGTTCCCGGTCAGCGACTGCTGCGCCTGTGCTTTGCCAAACGAGAGGAGACGCTGCGTCAGGCGGCGGAGAAACTATGCGCGATCTGAGTACGCTGCCTGACCTCAGGCTGGCCCTGGTGCAGACCACACTTGCCTGGCATGACCGGGAAGCCAACTTCGCCCATTTCGATGTGCTGCTCGAGCAGGTGGGCGAGGTGGACCTGGTGATCTTGCCGGAAATGTTTACCACCGGGTTTTCCATGCAGTCCAAGAGCCTCGCCGAGCCGGAGAATGGCCCGACGTACAAATGGCTCAAGGCTCAGGCGAAAAAGTGCAATGCCGTGGTCACGGGCAGCGTGATCATTCAGGCGGCCGATGGCAGTCACCGTAACCGCCTGCTCTGGGCAAGGCCAGATGGCGAGATCCTGCACTACGACAAGCGTCATCTGTTCCGCATGGCTGGTGAGCACGAGCACTACACGCCGGGCGAGCGTCAGGTGCAGTTCGAGCTCAAGGGATGGCGTATTCGCCCGCTCATCTGCTACGACCTGCGCTTCCCAGTCTGGAGCCGGGATGCCACGGACACCGACCTGCTGTTGTACACGGCCAACTGGCCGGCAGCACGTCGCCTGCACTGGAACCGTCTGCTTCCGGCGCGAGGGATCGAAAACCTGTGCTATGTCGCGGCTGTGAACCGGGTGGGCACTGACGGCAAGAGTTTCGCGTACAGCGGTGATAGCCAGGTACTGGATTTTCAGGGCGAGAGCTTGCTCAGCGCTGGAGAGGCAGATGGCGTGTTCACTGTGGTATTGAGTGCCTCGGATCTCGCTGCCTATAGAGCCAAGTTCCCGGCCAACTTGGACGCCGATACCTTCGAGCTGCACTGATTGCGGCGAGGTTCCGGAAGATCAATGCCAGAAAGCCGCCTGGCTGCCGGTCAGTACACATCCCGCCGGTAGCGCCCCTCTTCGATCAGCCGTTGCACCGCAGCGTCCCCAAGCAGGCCTGCGAGTGCCGCATCGACACCCGCGGCCATGCCCTGCAGGCTGCCGCAGACGTATACGCAGGCACCTTCATCCATCCAGCGTTTGAACAATACCGCCTGCTGCAACAACACATCCTGCACGTAGATTTTTTCAGCCTGGTCGCGAGAGAACGCCAGGTCCAGCCGTGCCAGATCGCCAGCGGCGAGCAACCCTTGCAGCTCTTGGCCACACAGAAAATCATGAGCACGGTTGCGTTCGCCGTACAGCAACCAGTTACGCCGCTCGCCCGCGGCGACGCGAGCCCGTAGCAGACTGCGCAGGCCGGCCAGGCCCGTGCCGTTGCCGATCAGAATGATCGGCACGTTACCCTGGGGCGCATGGAAGCCGCTGTTGCGCCTTAGCCTCAGGCTCAGCGTGCCGTCGAGCGGCAGGTACTTCGTCAGCCAACCAGAGCCTACGCCCAGCTCGCCGCTTTGATGGCGCTCCTGGCGCACGATCAGCTCCAGCACGCCATCACTGGCAATTGACGCGATGGAATAGTCGCGGCTGCCGAGGGGCACCAGTGCGTCCATCACCGCCTGGGCATGCAGCCCGACCAGATGCTCACCGACGGCAGGTAACTGACGGCCGGCAAGTGCTTGGGCAAGCGTTTCTACCACCCCTTCGACCTGCACCTGCGTGTCCGCCTCCAGCCCCAGGCTTTTGATGAAGGCATCGACCCTCGGCCGACCGTTGAGCGGCAGAATCTCCACCAGGTCGCCAGCTTCCCACACGGCAGGCGCCTGTGCTTGCAGACCGAGCAGGTAGACCGGATGGCCCTGGCTGCCAGGGTTGAGCAGTTCACGGCGTATCAGCGACCAGTTGGCAAAACGGGGAGCTTGCCAAGCGGATACCGGCGCGGTGCCGGTCAGAAGCGCCAGCGCCTGATGCCACTGCTGAAGGGCTGCCTGATCGACGTTGTCCACCTCTATGGGGCTGAACGCACAGCGAGCACCCCGGTCGGTCAACCACGCCTGAAGCCTGCGGGCGAATCCGCAGAACTGTGGGTATTGACGATCACCCAGCGCCAGCAGGGCATAGCTGAGCGTCTGCAAGGACAAAGGCTGACCCAGCACGTTGCGCTCAAAGCCTCGCGCGCTGTCAGGGGCGTCTGCATCCCCGAAGGTGCTGACGACGAACAGCGCACGGCGCGCCTGACGCAGATCGTCTTCACACAACGTACCCAATGCCCTGACCTGCACCGGCAAACCCGCCGCTTGCAGTTGCCCGGCGCTGTGCCAGGCCAGTTGCTCGGCCGTACCACTCTGGCTGGCGTAGCCGATCAACCAGCTCTCGCTGTTGACCTCATCGCAGGTCACGTGGCGGCGGGCAGCCCGAACCTGACGTTTCTTGCGTCGTCGATCCAGGTAGAGCAGCCAGCCCGTGACGAAGAAGATTGGCATGGCCAGGCTGGCCAAGGTCAGAACGATGCGTCCAACCAGGCCAAAGTATTCGCCGACATGCAGCGCGTACACGCTCTGGAGCAATTGGGCCTTGAGTGACTTGTCACTGTAGCGTTCGTGACGGCTAACCTTGCCATTGGCAGGGTCCAGGACCAAGGTGTCGAATGCCCTGGGGTGGTCGGCGTCATCGAGCAGGTAGAACACGTTGGCAGGTTGACCGCCAACTGGGGGCAGGCGCAGGTTGTAGCTGGCAAGGCCTGGACCCGCGGCGTTGCGCAGGCTGGCCCAGAGGGCGTCGTAGTCGACGTTCAGCGCCGGTGCGTTTGGGTCGATGGGCGCAGCCCCGTGGCGCCGGGCTTTTTGCGCCTGTGGCTGCCCAGCGACCGGCGGATCGGCCAGTAGCCGGTTCAGGCCTTCGCGGTACCATTCGTAGGACCAGAACAGGCCCGTCAGGGCAAATAGCAGGTAGAAGAGCAGGCACCAAGTGCCTGCCACGGCGTGCAGGTCCCAGTTGAACGCGCGGCCTTTCTTGGCCCAATCCAGCGTCAGCCAGGTTCGCCAGTTCGTGGCATTGCGCGGCCAACGCAGGTACAGGCCCGACAGGCAGAAGAACACCAACAGCAGCGTCGAGGCACCGGTGATCTGCCTGCCCGTGTCGCCCATGGCCAGAAAGCGGTGAAGCGTGAGCATGAGGGTGAAGAAGCCTTGCCCCGACACCTCGCCCAGCAACTGGCCCGTATACGGATCTGCGTAGCGCACCGGGCCGCGCCGCTCGCCCGGTGCTGGTGTGAAGAAGATCCTGGCAGCTTCGCCTTCACGGACGTCGACCCACAGCATGGCGACCTTGTCGTGTTGCTGGGCCTCGACCCGCCGCACCAGTTCAGCAGGCGGCAGCACGCCCTCAGGGCGTACCTCCACGCGCAGCACATCGGCATTGAACGCGCCCAGCAGTTCGTCCTGAAACGAATAGAGCGCCCCGGTGATACCCATCACTGCAAGAACCAGCCCGGCCGTGATGCCGAATAACCAATGCAGCTGGAACAGCGTCTTCTTCAACACCTTCGATCACCTTGTATCGCCGCCGCACCCTGCGTCGCGCTGGCGGATGTTAATGGAAGCTCCAGCACGCGGCAATTGAGATTCGTTCACATTCATAAGGTGAGTGGCGGGAGGTGCAGCGCCGGTGACCAACGTGCGGTCGGCTTTATTGCGCAGACATGAAAACGGGGCCTTTGGGCCCCGTCATGGATTACAGGTAGAAGGCTTTGAGCGGCGGGAACCCATTGAACTCCACCGCGCTGTAGCTGGTGGTGTAGGCACCGGTCGACAGCCAGTACAGGCGATCGCCAATGGCCAGGTTCAGCGGCAGACCATACTTGTAGTGCTCGTACATGATGTCGGCGCTGTCACAGGTAGGCCCGGCGATGACCACTTCCTCGGTTTCGCCCTTTTTCTCGGTCCAGATCGGGAACTTGATGGACTCGTCCATGGTTTCGATCAGGCCCGAGAACTTGCCGACGTCGGTGTAGATCCAGCGCTCGACGGCCGTGCGCGACTTGCGTGCCACCAACACCACTTCGCTAACCAGGATGCCGGCGTTGGCAATCAGCGAACGGCCCGGCTCCAGGATGATTTCCGGCAAGTCGTCACCGAAGTCTTCCTTGAGGAAGCGAATGATCTCTTCGGCATAGGTTTCCAAGCTGTTGGTGCGGGTAATGTAGTTGGCCGGGAAGCCGCCGCCCATGTTGATCAGCTTCAGTTCGATGCCGTCTTCTTCCTTGAGCCGTTCGAAGATCACCTTCACCTTGGCGATGGCGGCGTCCCACACGCTGATGTCGCGCTGTTGCGAGCCCACGTGGAAGGAGATGCCATAGGGCACCAGGCCCAGGTCGCGGGCGAGGATCAACAGGTCCATGGCCATGTCGGTCTGGCAACCGAACTTGCGCGACAGCGGCCAGTCAGCGGTGGTGGAGCCTTCGGTCAGGATACGCACGTACACTTTCGAGCCTGGAGCGGCCTTGGCGATGTTGCGCAGGTCTGCCTCGGAGTCGGTGGCGTACAGGCGCACGCCCTTCTCGTAGAAGTAGCGAATGTCCTTGGATTTCTTGATGGTGTTGCCGTAGCTGATGCGGTCGGCGCTGACACCCTGGTTCATCACTTTGTCCAGCTCGTAGATGGAGGCGATGTCGAAGTTCGAGCCCTTGTCCTTGAGCAGGTCGATGATCTCGACGGCTGGGTTGGCCTTGACGGCGTAGTACACCTTGGCGAATTCGAACCCGGCGCGCAGGTCGTCATAAGCCTTGCTGATCATCTGGGTATCGATGAGTACGAACGGCGTTTCCTGTTTGTCGGCAAACGCCTTCATTTTCTGGAAGGTGTCGCGTGCGAAATAGTCTTCGACCTGGATCGACATGCTCAGGGACTCCATGGGCAAACTGAAAATTTAAGTGGCTGCAAACTGAACGTCCTCCGTATCCCCACTTTGGTTCGCCTACTCAGTACTTGAGCCGGATGGATCGTTTCCAGCATGGATGTTCGGCGCGCACTTTAGGGCGTGAACTCGGCAGAATCAACAGGCAATCCCTGATGAATCGGCGATGATCGAGCTGCCACGCCTGGGATAAACGACCCATGTGAGCGGCTGATGTTCCCCGGTGCGCTTCAGACGTAAAGAATTGTGGAATAGCCCTGAGCAGGGGGCTTAAACCCAAGCCCCTCTGCATGGGCACGACGTGCTTTTGGAGCTCATCGAGAGGTGCGAAAGGTAGGCTCGGGTGTTCATATTTATGGCCACCCGAGCCTGGTACGGGCGTTCAGAAAACGGTCCGTGAATTTTTTGTTCCGTCCGCCCTCGTCACGTCTTTTTTTGCGATGAGAGGCTTTTAGGACGTCACCATCTCGGCGGGCGAGACGATGGTGGATTTCGCTCCGCGCGAGCGGCCCGAACTCAGGTAGGCTGCAATCGACTCCTGGGTGACCTCGCCCAGGAACACCTGCTCGGCGTCCAGTACTGGGAGCCAGGCGCGGTTGAACTCGTACATGCGCGACAACAAGATACGCAGGTTCTCATCGTGCGCCGCCGTGGCGTTGAACGGCCGTAGGAAGTCGGCGCACGTGCCTTGCTGGCGGTGCATGTCGCGTCGGCGCACATAGCCAAGCGCCTTGTTCGCGGCATCGGTCACCACCACGTAGCGGCGATCATGTTCATCCAGCAGCTCCAGCGCATCATGCACTGGGGTCTGCGGGCTCACCGCCGGGGCATTGTCAGCTGCATCTTCGGCACGTACCAGCAGCAGCCGCTTCAGGGTGCTGTCCTGGCCGACGAAGTTGCTTACGAAGTCATCGGCCGGGTGCGCCAGCAAGGTGTCCGGGTGATCCAGCTGCAACAGCTTGCCCGCACGGAAGATGGCAATCTTGTCGCCCAGCTTGATGGCCTCGTCGATGTCATGGCTGACCATGATCACGGTCTTGTTCAAGGCCCGCTGCATCTCGAAGAATTCGTTCTGGATCATCTCCCGGTTGATGGGGTCCACGGCGCCGAACGGTTCGTCCATCAACAGCACCGGGGCGTCGGCTGCCAAGGCGCGGATCACCCCGATCCGCTGCTGCTGACCCCCGGAGAGTTCCCGGGGGTAGCGCTGCAGGTACTGCTTGGGTTCGAGCTTGATCATGTGCATCAGCTCCCGGGCGCGCTCGGCGCAGCGCTGCTTGTCCCACCCGAGCAGGCGAGGGACGACGGTGATGTTCTCCTCGATGGTCATGTTCGGGAACAGGCCGATCTGCTGGATCACATAGCCGATGTGACGACGCAGGCTGACCTCGTCCAGCCCGCTGGTGTCTTCGCCATTGATGAACACCTGCCCCGAGGTGGGTGTGATCAGGCGGTTGATCATCTTCAGGGTGGTGCTCTTGCCGCACCCTGACGGGCCCAGGAACACGCAGATCTCGCCTTCATTGACCGTGAGGCTGACCGCGTCCACGGCCTTGACGTCCTTGCCGTTGACGTTGAAGGTCTTGCTGAGGTTTTTCAGTTCGATCATGAGCGCATTCCTTCTGGAGTCAGGGCACGTTGCAGGGTTTGCAGAAGCAGGTCGGCGATGATCGCCAGCAGGCTGACCAGCACGGCGCCGACCAGCAGCATCGACATGTCGCTGCGGCTGATGGAGGTGAGGATGAGGACGCCCAGGCCACCGGCTCCGATGGTGGCGGCGATGGTCATTACGCCGATGTTCATCACCACGGCCGTACGCACGCCGGCGAGAATCACCGGTACCGCGATGGGCAACTCGACCATGCGCAGGCGTTGGCCGAAGGTCATGCCAATGCCCCGGGCAGCCTCGCGAATACCGGGCTCGACGTTGGTCAGCGCCAAGTAGGTGTTGCGCAGGATCGGCAGCAGGGAATAGAGAAACACCGCCGTGATGGCAGGCAGCGGGCCCAGGCCCTGGCCGAACGTGGAGTAAAACGGCAACAGCAGCCCGAACAGGGCGATCGACGGGATGGTCAGCAGTACCGTGGCGCTGGCCTGCACGGGCCCGGCCAGGAACGGGAAGCGGGTCATGACGATGCCCAGCGGCACCCCGATCAGGATGGCCAGGCCCACGGCCACGCCCACCAACATGATGTGCTGCCAGGTCAGCTGCAGCACCAGGGCCCAGTCCAGGTGCGCGAAAGTGTCGAGCAATGTCATGGCGTCACCTCCTTCAAGGGATGTTCTCGCAGGAAGTCGGCCGCGACCGAGGAGGGGCTTTGATGCTGCACATCGACCTTGGCGTTGAGCTGGCGCATGGTCTCGTCGTCCAATTGCTCGGCCAGAGGCGCGAGCAGGCTGGCCAACTGCGGGTGAGCGTCGAGTACGGCCTTGCGCACCACTGGGCCTGCCGTGTAATCCGGGAAGTAGTGCTTGTCGTCTTCGAGCAGCTTGAGCTTGAACGCGTTGAGCCGGCCATCGGTGGTGTACACCAGGCCTGCGAACACCTGGGCATTGCGCAGCGCGGTGTAGACCAGGCCTGCATCCATCTGGCGGATGTTGGCGCGCCCCAGCTGCATGCCATACCGCGCCTGCAGGCCATCCAGGCCGTCGGGCCGGTTGGCGAACTCGGTGTCCAGCGCAACCACGTGCTTGCGCGCCTGCTCGTCCATCAACACCTGGTTCAACTGGCTGATGGTGTTGACCTGTGGGTAGGCTTTGGCCACTTCGCTAGGCAAAGCCAATGCATAGGTGTTGCTGAACTTGGAAGGCTTGAGCCAGACCAGTCCCTTTTCGGCGTCCAGAGCCTTGACCCTGGCATAGGTGGCCGCCGCGCTGGGCATGCGTTCTTCGACATGGTTGTAGGACACCAGCGAGACCCCGGTGTATTCCCACA
The DNA here is from genome assembly GCF_900230165.1 of Pseudomonas sp. URMO17WK12:I9. Lineage (NCBI taxonomy): Bacteria > Pseudomonadati > Pseudomonadota > Gammaproteobacteria > Pseudomonadales > Pseudomonadaceae > Pseudomonas > Pseudomonas sp. URMO17WK12:I9. Next base: position 165,318 of record NZ_OCMQ01000008.1, on the reverse strand, counting down.
TCAGGTCAAGCTGCCCGGTTTCCTGCGCCTGACGTGCCAGGCTGCTGCCAAGGCCGCCAGTGACGCGCACATCGAAGCCATGGGCGCGCAGGTATTGGGCAGTGATTTCGGCGAGCACGGTCTGTTCGGTGAATACCCGGGCGCCGATACGGATCAACGGTTTGTCTGCCGCCTGGGCAAAACCTGCCGACAGCAGGACCGCGCCCAGGAGCAAGGCGATTGCGTTCTTCATGGTTTTCCTCGGGTTATTGGGCCAGGCCACGTTCCAGCCAGCGCTTGCTGGCGAACGTCACCAGTGCGTCCAGCAGCAATGCCAGCAGTGCCGTGCAAGCGGCGCCCAGCAAAAGCTGGGGCTGGTTGTTCAGGGCGATGCCGGGGAAGATCAGGCTGCCCAGGCTGTTGGCACCGATCAGGAAGGCGAGCGGGGCGGTGCCCACGTTCAGTGCCAGCGCCACACGCACGCCGCCGACGATGATGGGCACGGCGTTGGGCAGCTCGACCTGCCATAACTGCTGGCGCGGCGTCATGCCGATGCCGGTAGCGGCTTCCTTGAGCGAGGCGGGAACGTTTTTCAGCCCTTCGTAGGTGTTGCGCACGATGGGCAGGAGGGAGGCGAGGAACAGGGCGAAAATGGCAGGCCCTGCGCCGATGCCTAGCACGCTCAGGGCGATGGCCAGTACGGCCAAGGGAGGGATGGTGTTGCCAATGTTGAAGAACTGCATGAACCGCTCGGCTTTGTCGACCCTGTGCGGTCGACTCAAGGCAATGCCGGCGGGGATGCCCACGGCCAATGCCGCCGCCATCGAAGCCAGCACCAGAACCAGGTGCGCTTGCAGGTAGAACGTCAGATCGTCGCGGTAGCGCGCGATCGTGTCGAGGCCGATCCAATGGACCAGCAGGGCCAGGATGACGAGCACGGCGGCCCATCCCAACAGCCCTTTTCCGTAGCGTGTCGCCACAGGTGGACTCCTTCTTGTCGTCGGCGAGCACACTTCTTCATGGCCAGCCCTCGAGGGCAGCGGTGGTGTGTTCGCGAGTAGCAGCATGATGCCGTTGAAGCTGAGCGTTCATGCAATGAGTCGAGCCCCGTCGGGCATCGAAGATGCTGATGAATCCAGCCCTGAGTCGAGGTGCAACTCAGGGCAATGGACGTCTCCCAAGGCACCAAGGTTCCCATCTGGGGAAGCATTTGGCCAGCCCTGCGCAGCTCGCAAGTCATTGTTTCCAGGTGCTCATTACGCTCATAGGCCTCTTCAATACTGGGCTGTAGCGAACTGGAAAAAAGTCGTTTTTGTTCAATCTTGCACAGGTCCCATGCCATGCTGAATTACAGTTATGACCGATCGTTCATCGCCCAGGTACGTTGTCTGTCCCTGGACGCGCCGGGGTATCTGGACTGCGCTAAATTGGTCGAGCGCGGCCAACAGGCCGCACGCGCCGCCGATGACTGGATGATCGTCACCTCTCTGGTGACAAAGTCGCCACACATGTTCATGTTCCGTTGCCTGTTCGACGCCGCGATTGGCCGTCCTTACTACGACATCCAGTCTTGGAGCCGAAAGACGGGGCGGGACTTTCAGTCTGCCAATTGCCACCTCGACTGCAGCAACAATGGCTACGCCGGCCTCTATGCTGCACCTCCCGGCGAGCAAACATTGTGGAAGTTCATGCAGATGGACGAGGGTGGCGAGTGGCGGAGCATGACATCCATCGTCGAACCAGGGCAGACGATTCGTGGCCGTATCCATACCCGCTCGAACATACCGCTTCAGGCCTATCGCAAGGAAACGGTGGCAGGTCACTGGTTTGCCTATGTGGTCAATGAGGGTGGACAGCCCATGGACCTGGAACTGGACATTCTGCATGTCGGCCAGGAGCTCATGGACGATCATTGAGGCGGGCCAGCGCGTGGCGGCAGGTTTTGGCCTGACGCCAGAGTTCAGGTATGATATCGCCCCTTTCAAATCCCCCAGTCAGGCGATTTCCCATGACCAACCAGGCCGCCGAAGTCGCGAAGCGCCGCACTTTCGCAATCATTTCCCACCCCGACGCCGGTAAGACCACCATCACCGAGAAGCTGTTGCTGATGGGCAAGGCCATCTCCGTCGCCGGCACCGTGAAGTCGCGCAAGTCCGACCGCCACGCCACCTCCGACTGGATGGAAATGGAGAAGCAGCGCGGCATCTCCATCACCACTTCGGTGATGCAGTTCCCGTACCGAGAGCACATGATCAACCTGCTCGACACCCCCGGCCACGAAGACTTCTCCGAAGACACCTATCGCACCCTCACCGCGGTGGACTCGGCGCTGATGGTGCTCGACGGCGGTAAAGGTGTAGAGCCGCGTACCATTGCCCTGATGGACGTATGCCGCCTGCGCGACACGCCCATCGTCAGCTTCATCAACAAGCTCGACCGCGACATTCGCGACCCGATCGAACTGCTCGACGAAATCGAAGCCGTTCTGAAGATCAAGGCCGCACCGATTACCTGGCCTATCGGGTGTTACCGTGACTTCAAGGGCGTGTACCACCTGACCGGTGACTACATCATCGTCTACACGCCCGGCCACGGCCACGAGCGCACCGAAGCCAAGATCATTCGCAATCTGGACTCGGACGAAGCCCGCGCCCACCTGGGCGACCAGTACGACGCGTTCGTCGAGCAGCTGGAGCTGGTGCAGGGCGCTTGCCACGAGTTCGACCAGGACGAATTCATCAACGCTCAACTGACCCCTGTGTTCTTCGGTACCGCACTGGGCAACTTCGGTGTCGACCACGTGCTCGATGCCGTCGTCGACTGGGCGCCGCGCCCGCTGGGCCGTGTTGCCCACGAGCGTACCGTCGAGCCCGTGGAAGAGAAATTCACCGGCTTCGTGTTCAAGATCCAGGCGAACATGGACCCGAAACACCGGGACCGTATCGCCTTCATGCGCATCTGCTCGGGCAAGTACGAAAAGGGCATGAAAATGCGCCACGTGCGGCTGAACAAGGACCTTCGCATCGGCGATGCGCTGACCTTCTTCTCGTCCGAGCGTGAGCAGCTCGAAGAAGCCTACGCCGGCGACATCATCGGTTTGCACAACCACGGCACCATCCAGATCGGTGACACCTTCACCGAAGGCGAGGCGCTGGGCTTTACCGGCATCCCGCACTTCGCCCCGGAACTGTTCCGCCGCGTGCGCCTGAAAGACCCGCTGAAATCCAAGCAGTTGCGTCAGGGCCTGCAGCAGCTGGCCGAAGAAGGTGCTACCCAGGTGTTCTTCCCCGAGCGCAGCAACGACATCATCCTCGGTGCGGTCGGTGTGCTGCAGTTCGACGTGGTTGCCAGCCGCCTGAAGGAAGAATACAAGGTCGAGTGTGCCTACGAGCCCATCACCGTGTGGTCGGCGCGCTGGATCGCCTGCGACGACAAGAAGAAGCTTGAGGAATTCCAGAACAAGGCCATGGAGAACCTGGCCATCGATGGTGGCGGGCACCTGACCTACTTGGCGCCCACCCGGGTCAACCTGTCGCTGATGGAAGAGCGCTGGCCTGACGTCAAGTTCCGCGCCACGCGCGAGCACCACTGAGCGTAAAAGGCCCGGCCACTTCGCTGGCCGGGCCCTTGCGCGAGCAGGGCGGCCCGACGTTCGCCTCGCTCACCTCAACCATTTCCTGCCACTTTCGCAGGCGCAGGCATCAGTTGCCCGCCTTCACACTGGTCCAGATACGCGTCCTGATGCGGTCTATCTTGGCCGGCATCGCTTCTAGCGCGTACAACTTGCCCATCACCGCTTCGCTCGGATAGATCATGGTGTTGGCCTTGAGCGCCGGGTCAACCAGCGCATCGGCTTGCAGGTTGGCGTTGGCGTATTGCACATGATTGCTGATGGCGGCCATTACCTGCGGCTCCAGCAGGTAGTTCATGTAGGCATACCCGGCCTTTTCATCCGGCGCATCGGCGGGCATGGCCACCATGTCGAACCACATCGGCGCCCCCTCCTTGGGTATCGAGTAGCCGACCTTGACCCCGTTGTGGGCCTCCTCGGCGCGGTTCTTTGCCTGGAGCACGTCCCCCGAGAACCCGACCACCACGCAGACGTCGCCATTGGCCAGGTCCGCCGTGTACTTGGATGAATGGAAATAGCTGATGTACGGCCGCACCTGCATCAGCAGCGCCTTGGCCTTGTCGTAGTCGGCCGGGTTCTGGCTATGGTGGGGCAGCCCCAGGTAATGCAAGGCGATGGGTAGCAACTCGGGGCCATTGTCCAGCACCGCCACGCCACAACCTTTGAGCTTGCTCATGTACTGCGGCTTGAAGATCAGGTCCCAGGAGTCGACCGGCGCGTCGTCGCCCAATACGGCTTTGACCTTGTCGATGTTGTAGCCGATGCCCGTGCTGCCCCAGAGGTACGGGAACCCGTACTGGTTGCCTGGGTCATTGCCCTCCAGGGCCTTGAGCAGCACTGGGTTGAGGTTCTTCCAGTTGGGCAACTGCGACTTGTCCAGGCGCTTGAGGGCTTTGCCCTGGATTTGCCGGGCCATGAAATGGTTGGATGGAAACACCACGTCGTAGCCGGAATTGCCGGTCATCAACTTGCCATCGAGGGTCTCGTTGCTGTCATAGACGTCGTAGGTGGGCACGATGCCGGTGGCTTGCTGGAACTGCTTCAAGGTGTCGGGCGCGATGTAACTGGACCAGTTGTAGATCTTGACGGTTTCTGCCGCGCTGGCCACGCTGGCGGCCAGCATCAAGGGGGCGATGATAAGCGTGCGCATATCGGGTTACCTTGCTTTGTGTGTTGTTATCGAAGGCAGGCGATCAGCGGATCAGAAGATAAGTACGTAGGTCTTGCGCACGGTTTCCTGGATATCCCAGGTGCCAGTGCTGTTGGCCGGTAGCATCAATGCGTCTCCGGCTTCTATGACCAGGGGCTCGCCATCGTCGGGGGTGAAGGTGCAGCGCCCCTTGATGAAGTGGCAGAACTCCTGTTGCGTGATTTGCCGTCGCCAGCGCCCTGGGGTGCATTCCCAGATTCCCGTCTCCACGCCATCGCTGCGTTGCACGCTCGTGGTCGATGTCACCGGCACGGGTTGGCCGAGCGGTACGGCGACAGGGCTGCTGGACTGCAAAACGGCGCTGTCTGCCCGTTTGAACTGAGTGATGCTCATGAAAGGTCGGTCCTGTTTGGGTGAAGAATCAGTGCATGAAACCTTCCATGAAATCTGCCAGCTTGCTGGCCAGTTGCCGTCTCCATGGCGGTGTCGCGGGGTTGGCCAGGGTACGGTCCTCGTGGACGAAACTCTGGATGATGGCGTTGTACCCCAGCCAGCGGCTGGGCTCCGGAGGCCAGCTGGCCAGGCTCGATAGCGGCCTGTTGTCATGTACCCAAGGCTGCCCGGTGAGTGCGTTCTGCTGATTCAGGATAAGTGCAGCCAGGGTGCGACCACCCAGGTTGGTCGCGCCTACGCCTTCACCGCCGTAGCCTCCGGCCAACGCGATACCCCGCTGGCGGTCGCACAGCATGTGCGGCTGGAAGCGCCGCGCCATACCCAGGTTGCCACCCCACGAATGGGTGATGCGCACATGGCGCAGTTGGGGAAACAGCTCGCTGAACAGGTAGCGACGCAGCTCGATTTCATGGGCCTGGAGGTTGAAGTCCTCACGCAACCTGCCACCGAAGCGGTAGCCACCTCGGGCACCGAACACCAGCCGATCATCGGCAGTGCGCTGACCATAGGTCACCTGTCGGCTGCCCTCGCTGAAGGCTTGTCCCTGGTCGAGGCCGATCTGCGCCCAAATGGCCTCAGGCAAAGGCTCGGTAGCGACCATCAGGCTCTGAACCGGCAACTGGTGTTTGCCCAACGGCGGCAAGCTGGCGGCATAGCCTTCCACCGCCGGGACGATCCAGTTGCACCGCAGGCGTGCCAACGGGGTGGTCACTTCGCCAGGTTGCCAGTCCAGCGCCGGTGTGTTTTCGTAGATCGGCACCCCCAGGGCCTCGACTGCGCTGGCCAGGCCACGGACGAGCTTGGCCGGCTGAATCGTGGCCGTGTGCGGGCTGTAGATAGCCCCATAGGCATTGCTTACGCGCAACTGGCCCTGCAGTTGCGCTGGACGCAGCCAGTGGTAATCGTCCTCGGTCATGCCCAGGTTGTACAAGTGATCCAGGTAGGCACGCAGGCTTCGCTCCTGCTCGGGATAACGGGCTGCGCAGTACAACACGCCGCCCTTGCGGTAGTCGCAATCGAGCTGTTCGCGGTGCAACACGCGCTGTACTTCGTCTGGAATGTCATGCAGCAGCTCGATGCTGGCGCGGCGCTGAACCGGCGACAGGCTGGCCAACAGGCGATCTTCACCCAGCAAATTGCCCATCAACCACCCGCCGTTGCGCCCCGAGGCGCCAAACCCTGCGATGTTGGCCTCGATTACCACGACATTGAGGTGCGGTGCCTGGCGCTTGAGGTAGTAAGCGGTCCACAGGCCTGTGTAGCCAGCGCCGATGATGCAGACGTCGGCCTCGACATTTTCACGCAGGGCAGGGCGCGCACACAGCGGCTCTTGCAGCTGGTCCATCCACAAGCTGAGTGTACGCAGAGGCTGCATGGGCCGGGCTCCACAAGCGATCAGGTGATGGAGCGATGCTAGTGGCCAACGCCAGCGGTTGTCTTACGTGCGTGCACGCGAGGAAATCTGTTTGAGATAGGCTTTTGGCGTCAGCCCGGTATGCTCGCGGAAGCACTTGTAGAACGCGGACAGCGAGTTGAAACCGGCGTTGAACGCCAGGTCATCGATGGACGTCTGGCCGCTGTCATTCGCCAGGATCGTCATCAGGTGCTGAAGGCGGGCTTGGTTGACGTAGCGGTAAAAACGCTGGCCCAGCACCTGGTTCAGCAAGTAGGAAATCTGATTGCGGCTGTAACCGCTGGCCTGGGCGACCTGTTGCAAACTCAAGTCAGGATCCAGGTACGGACGATGTCGCTGGAAGTAGTGCTCAAGGTCTTGCGCCATGGTAGACAACTGGCGCGGGGACAGCCCCAGCCGGCTGGTGGCGGGCCGTGAGGTGCGACTGGTGCTGCTTGCGCTGTGCTGACGCACGAGTGTGGCGTATTCATTGACCTGCCAGATCAGACCGTCCTTGACCGTGATCGCCTCGCTGGACTGGAACGCCACCAGGCCGTCCCCGCCCTGCACGGTGACTTGGTACTGTATATACGCCGTGCAGCCATCGACGCGGATACGGTCGCTGTGCACGATGTCCTCGCCGGCGGCATGGGGCAGGCAGGCGCCCACGTACGTACGCAGCTCGGCATGGCCCAGCACACGGTTCTGAAAGAAGTCGTGGTATTGAATGTCGGGGTGGTACAGCGCCATCACGCCATCGAGATCACGATGCTTCCAGCACAGGTGGTAGCGCATCACGGTGTCGGCGGTAATCGGTGTCTGGGACGGGCCATCGGGCAGGGTCATGGACGGATCATGCCCTTTCCCTGGCGTGGCGACAAGAATGCAGAACACCTGACGCTACAGGCCGATTCGCGCATTTTGCACGGTCAATAATTAACCTGTTTTTGTAAGTTGTTGATTTCAAAGGGCGTGATTTTTTACGGCAACTGGCACAGCCGCTGCAACGTTTAATGCGCGAATGGACTTCTCGCTAACAACACAGGCGACCACATCATGATCTCATCTGCCGACTATCCCGTTGTCGATACACAAAGCCGCTCAGGTGTTTCCTGGGCAGCAATCTTTGCTGGCGCAGCCGGTGCTGCTGCCATCTCCCTCCTTCTGGTGGTACTCGGTGCAGGGCTCGGCTTTGCCGCGACCTCGCCGTGGGCAGATGAAGGGGCCAGTGCGAAAGCCCTGGGCATCTCTACCATTGTCTGGTTGCTGCTGACCCAGATCATCGCTTCGGGCATGGGCGGCTACATTGCCGGCCGTCTGCGCGTGAAATGGGCCAATCTGCACGGCGACGAAGTGTATTTCCGCGACACTGCACACGGCTTCCTGTCGTGGGCCGTGGCTACCCTGGTAACGGCCATGCTGGTACTGGGCACAGCCGGCAACATCGTGGGCGCTGGTGCCAGTGCAGCCACTCAAGCGGCCGGCATGACCGCCGCTGCCGGTGGCGCTGCCGCTTCCAATGCCTCGGATGAGTCCCTGGACTACTTCGTCGACGGCCTGTTCCGTGGCGAGGGCCCGGCGCCTGTCAGCGATGATGCGGCCAACGGTGTTGCCGCTCGCATCCTGGCCAAAGGCTTTGCCGGTGACGGCGCCCTGGCACCTGAAGACCGTGCCTACCTGGCGCAGCTGGTTGCCCAGCGCACCCGCCTTTCCCAACCGGAAGCCGAAGCTCGCGTCGATCAGGTCATGGCTCAGGTTCAGCAACTGAAAACCGATGCCAAGCAGGCTGCAGACACCGCTGCCAAAGTGGCTGCCTGGACTGCCCTGTGGACCTTCGTGGCCCTGCTGTGCGGCGCCTTCTTCGCCAGCCTGGCCGCGCTGTACGGTGGTCGTCGTCGCGACCAGGTTCAGTGGCTCGAAGGCGACTACGTCGCTCACCGCACCATTCAACGCTAAGTAAGGAGAACGAACATGCGCTCGATATTGCTATGGATGCTGGGTGTACCGATTCCAGTCATCATTCTGATTGCACTGTTCATGCACTGACGAAAAGGGCCGCTTAGCGGCCCTTTTCGTTTATGTCTCATTTGTCGGTCTGCTGCCTTGCGTCGCTTCTGATGGTGAGTGAATTCGGAGCGGTCGTGCCGGTCCGCCCGACCGACCGCGCCGTACCTTCGTTAAAGAAACTGCTCCGCATAATGACAAGCCACCTGCCGGGTCTCCACTTGCCTGAACGCCGGCACCTCATTGGCGCAGCGATCGGTCGCGTAGGGGCAGCGTTTGTGAAAAGCGCAGCCATCCGGCGGGTTGAGCGGGTTGGGCAGCTCACCGGCAATGCGGATGCGCGGCTTGGACGGGTCTGGATGAATAGCGGGTGTGGCAGACAATAGAGCCTGGGTGTACGGATGCAGCGGCTTTTCGTAGATATCGGCTTTGGGCCCCATCTCCGCCGGCCTGCCCAAGTACATGACCAGCACATCATCGGCCACGTGACGTACTACCGCCAGGTTGTGGGAGATGAATACATAACCGGTACCGTACTGCTGCTGCATGTCCATGAACAAGTTCAGCACCTGGGCCTGGATGGACACATCCAGTGCAGATGTCGGCTCGTCGGCCACCAACACCTTGGGCTGCAACATCATGGCCCGTGCCAGCGCGATACGCTGACGCTGCCCACCGGAGAACATGTGCGGATAGCGCTGGTAATGCTCCGGGCGCAGCCCCACCTGCTCCATCATCTTCTGCACCCTATCACGGCGCTGCGCCTTGCTCAGCGCGGTGTTGATCAGCAAAGGCTCGGCCAGCTGGTCACCGATCTTCTGCCGCGGGTTGAGCGAGGCGTAAGGGCTCTGGAAGACCATCTGCACGTCCCGGCGCAGTTGCTTGCGCTCGGCCTTGCTGGCTCCGGTGACCTCGGTACCTGCAATCTGCAGCGAGCCTGAGGTGGGCTGCTCGATCAGGGTCAGGGCGCGGGCCAGGGTCGACTTGCCGCAACCGGACTCACCGACTACCGCCAACGTCTTGCCCGCCTCCAGTTCGAACGAAACGCCATTGAGCGCGCGCACCAGCGCATGGCCCTTGAACAACCCGCGGGAGACTTCGTAATGCCGGGTCAGGTCCCGGGCCGATAGAACGACGGCCATCACGCCACCTCCTGGTTCAGTGGGTAGAAACAACGGGCCAGGCTCTGGGCCTTGGGGTCCAGGGCCGGGCGCTGGTGTCGGCAGTTGTCCTGCACATAAGGGCAACGCGGTGACAGCAGGCAACCCGTTGGCCGGTCATAGCGGCCCGGGACGATGCCAGGCAGGGTAGCCAAGCGCTCGGCACCCAGGCTGTGTTCGGGAATCGCCGCCAGCAGGGCTTCGGTATAGGGGTGGGCAGGGACGTCGAACAGCTCTGGCACCTGGCCCACCTCCACGGCCTGGCCTGCATACATCACGCACACCCGGCGCGCGGTCTCGGCCACTACCGCCAGGTCATGGGTGATCAGGATCAGGGCCATGTTGCGCTCCTGTTGCAGGTTGACCAGCAGCTCCATGATCTGCGCCTGGATGGTCACGTCCAGCGCCGTGGTCGGCTCATCGGCGATCAGCAGCTTCGGCTCACCGGCGATGGCCATGGCGATGGCCACCCGTTGGCTCATGCCGCCGGACAGTTGATGCGGATAAGCGTCCAGGCGGCTTTCGGCGGCCGGGATCTCGACCTTCTGCAGCAGTTCCAGGGCCCGTTGCCGCGCCGCCTTGCCCTTGAGGCCCAGGTGTTGACGCAGGACTTCTTCGATCTGATAACCCACGGTGTAGCTGGGGTTCAGGGCCGTCATGGGGTCTTGGAAGACCATGGCGATGTCCTTGCCGACCACCTTGCGCCGTTGCCGGCCGCTGAGGGTGAGCATGTCGGTACCGTCGAATGTCATGGCATCGGCCGTGATCCGGCCAGGGGCCTCGACCAGGCCCATCAGGGCCATCATGGTCACCGATTTGCCCGAGCCGGACTCGCCGACGATGGCCAGGATTTCGCCGGCTTGAACCTGTAAGTCCAGCCCGTCCACCACTGGCACGGCGTCCGCGTCGCCAAAACGCACGTTGAGGTTGTTGATCTGCAACAAAGACATGGGTGTGCTCCTCAGGCGGCGTTCTTGAGTTTGGGGTCGAGCGCATCGCGCAGGCCATCACCCATCAGGTTGATCGCCAGTACGCTGAGCAGGATGGTCAGGCCCGGCAGGCTCACCACCCACCAGGCGCGCTCGATGTAATCCCTGGCCGAGGCCAGCATGGTGCCCCACTCCGGCGTCGGGGGTTGCACACCAAGGCCCAGGAAGCCCAGGGCGGCGGCGTCGAGAATGGCCGAGGAAAAGCTCAAGGTGGCCTGCACGATCAGCGGCGCCATGCAGTTGGGCAGCACGGTCACGAACATCAGGCGCCCCAGCCCAGCGCCTGCCAGCCGGGCAGCGGTGACGTAGTCGCGGTTCAGCTCGCCCATCACGGCGGCGCGGGTCAGGCGCACGTAGGAGGGCAGCGAGACGATGGCAATGGCGATCACGGTGTTGATCAGGCCAGGGCCGAGGATGGCGACGATGGCGACGGCCAGCAGCAGCGAGGGCAGGGCCAGCATCACGTCCATAAGGCGCATGATCGAAGGGCCGACGAAGTGCGGGAAGAAGCCCGCCAGCAACCCGAGCAGAATGCCGGGGATCAACGATATCACCACCGAGGACAAGCCAATCAGCAAGGACAGGCGCGCCCCTTGGATCAAGCGCGAGAGCAGGTCGCGGCCAAGCTCATCGGTGCCCAGGATGAACTGCCAAGTGCCACCCTCCAGCCACACCGGGGGGGTGAGCAGAAAGTCGCGGTACTGCTCGCTGGGGTCGTGGGGCGCGACCCAGGGCGCGAACAGCGCGCAGAACACCACCACGCACATGAACGCCAGGCCCATCACCGCGCCCTTGTTGCGCGCGAAGGCCTGCCAGAATTCCTTGTAGGGCGAGGGGTAGAGAAGGCTCTGGTCCACCGGGCTGACCGGGGACAGGGTTTTTGCAGTCGGGTTGGTCATGACGGGGCCTCAGCGCTGATGACGGATGCGTGGATTGGCCAGGCCGTAGAGAATGTCCACGACGAAGTTGACCAGGATCACCAGGCAGGCAATCAACAGAATGCCGTTCTGGACCACGGGGTAGTCACGGGCGCCGATGGCTTCGATCAGCCATTTGCCGATGCCCGGCCAGGAGAAAATGGTTTCGGTCAACACCGCACCGGCCAGCAAGGTGCCGACCTGCAGGCCGAACACGGTCAGGACGGGAATCAGGGCGTTGCGCAAGCCGTGCATGAACACGACCCGGGCCGGGGACAGCCCCTTGGCACGCGCCGTGCGGATGTAGTCCTCGCGCAACACTTCGAGCATGGAGGAACGCGTCATGCGTGCGATCACCGCCAGCGGGATGGTACCCAGTACGATGGCCGGCAGAATCAGGTGCATCACGGCATCCTTGAACGAACCCTCTTCGTCGCTGAGCAGGGTGTCGATGAGCATGAAACCGGTCTTGGGCTCGATGTCATAGAGCAGGTCGATGCGCCCGGATACCGGGGTCCAGCCCAGGCTCACCGAGAAGAACATGATCAGGATCAGGCCCCACCAGAAGATCGGCATCGAGTAGCCCGCCAGCGAAATCCCCATCACCCCATGGTCGAACAGCGACCCGCGCTTGAGCGCGGCGATCACCCCGGCCAGCAAGCCGACCACGCCGGCGAACAGCAAGGCGGCCATGGCCAGTTCCAGGGTGGCCGGGAACAAGGTGGTGAACTCGCTCCATACGCTCTCGCGCGTGCGCAGCGACTCGCCCAGGTCGCCCTGGGCCAGCTTGCCGATGTAGTCCAGGTACTGGGCCGGCAACGGTTTGTTCAGGCCCAGGCGCTCCATGGCCTGGGCGTGCATTTCCGGGTCGACCCTGCGTTCGCCCATCATCACTTCCACCGGGTCACCGGGGATCAGGCGTATCAGCGCGAAGGTCAGCAAGGTGATGCCGAAAAAGGTCGGGATCAACAGGCCCAAGCGCCGGGCAATAAAACTCAACATGGTCGCAGTTACCTCATCAGGCCGCATGGCAGGTACCTGCCACGGCAGTGCCGCCGCTGCCCACAGGGCAACGGCGGTCGTTGTTGTTCTACTTCACTCGGGTGGTAGCGAAGTTGTTGCTGGTCAAGGGGCTGATCACGTAGCCCTCCACGTTCTCACGCATGGCCGTGAACACCTTGGGGTGGGCCATGCTGATCCAGGGCTGGTCCTCATCGTACACCGTCAATGCCTCGCTATAGAGCCTGGCACGCTCCTCGTTGTCGCTCACCTCGCGGGCGCGTGTGATCAATGCCTGGAATTTCGAGTTGCACCAGCGTGCATAGTTCTCGCCATTGCTGGCCGCCTCGCAACTGAGCAGGGGGGTGAGAAAGTTGTCCGGGTCGCCGTTGTCGCCGGCCCAGCCACTGGACACCAGGTCCGCCTCGCCTTTCTTGGCACGGCGCAGCATTTCGGCCCACTCCATGACACGGATATCCAGGTTCAGGCCGATCTGCGCCAGGTCGGCCTGAAGCATCTCGGCGGACAGTCGCGGGTTCGGGTTGGTCGGGCCGCCGCCATTGCGGGTGAACAGGGTGATGACCGTGCCCTGGGGGACACCGGCTTGTTTTAGCAGCGCACGCGCCTGGTCGAGATCGCGTGGCGGGTTCTGGTTGGCGGTGTTGTAGCCGATCATCGAAGGGGGATACGGGTTGACGCCTACCAGCGCATTGCCTTTGCCGAACAGCTGGTCGACGTGGGTCTGGCGGTCGAAGGCCATGTTGATCGCCTTGCGCACACGTACATCACTCAGGTACGGATGTTGGGTGTTCATGGCGATGTAACCGGTTACCAGCGCTTCGGTCTGGGCGACCTTCAGGCGCGGGTCCGCCACGATCGACGGTACATCGTCCGGTTTGGGGTATAGCGCAACCTGGCACTCGTTGGCGCGCAACTTCTGCAGGCGGACATTACTGTCGGTGGCGATGGCGAAGACCAGCGCATCGGCGGGCGGCTTGCCCCGGAAATAGTCAGGGTTGGGCTTGAAGCGGACCTGGGCATCCTTGTTGTAGCGCTGGAAAATGAACGGCCCTGTGCCGATTGGCTTGCTGTTGAGCTCTGCCGTCTTGCCGGCTGCCAGCAGCTGGTCGCCGTACTCGGCGGAGTAGATGGAGGTGAAGCCCATGGCCATGTCGCGCAGCAAAGGCGCTTCTGGCCGGGTCAAGGTGATCACCACGGTGTAGTCGTCGGTCTTGTCCACCGACTTGAGCAACGAATTGAAGGCCATGCTCTCGAAGTAGGGGTAGCCGATGCTGGTCTTGTCGTGCCAGGGGTGGCTCGGGTCAAGCTGGCGGCGCAAGCTCCACAGCACATCGTCGGCGTTCAGGTCGCGGCTGGGCTTGAAATAGTCGGTGGTGTGGAACTTGACCCCTCGGCGAAGGTGGAAGGTATAGGTCAGGCCGTCGGCGGAGATGTCCCAACGCTCGGCCAGGGCCGGTTGGACATCCGTGGTGCCGGGCTTGAAGTCCACCAGGCGGTTGAAGAGGGTTTCGGCCGCCGCGTCGAACGTCACCGCCGTGGTGTATTGCACCACATCGAACCCTTCGGGGCTGGCCTCGGTGCACACCACCAGCGGCTTGGCGGCCAGCTGGGATGTACTGCCCAAAAGCAGCGTTGCCAGCAACAGCCGCAGCGCCGATGTCTTCTTGGTCACAGCGTGCATGGATCAATTCTCCCTGCGTTGTGCTCCAGCCTGACGCCCGACCCGCTGGCAAGCGGGCCGGGCGGCCGGTCAGAGGATGTTGAACGGGATGGTGGTCACGAGCCTGAATTCGTTCAGGCTGCCATCGCCCTGTGCCTTGCTTGCGCGGTGTGTGGTGTAGGTGGCGCGGATGCTGGTGTCCTTGAGCGGTCCGCTCTGTACGGCGTAGCTGGTGCCGATACCCCACTCGTAATGGGTCTCGCCATCGAGGCCCTGGACGTCATAGGCGCTACCGCGGTAATGGGTGCCGTCGATGCCCCAGCCCCGGGCGTTGTACAGGTTGAATTTCAGCCCTGGCACGCCGTAGTAAGCCATGTTGAGCACATAGGATAACTGCAGCGATTTCTCGTTCGGGCCGTTGAAGTCCGACAGCAGCGAGTTGGCCAGGTAGATGCCGTTGGTTTCGTGGAGGTAGTCGAAATACTCGTTGCCATTGACCTGCTGCCAGGCGGCGGTGAGGGTGTGCGCCTGATGGGTCAGGCCCAGCGACAGGCTGTAGGTGTCGTTGTCGATTTCGCCCATCTTGCGGCTGCCGGCGTCCACGGTCTTGTAGTAGTTGAGGCCCGTGGACAGGCTGAGCACGGCGCTGTCGCCGAACATGTGATTGGCGCCGAAGTAGTACTGGTTCCAGAAATCGTCGACCTTGGTGGCATACAGGCTGGTGGTCAGGCTCTTGAGGGGCTGGTAGTTGATACCGACCGTGCTGGCGCGGTCCGTTTCCACCCCGGCCGCACCGTATTCGCTGCGGAACTTGCTCAGGCTCTGCTCGGTACGGGGCGAGACCCGGTCGAAGGTACCCAGGTCGAACGTCAAGTTGTCGAATTCAGCGCTGTGCAGGAATGCGCCCTGAAAACTGGAGGGCAGGGCGCGGTTACCGATAAAGGCGATCATCGGGGTATCGACGGCCTGGCGACCGAGGGTCAGGGTGGTATTGGAAAGACGCGCCTTGACGTTGCCCAGCCCCAGTTTGCTCCACTGGCCGATGGCGTCGCCGTCGCTGTGGGTCAGGGTACGGTTGTTGGGACCTGCGATCGCTTCGCGGTCCTGCTGCAGGGCGATGGCGTTATAGCCGGCTGCCTCCACGGCAAAGCCCACCGTGCCCTGGGTAAAGCCCGAGGTGTAGTTGAGGATGGTGCCTTGCACCCAGTTTTCACGGGTGTGGGTCGGGTGACGGGTGCCGTCGCTCTTGTAGTAGCGCCACAGCGGTGCGCGGGTGGCGCGTTCGCGGGCGTACCAGTTGCGCGTCGTCCCGCCCAGGCTCTGGCCATCGACGAAACCCTTGGCCTGCGCCTGGGCGCTTTCGGCTGCGAGGGTGAGCGGCAAGTAGGCCTGGCTCTGTGGATCGGCGTGGACGGTGGTGGTTGCTGCACCTATGGCTAACGCCAGTGCGCTCGAATTGAACAGTCTCACGATAGAAGCTCCTTTTCATTTCTAGTTATTGCCGGCCTTGTGGGCCGGGTGGGTGTTGCCGTGTTGCCGTGTTGCCTGGGGCGCCCCGGGATCACCGAGGCTTAAGCGGGCGATGGGTAGGCATGGTGCGCGGGTCTCCCCCCCTGCGCGCCCTGCCTGCCAGTCGGTGCTAATCGACGCTGACGCCGGAAAACTCGTTGCGCCCGAACGGGCTGACCTTGAACCCGGACACTCGAGTGCTCAGGGGCTGATTGACAGTGGAGTGGGCCACTGGCGTGATCGGCACCTGCTGCTTGAGCCGCTGCTGGGCTTGCTGATAGAGCGTGGTGCGCTGAGCTTGGTCGGTAACCTGCTTGGCTTGCTTGACCAGGCTGTCGTACTGCGGGTCGCACCATTGCGAATAGTTGTTGCTGCCAATGGCGTCGCAGCTGTACAGCGTACCCAGCCAGTTGTCGGGGTCGCCGTTGTCACCGGTCCAGCCGATCAGCGCCACATCGTGCTCGCCGCTCTTGAGGCGCTTGATGTATTCGCCCCATTCGTAGCTGACGATGCGCACCTTCAAGCCCAGCTTGCTCCAATCGGCCTGGAGCATTTCGGCCATCAGCTTGGCGTTGGGGTTGTAGGGGCGTTGCACCGGCATGGCCCACAGAGTGATTTCGGTGCCAGGCTTGACCCCGGCCTGTTCGAGCAGCTGGCGGGCTTTTTCCGGGTCGTGCGGTGCATCGGTGATGCTAGTGTCGTAGGACCACTGGGTGGGCGGCATGGCGTTGACCGCCCGTTGTCCTGCTTCCTGGTAGACCGCCTGCAGGATGGCCTGCTTGTTGACTGCCATGTCCATGGCCTGGCGCACCTCAAGCCGATCGAATGGCGGGTGCTGGGTGTTGTAGGCGATATAGCCCAGGTTGAACCCTGCTTGCTGCAAGACCTGCACGTTCGTGTCCTGCTTGAGCCCTGGCAGGTCGGCCGGCCGCGGATGCAGGGTGACCTGGCACTCGTTGCGGCGCAGTTTCTGGATGCGCACCGACGGATCGACATTGATCGAGAACACCAGGTTGTCGAGCTTCACCTGCTCGGGCGCCCAGTAGGCACGGTTGGCCTTGTAGCGGATCTGCGAGTCTTTCTGGTAGCGCTGGAACACGAACGGGCCGGTGCCTATCGGTTGCTGGTTGATGTCGCTAGGGCGGCCGGTTTTAAGCAACTGCTCGGCGTATTCGGCGGACAGGATCGAGGCAAAGCTCATGGCCAGGTTCTGGATGAACGCGGCGTCTACGGTGTGCAGCGTGAACACCACGGTGAACGGGTCGGTCTTTTCGACGCCTGCGATGTTCTTGTCCAGGCCCATGCTGACGAAGTAGGGAAACTCGGTGGGGTAGGCCTTGCGAAACGGGTGCTGCCTGTCGAGCATGCGGTTGAAGGTGAACAGCACGTCGTCTGCGTTGAAGGGCCGGCTGGGGGTGAAGGCCTTGTTGCTGTGAAAGCTCACGCCTTCGCGCAGGTGAAAGGTGTAGCGCAGGCCGTCCTCGGTGACTTCCCAGCGGGTGGCCAGGGCAGGGTGTACCGCCGTGCCGCCGCGCTCGAACTCCACCAGGCGGTTATAGATCGGCTGGGCCGCGTCATTGTCGGTGGCGGTGGTGTATTGGGCCGTATCGAAACCGGCCGGGCTGCCTTCGGAGCAGAACACCAAGTTGTTGGCCATCACGGCTGGCGTCTGGCCGACCAGGGCCAGGGCGAGCAGTGTAGAAAGTCGGGTCACGTGGCGCATGCTAAGTCCTTTTGGGTGCTGGGCCGGCTCCGGGCACGAATCGCGGCAACAGTTCGCCTGTCCCGCACGCTTGGCAGCGGGACGACTGGGTATGAATGGGGTGGGTCAGGCGCCCGTCAGGCGGGCGCAGCCCTCAGGCTATTTGTCGACGCTGACGCCGTAGAACGCGTTGAGGGCAAATGGACTGATCTTGAAGTCCTTCACCTTGGCACTCATGGGCTGGTAGACGGTGGAGTGGGCGATCGGGGTGATCGGCACCTGCTCCTTGAGGATGTGCTGGGCTTTCTGATAAAGCTCGGTGCGCTTGGCCTGGTCGGAGGTGGCCTTGGCCTGCTTGATCAGGTCATCGTAGGGCTTGTAGCACCACTTGGAGAAGTTGTTGCCGTCGATGGCGTCGCAGCCATACAAGGTGCCCAGCCAGTTGTCAGGGTCGCCATTGTCCCCGCTCCAGCCAATGAGCATGGCGCCTTGTTCGCCCGCCTTGGAGCGCTTGATGTACTCGCCCCACTCATAGCTGACGATCTTGGCCTTGATGCCGATCTTGGCCCAGTCTGCCTGGAGCATCTCGGCCATCAGTTTGGCGTTGGGGTTGTACGGCCGCTGGACCGGCATGGCCCACAGGGTGATTTCAGTGCCGTCCTTGATGCCGGCTTCCTTGAGCAACTGGCGGGCCTTGTCGGGGTCGTGGGGAGCGTCCTTGATGCTGCTGTCATACGACCACTGGGTCGGCGGCATGGCATTGACCGCCAGCTGGCCCGCCCCCTGGTACACCGACTCGATGATTTTCTGCTTGTCCACGGCCATGTCCAGCGCCTGGCGCACCTTGAGCTGGGCCATGGGGTTGGGCTGGTTGCTGCCCTTGACCTGGTCCATCACGTTGTAGGCGATGTAGCCCAGGTTGAAGCCCGCTTGCTGGGGCATCTGCAGCTTGGAGTCCTGCTTGAGCGGCGCGATATCGGCCGGACGCGGGAACAGCGTGACCTGGCACTCGTTCTTCTTGAGTTTCTGCATGCGCACCGAAGCATCGGTGGTGATGGCGAAGATCAGGTTGTCGATCTTCACGTCCTCGGGTTTCCAGTAGTCCTTGTTGCCCTTGAAGCGGATCTGCGCGTCCTTCTGGTACTTGCTGAACACGAACGGGCCAGTGCCGATCGGCTTCTGGTTGATGTCGGCGGCCTTGCCGTTCTTGAGCAACTGGTCGGCGTACTCGGCGGACTGGATGGACGCGAAGCTCATGGCCAGGTTCTGGATGAAGGCGGCGTCGACGTCGTTGAGGGTGAACTTGACCGTGTGCTCGTCCAGTTTCTCGATCCCGGCGATGTTCTTGTCCATGCCCATGTCGGTGAAGTACGGGAACTCGGTGGGGTAGGCCTTGCGGAATGGATGGTCCTTGTCGAGCATGCGGTTGAACGTGAACAGCACGTCGTCTGCATTGAACGGGCGGGTGGGCTTGAAGTAGTCGGTGGTGTGGAACTTCACGCCTTCGCGCAGGTGGAAGGTGTAGGTCTTGCCATCTTCTGCAACCTCCCAGCGCGTTGCCAGCCCCGGGATGACCGCAGTGCCGCCACGCTCGAACTGAGTCAACCGGTTGAAGACCGTTTCGGCCGAGGCGTCGAAATCGGTACCGGTGGTGTATTGCCCCGGGTCGAAACCGGCCGGGCTGCCTTCTGAACAGAACACCAGGTTCGAAGCGGCGAAGGCCGACGGCGCGCCAGTGAGCAAACCTGCGCCTAGCAGGAACGGAATGACTGCATGTTTGAGCATGTTGGCCTCATTGTTGTCATTGTTCAGAGAGGGCGGCCTCGTGAGCCGACCTGCGGATACTTATGCAGGGGTGGGCCCAATGCAATATGCACAAGGTTAGTCGGGACTTGAAAAGTGGCACGGCAGTACATGAATGTCGCATCGATGTAACTTTTGGCGGAGTTAAACGTTTGCGAGGGCAGAATGGTGGCTTTTTGCTGAATATTACTGATTGGATGAGGATGTCGGGAAAGGCTTAAGAGGGTGTAGGAAATCTCTTAAAATGCAGGCCTTCCTTCAGGGCAGGGTGAAAAGCCCTGACGGGGCAGTCAAGGCGCCAGGGCATCAGTTGCTGGTCAGGGGGCTGGCCTGGGGCCTGCCCCTGCCGACTCGCCGTCAAGGCATCTGCACTTCGATCAAGCCATCGGCGTTCATGCTCACTTCGCTGGTGCCCGCCTCGATGTCCGGCGCTGGCGCAGCTTCGTCTGCTGCCATGGCCTTCATCGCCATCGGTGCACTGCGCAGGTAAGGCCGTGGATAGCCGCTGCTGTTCAGGTTGAGGCTGACCACCTTGTAACCACTGCCGCCCAGGGCTTCGGTGGCCAATTGGGCGCGCGCCTTGAATGCGTCGACGGCTTCCTTGAGCAGCGCGTCTTCGCTGGACTTGCGGGTAGCCGGTGCGATGGAGAAGTCCATGCCGCCCATTTTCAGGTCTTGCAGCAGCTCGGCGGTGAGCTGTGAAAGCGCTGGGAAGTCCGCGCTTTCGAGCCGCAGCTCGGCACGCTCGCGCCAGCCGGTGATTTTCTGGCCTTTGGTGTCGTACACCGGGTAGCTGTTGCGGCTGCCCTGGCTGATCTTGACGTCCTTGACCTGGCGCGACTGCTGCACAGCCTTGTTCATGGTCTCGGTGATCTGCTTGGCAAGCTTGCCCGGGTCGGTGTTCTGCGCTTCGCTGTAGAGGGTCACGACCATCAGGTCGCGTGCCACTTCCTTGCTCACTTCGGCGCGCAGTGACACCTGATTGAAGCGCGGCTCATCGGCGGCCAGCGCTGGCAAGCTGGCCAGCAAACCGCAGGACAAGAGAAGGGCAGCGCCGCGACGTTGGATTAGCATAAGGTGCTCCTTGGCAGATGAAAGCGTGGGGTGTGGCCATCCATTCCACGCATGGCTCATCAGACCGGGAACAGTGTAGTGGGTTCAGCGCTGGCCCCATGAAGCTGTGACAAAGTGTGGCGCTTTGCCGCATCACTGCAGCAGCATGCCCCGCTTCGGTATACTCCAGCCGATTTTCTGGAGCACTCATCAGGAGAGCTCATGCTCGCCGCCGCACAACCGCTGTCCGCTACGCGCCAGAACCTCTGGCGACTGACCGTTATTCGCGTCCTGGTTTTGGCCGCCCAGGCCGGCTCGGTCGGCGTGGCCTACTGGACCGAGCTGCTGCCACTGCCCTGGCTGTCGCTGGCCGGCACCCTGGCCTTGTCCTCGCTGCTGTGCGCCTTCACGGCGCTGCGCCTGCGCCTGTCGCTGCCGGTCACCGAACTCGAGTATGCCCTGCAACTGGCGTGCGACCTGTTGATACACAGCGCTCTGCTGTACTACTCCGGCGGCTCGACCAACCCTTTTGTGTCCTACTACCTGGTGCCGCTGGCGATCGCGGCGGTGACGCTGCCCTGGCTGTATTCGCTGATTCTGTCGGGCATCGCGCTGACGGCCTACAGCCTGCTGCTGGTGCAGTTCTACCCGCTTGAGGGCCTGCCGCTGGCACGGGACAAGATGCAGGTCTACGGCATGTGGCTGAGCATTGCGCTGGCCGCGGCGGTGATCACCTTCTTTGCCGCGCGCATGGCCGAGGAGCTTCGGCGCCAGGAACACCTGCGCTCGGAGCGGCGCGAAGAAAGCCTGCGCGATGAGCAATTGCTGGCCGTGGCCACCCAGGCGGCGGGCGCGGCCCACGAGCTGGGTACGCCGCTGGCGACGATGAGCGTGTTGCTCAACGAGATGCGCCAGGACCATACTGATCCGCTGCTGCAGGAAGACCTGCAGATTCTTCAGGACCAGGTCAAACTGTGCAAAGAAACACTGCAACAGCTGGTTCGCGCCGCCGAGGCCAATCGCCGCCTGGCCATTGTCGAGCAGGAGGTCACCGTCTGGCTCGACGAGGCCCTCAACCGCTGGCACCTGATGCGCCCGGAAGCCAGTTACCGCTTCCAGCGCCTGCGTGATGGGCTCGTCCCTCGGTTGACGCCGCCGCCTGACCTGACCCAGGCACTGCTCAACTTGTTGAACAACGCCGCCGACGCCTGTCCTGATGACCTGGAGGTGCGCCTGGACTGGGATCACCAGGACATCGTCATCAGCATTCGCGACCATGGCCCTGGCGTACCGCCGGCCATCGCCGAGGCCATTGGCAAACCTTTCATTACCACCAAGGGCAAGGGCTTCGGCCTGGGCCTGTTCCTGAGCAAGGCCAGCGTCACCCGTGCGGGTGGCTCAGTGAAACTCTATAGTCATGAACAAGGTGGCACCCTGACCGAATTGCGCCTGCCCTATGGCACGCGAGGAGAAGCATGATGAGTGAAGAAACCCAGGTTGAAACCGAAGAGCTGCCGCACCTGCTGTTGGTGGACGACGATGCTACCTTCACCCGGGTGATGGCCCGGGCCATGAGCCGCAGGGGCTTTCGGGTAAGCACCGCCAGCTCGGCCGAAGAAGGTTTGATCCTGGCCCAGCAAGACCTGCCGGACTACGCCACGCTCGACCTGAAAATGGAAGGGGATTCGGGCCTGGTGCTGCTGCCCAAGCTGCTGGAGCTGGACCCGGAAATGCGGGTCGTCATCCTGACCGGGTACTCGAGCATCGCCACGGCCGTGGAAGCGGTCAAGCGCGGCGCCTGCAACTACCTGTGCAAACCGGCTGACGCTGACGACGTGCTGGCGGCCCTGTTGTCCGAGCATACCGACCTGGACACCCTGGTGCCGGAAAACCCCATGTCCGTGGACCGTCTGCAATGGGAACACATCCAGCGCGTGCTGAACGAGCACGAGGGCAACATTTCGGCGACCGCACGCGCGCTAGGCATGCACCGTCGGACACTGCAGCGCAAATTGCAGAAGCGGCCAGTTCGGCGCTGAATCGTGCTGTAGGCGCGGCCTGTTGCCGCGAGGTAGCGGCCCCGACAACATGCGCTGCGCAGCTGACACCTGGGGCTGCTGCGCAGCCCATCGCGGCCGGTCCAGTGCCCCGGCAGGGCACGGTTGCGCTCCCATCACCGCACAATGCCCGCAAATCCTGGCCGTTGGCGTATCATTAGCCCCCTAACGGCAACCCCCTTTCAGGATCGTGCGCCCATGCTTGCCCTTCTCATCCAGACGCTGAACATCACGGCGCCCGTTTTCGCCATGCTGTTTCTGGGCGTGTTGCTTCGCCGTATCCACCTGATCGACGACAACTTCAACAAGGTCGCTTCGCAACTGGTGTTCAACGTCTGCATGCCGGCCTTGCTGTTTCTGGGCATCTATCATGCCGACCTGGCGGCGGCGGTCCGGCCAGGGATCATGATCTATTTCACGGTGGCCACTCTGGCCGGATTTGCCATCGCCTGGGGCATGGCCGTCTGGCGCAGCCCGTGGGCCGACCGTGGTATCTACACCCAAGGCGCCTTTCGCGGCAACAACGGGGTGATTGGCCTGGCGCTGGCCGCAAGCTTGTACGGCGACTATGGCATCTCACTGGGTGCGGTACTGGCTGGGTTGGTGATCCTGTTGTACAACTCGTTGTCTGCCATCGTGCTGGCGGTCTACAGCCCCGACCTGAAGTCCGACCCGTGGAGCATCCTCAAAAGCATCCTGAAAAATCCACTGATTCTCAGCGTGCTGGTCGCCATTCCCATGGCCTACGGCCAGGTCCCTTTGCCGAATTGGCTGCTCACCTCCGGTGACTACCTGGCGCAGATGACCTTACCCCTTGCCCTGATCTGCATTGGCGGCACCCTGTCGCTGACGGCCCTGCGCGACAGCGGCAGGTTGGCCGTGGACGCCAGCCTGGTGAAAATGGCCTGGCTGCCACTCGTTGGGACCCTGGGTGCCTGGCTTTGTGGTTTTCGCGGGGCCGAACTGGGCATCCTGTTTCTCTACATCGGCAGCCCCACCGCAGCGGCCAGCTACGTGATGGCGCGTGCGGCCAACGGCAACCATGAACTGGCCGCGTCAATCATCGTGATTACCACGCTGATGGCCGCGATCACCACCAACATTGGTATTTTCATCTTGCAGTGGGGCGGATGGATCTAGATCCTTGACTGCAAACAACAGCATTGCCTCACTGAGCGAAAGGACACTTCATGCAAGACCAGAGCACGCCCGAGCGGTTACAGCGCGGGCTGAAGAATCGTCACATCCAGCTGATCGCGCTCGGCGGCGCCATCGGCACGGGGTTGTTCCTGGGCATTGCCCAGACCATCCAGCTGGCCGGCCCCTCCGTTTTGCTGGGCTATGCCATTGCTGGCCTAATGGCGTTCCTGATCATGCGCCAGCTCGGGGAAATGGTCGTCGAAGAGCCGGTGGCCGGTAGCTTCAGCCATTTTGCCCACCAGTACTGGAGCGAGTTCGCAGGCTTCGTGTCTGGCTGGAACTACTGGGTGGTCTACGTGTTGGTCGGCATGGCCGAGCTGACGGCGGTGGGTATCTATGTCCAGTACTGGTGGCCTGACTTTCCAACCTGGGCCACGGCCGCGATCTTCTTTGTGGTGATCAACCTGATCAACCTCACCCAGGTGAAGGTCTATGGCGAGATGGAGTTCTGGTTCGCCTTGGTAAAAGTCGTGGCCATCGTCAGCATGATAGGTTTCGGCGCCTGGTTGCTCAGCACCGGTAACGGCGGCCCGGACGCCAGCGTGGCCAACCTGTGGCAATACGGCGGGTTCTTCCCCAATGGCGTGAGCGGCCTGGTCATGGCCCTGGCCGTGATCATGTTTTCGTTCGGTGGCCTGGAACTGGTAGGCATCACGGCCGCCGAAGCCGACAATCCGCGCCAGAGCATTCCCAAGGCCACCAACCAGGTGGTCTACCGGATCCTGATCTTCTACATCGGCGCGCTGGCGGTGCTGCTTTCGTTGTACCCCTGGCAGAAGGTGGTACAAGGCGGCAGTCCATTTGTGATGATCTTCCATGAGCTGGACAGCGACCTGGTCGCGACCATCCTCAACATCGTGGTCCTGACAGCGGCGCTGTCGGTCTACAACAGCTGCGTGTACGCCAACAGTCGCATGCTGTTCGGCCTGGCTAGCCAAGGTGACGCCCCGCGTCAACTGCTGAAGGTCAGCCGCAGCGGTGTACCCCTGGCAGCTTTAGGCATTTCTGCCCTGGCCACGGGCCTGTGTGTGGTGATCAACTACCTGATGCCCGGCGAAGCCTTTGGCCTGCTGATGGCACTGGCGGTGTCGGCGCTGGTGATCAACTGGGCCAGCATCAGCATCACCCACCTCAAGTTCCGCAAGGCCAAGCGCGCGGCAGGGGTACAGCCGTTCTACCAGAGCCTGGGCCATCCGTTCACCAACTACCTGTGCCTGGCCTTCATCGTGCTGATCCTGGTGGTGATGTACCTGACGCCGCCCATTCGCATCTCGGTGATGCTGATCCCTGGCTGGATCCTGCTGCTCTGGGTAGCCTTCAAGTTGAAGAAGGCCCGTCAGGCCAGCCGCTGATCTGACTTGGGGTGCTCAATGCTGGCGGCGCCAGGCGCGCACCGTGGTGTACACCAACACAACCGCCAGCACGGGCAATACGTAGAGCAGCATCAGGCGCTCCAGGCGTCCGGCCAGGGGCATGCCCATGGTGAACGCGGCGATGTGCAGGCCGTAGGCCAGGTACAGGCACAGGAACACCAGCCCTTCGGCCCGGGTGATGCGATAGCCTGAATAGAACACCGGCAAGCTCAACGCGGCCACACCCAGCATGACGGGCAGGTCGAAATCCAGCGCATTGGGCGAAATCGACAGGGGCTCGGGGGTCACCACGGCGGTCAGGCCCAATACGCCCAATAGGTTGAACAGGTTGCTGCCGATCACCGTGCCCACGGCGATCTCGCGTTCACCGCGCAAGGCAGCGATCAGGGCTGCTGCCAGTTCCGGCAACGACGTGCAGATGGCGACCACCGTAAGGCCGATGACGCGCTCGGACAGGCCCAGGTCAGTGGCCACTTCCACGGCAGCGTCGAGCAGCAGATGACCGGCCAGGTTCAGCAGGGCAAGGCCTGCCATCACCAACAGTAACGTCCCGCACCAGAAGCGTGCCGGGCTTTGTGGCACCGATGGCGGGGCAGGGTATGTGCGTGCGTAGTGACGGGACTGGTGCCAGAGCATGGCCAGGTAACCCACTAGCCCCATCAGCAGCAATACGCCTTCAACGCGGCCCAGATAGCCATTGGCAGCCAACCCGTAGACCAGGGCGCTGGCCAGGATCATCAGCGGAATATCCAGGCGTACCAGCTGGCGAGACACGCGAAGGGGAATGACCAGCGCTGCCAGGCCAAGAATGGCCAGCACATTGAAGATGTTGCTGCCGATGACGCTGCCCACGGCAACGTCCGGTGCGCCTTGGTAGGCGGCCTGCAGGCTGAGGGTCAACTGGGGTGCAGTGCTGCCGAATGCCACCAGGCTCAGCCCGATGATCAGCGGCCGCACGTGGAGGCGTTGCGCCAGGCGCAGTGCAGCCCGTACCAGCAGTTCGGCGCCTGCGACCAGCAGCAGCAAAGCGATGCCCAGTTGCAGCAGGCTGAACGTGGGGAGGGTGGCCAGATCGAAAATGGTAAAGCTCCTGGTCGTCAGTCACTAAGACCTTGTACTCGCACGCGCGCCGTTCCGCTACGCACCATGCCGATTTTTTCAGCGGCAGCCCGAGACAGGTCGATCAGCCGGCTGCGGGCGTGCGGGCCGCGGTCGTTGATGCGGACCACCACGCTGCGCCGATTGGCCAGGTTGGTCACCAGCACCCGGCTGCCGAACGGCAGGTTGCGATGAGCCGCCGTCAGGCCATGCTGATTGAACGCCTCGCCGCTGGCGGTGCGTTTGCCGTGATGGCGGGCGCCGTAGTAGGAGGCAGTACCCGTGCGGTCATAACCTCGCGGGTCGATGTCATGGCTGGCGCAGCCTGCCAGACAGGAAAAGAGGGCCAAGCTGGCCAAAGAACGTTTGAACATACAGGTACTCCGGTGCGCCGGGGCTTTTGGCCGGGCGCGGGACAAGCCGAGGTGGACCTGTGTCCTGGTCAACCTCGGCTGGTCTGTCAGCGAGGGCGAGCCCCCGCTGAAGGGTGCGGTCAGCCTTCGAGCTTGGCCTTGAGCAGCTGATTCACCTGCCCAGGGTTGGCCTTGCCCTTGGAAGCTTTCATGGCTTGGCCGACGAAGAAACCGAACATTTTGCCGCGCTTGGCCTCGTCGGCGGCGCGGTACTGTTCGACCTGTTCGGCGTTGGCCGCCAACACCTCGTCGAGCATCGACTCGATTGCGCCGCTGTCGGTGACCTGCTTGAGGCCGCGGCTTTCGATGATGGTGTCGGCGTCGCCTTCACCTGCCGCCATGGCCTCGAACACGGTCTTGGCGATCTTGCCGCTGATGGTGTTGTCGCGGATGCGCACCAGCATGCCGCCCAGTTGCGCGGCGGTGACCGGGGCCTGGTCAATCTCGATGCCCAGCTTGTTGAGCAGGCTGCCCAGCTCGACCATGACCCAGTTGGCGGCCATTTTGGCGTCGCCCCCGAGCTTGACCACCTCCTCGAAGTAGTCGGCCTGTTCACGGCTCGATGCCAAAACGTTGGCATCGTATGCCGACAGTCCGTACTGGCTTTGGAAGCGCTCGACTTTCTGGGTGGGCAGTTCCGGCAAGCCGGCGCGCACGGTTTCCAGGAAGCTGTCCTCGATGACCACCGGCAGCAGGTCCGGGTCGGGGAAGTAACGGTAGTCGTTGGCTTCCTCCTTGCTGCGCATGGAGCGGGTCTCGTCCTTGTTCGGATCGTACAGGCGCGTTTCCTGAACCACCTTGCCGCCGTCCTCGATCAAGTCGATCTGGCGCTGGATCTCGCTGTTGATCGCGCGCTCGATGAAGCGGAACGAGTTGACGTTCTTGATCTCGCAGCGAGTGCCGAACTCGGTCTGGCCCTTGGGCCGGATCGACACGTTGCAGTCGCAGCGCAGTGATCCTTCGGCCATGTTGCCGTCGCAGATGCCCAGGTAGCGCACCAGCGCATGGATGGCCTTGACATAGGCCACCGCTTCCTTGGCGCTGCGCATGTCGGGCTCGGACACGATTTCCAGCAGCGGGGTGCCGGCACGGTTCAGGTCGATGCCGGTGGAGCCGCTGAAATCTTCGTGCAGGCTCTTGCCCGCATCTTCTTCCAGGTGGGCACGGGTCACGCCGATGCGCTTGATGGTGCCGTCTTCCAGCGCGATGTCCAGGTGGCCCTTGCCCACAATCGGCAGGTCCATCTGGCTGATCTGATAGCCCTTGGGCAGGTCGGGGTAGAAGTAGTTCTTGCGCGCGAACACGTTGCGCTTGCCGATCTCGGCATCGATGGCCAGGCCGAACATGCACGCCATGCGCACCGCTTCCTGGTTCAGGACCGGCAGCACACCTGGCATGCCCAGGTCGACTAGGCTCGCCTGGGTGTTGGGTTCCGAGCCAAACGTGGTGGCACTACCGGAAAAGATTTTCGACTGGGTGGCGAGCTGAGTGTGAATTTCCAGCCCGATCACAACTTCCCATTGCATGTGTCTGTTCCTCAGAAGCCGTTAGGGGCGCGGGTGTGCCAGTCGGTCACCTGCTGGTAGCGATGGGCTACGTTGAGCAGGCGGCCTTCCTGGAAGTAAGGCGCCAGCAACTGCACGCCTACCGGCAAGCCATCGACGAAGCCGGCTGGCATCGACAGGCCTGGCAGGCCCGCGAGGTTGGCCGTGATGGTGTAGACGTCCTCGAGGTAGGCGGCGACCGGATCGCTGCTCTTGGCGCCCAGTTTCCAGGCCGGGTTGGGCGTGGTCGGGCCGAGAATCAGGTCGACATCCTTGAAGGCAGCCATGAAGTCGTTCTTGATCAGGCGGCGAATTTGCTGGGCCTTCACGTAGTACGCGTCATAGTAGCCCGCCGACAGGGCGTAGGTACCGACCATGATCCGGCGCTGCACTTCGGCGCCGAAGCCTTCGCCGCGGGAACGCTTGTACAGGTCGGTCAGGTCCTTGGGCGCCTCGCAGCGATGACCGAAGCGAACACCGTCGAAACGCGACAGGTTCGAGGACGCTTCTGCCGGAGCGATCACGTAGTACGCCGGGATGGCGTGTTGCATGTTCGGCAGGCTGATTTCCTTGACCACCGCGCCGAGCTTTTCCAGCTCCTTGACGCTGGCCTGCACGAGGTCGGCGATGCGCGGGTCCAGGCCAGCCCCGAAGTACTCTTTCGGCAGACCGATACGCAACCCTTGCAGCGAATCACCCAGGGTGGCGCTGTAGTCGGGAACCGGCTCCTCGATGCTGGTCGAATCCTTGGCGTCGAAGCCGGCCATGCCTTGCAGCAGCAGCGCGCAGTCCTCGGCCGTGCGGGCCAGGGGGCCGCCCTGGTCCAGGCTCGAGGCATAGGCGATCATGCCCCAGCGCGAGACGCGGCCATAGGTAGGCTTGAGGCCGGTGAGGTTGGTCAGTGCGGCCGGCTGACGGATCGAGCCGCCGGTGTCGGTGCCGGTGGTCACCGGCAACAGGCGCGCTGCCACGGCAGCGGCCGAGCCGCCCGACGAGCCACCCGGTACGTGCTCGAGGTTCCAGGGGTTTTTCACCGCGCCGTAGTGGCTCGATTCGTTGGCCGAGCCCATGGCGAACTCGTCCATGTTGGTCTTGCCCAGCGTGACCATGCCAGCTTCGGCGAGCTTGGCCACCACGGTGGCGTCATAGGGCGCCTTGAAGGTGTCGAGCATCTTCGACGCGCAGCTGGTGCGCACGCCCTGGGTGCAGAACAGGTCCTTGTGGGCAATGGGCGCGCCCAGCAACGCCCCGCCTTCGCCAGCGGCGCGGCGGGCATCGGCAGCACGTGCCTGGCCCAGGGCCAGCTCGTCGGTCACGGTGATGAAGCTGTTGAGCTGTGGGTCGAGCTGCTTGATACGGGCCAGCAGGGCGCCGGTCAGCTCTTCGGAGGAAAACGACTTGTCGGCGAGTCCGCGGGCGATCTCGGCCAGGGTCAATTGATGCATGGCAGGCTCTATCCCTTACTCGATGACTTTCGGAACCAGGTACAGACCGTTTTCGGTCTGTGGGGCGACGGCCTGATAGGCGTCACGCTGGTTGTGCTCGGTGACCTGGTCGGGGCGCAGGCGCTGGCTGGCCTCAAGGGGGTGAGCCAGGGGTTCGATGCCGGCGGTGTCCACCGCTTGCATCTGGTCGACCAACCCGAGGATGCTGTTCAAGGCGTCGGTAATGCGTGGCAGTTCGCCATCATGTAGGCCCAGTCGGGCCAGATGGGCGATCTTTTCCACGTCGCAGCGTTCAAGCGCCATGGGGATCTCCAGAAGGATAGAAAGAACGGATTCAGTGTCCGCAATGAGGAACATGTCAGCTTTTTGGCGGTCCAATAGCCGCGATCATCGGCTGGCATGCTCGGAAAAACAGCCAATTTAACATATTGGCTCCTTGCCCAAAATCCCTGCCATTGTTAGAGTTTGCCGCACTTTTTTACCCACGCTTTCCCCAGGGTCACTTTCCCATGTTCAAGAAACTGCGTGGCATGTTTTCCAGCGATCTGTCCATCGACCTGGGTACTGCCAACACCCTAATTTACGTGCGTGAGCGCGGTATCGTCCTGAATGAGCCCTCGGTTGTTGCCATCCGTACCCATGGCAATCAGAAAAGCGTCGTCGCCGTCGGTACCGAAGCCAAACGCATGCTGGGCCGTACGCCTGGCAACATCGCAGCCATTCGTCCGATGAAGGACGGCGTGATCGCCGACTTCAGCGTCTGCGAAAAAATGTTGCAATACTTTATCAACAAGGTTCATGAGAACAGCTTCCTGCAGCCCAGCCCTCGTGTGCTGATCTGCGTGCCGTGCAAGTCCACCCAGGTTGAGCGCCGCGCCATTCGCGAGTCGGCCCTGGGAGCAGGTGCCCGCGAAGTGTTCCTGATCGAAGAACCCATGGCGGCCGCCATCGGTGCCGGCCTGCCGGTCGAAGAGGCCCGTGGCTCCATGGTCGTCGACATCGGCGGTGGTACCACCGAAATCGCGTTGATCTCGCTCAACGGGGTGGTCTATGCCGAATCGGTGCGTGTCGGTGGTGACCGCTTCGACGAAGCCATCGTGACCTACGTGCGCCGTAACTACGGCAGCCTGATCGGCGAATCCACCGCCGAGCGCATCAAGCAGGAAATCGGTACTGCCTACCCGGGCGGTGAAGTGCGCGAAGTCGACGTTCGCGGCCGTAACCTTGCCGAAGGCGTACCGCGTGCGTTCACCCTGAACTCCAACGAAGTGCTCGAAGCGCTGCAGGAGTCGCTGGCGACCATCGTTCAGGCGGTCAAGAGCGCCCTGGAGCAGTCGCCACCCGAACTGGCTTCCGACATCGCCGAACGTGGCCTGGTGTTGACCGGCGGCGGCGCACTGCTGCGTGACCTGGACAAGCTGCTGGCCCAGGAAACCGGGCTGCCGGTCATCGTCGCCGAAGACCCGTTGACCTGTGTCGCCCGCGGCGGCGGTCGAGCCCTGGAAATGATGGACAAGCACGCAATGGACCTGCTCTCGAGCGAGTGATTCGTCCTCGCGGCTCGTGAGCCCCGGTTTACAGGTAGCACGCACAGTGCTACCTGTATGTGCTGGCCGGTGCCCGTCCGGGCGCCTCATCCGTCAATTCGTAACCAGGCTGGTGCCTTGTCCCATGTCCAATGACTTCCTGAGTCGTCCACGAGGAACGGCCCATTAAACCGCTTTTCTCCAAGGGCCCGTCGCTGGGCGTTCGCCTGCTCGTCCTGGTGGTGATGTCGGTCGCGTTGATGGTCGTCGACGCGCGCTTTGACCTGCTCAAGCCCGTTCGCAGCCAGATGGGCCTGGTGCTCATGGAATCGTACTGGATCACCGACTTGCCGCAACGCGCCTGGCAAGGGGTGGCGGGCCAGTTCGGCAGCCGCAACGAGCTGATTGCCGAGAACGAGAAACTCAAGACCGAGGCCCTGCTGCTGCAAGGTCGCCTGCAGAAGCTGGCGGCGTTGACCGAGCAGAACGTGCGCCTGCGTGAGCTACTCAATTCCTCGGCGCTGGTTGACGAAAAGGTCGAAGTTGCCGAATTGATCGGCGTCGATCCCAACCCCTTCACACACCGCATCCTGATCAACAAGGGTGAGCGCGATGGCGTGTTTCTCGGTCAACCGGTGCTCGACGCTCGCGGCCTGATGGGGCAGGTGGTCGAACTGATGCCCTATACCTCGCGGGTCTTGCTGCTCACCGATACCACCCACGGCATTCCCGTGCAGGTCAACCGCAACGGTTTGCGCGCCATTGCCAGCGGTACCGGCAACCCGGAGCGCCTCGAGTTGCGCCACGTGGCCGATACGGCGGACATCAAGGAAGGCGACCTGCTGGTCAGCTCCGGCATGGGCCAACGCTTCCCCGCCGGTTATCCCGTGGCCACCGTCAACGAGGTGATCCACGATTCCGGCCAGCCATTCGCCATTGTGCGCGCCATCCCCACCGCGGCGCTCAACCGTAGCCGTTACATGCTGCTGGTGTTCAGCGACCGGCGTACGCCCGAGCAGCGCGCCACCGATGCCGCGATTGCCCAGGAAGAAGCAGACCGCAAAGGCGAGAGGGTTCCTGCTCAGGGTGCTGGTACGACCGGTCAAGGTGCGCCTGCAAACGGCACTCCCGCAAACGGTACCCCTGCAAACGGCGCGCCTGCCGTAACCCCTGCGCCTGCCACCCAGTCCAGTACGCCCGCCACAGCGCCAGCTGCACAGTCCGCAAGCCCGGCCGCAGCGCCCGCTGCGCCCACTCAATCCCGGAGGCAGTGATGGCCGCATCGCGCCGCAACAATGGTTGGGTCATCTGGCTGACATTTGCCGTTGGCCTGCTGCTCAGTGTCTCGCCCATGCCGCAGTTCATGGAAGTCTTTCGGCCTATGTGGCTGGCGTTGCTGGTGTCGTTCTGGACCTTGAACGTGCCGCACAAGGTCGGCATGGCCACAGCGTTCATGCTTGGCCTGGCCGAGGACGTGCTGTACGGCACCCTGTTGGGGCAGAACGCGTTGATCCTCACCCTGATCACATTCCTGGTGCTGTCGCTGCAACAGCGCCTGCGCATGTTCCCCATGTGGCAGCAAAGCCTGATCATCCTGGTGGTCTTCGGCATTGCACAGTTGCTCCAGCTGTGGCTCAGTGCCTTGACCGGTAATCGCCTGCCTACCCTGGCGCTGGTCTGGTCGGCCGTGATCAGCGCGCTGCTCTGGCCGTGGATCAGCTTTGCCTTGCGCGACCTTCGCCGACGCTTGCACATCAATTGACGGCTTGGTGGCCGCTGACAGGGAGATGTCCGAATGACCCCGCTATACCTGGCTTCCGGCTCTCCACGTCGACGCGAGCTGTTGACGCAGATCGGCGTACGCTTCAGGGTTGCCAGCGCGCCCATCGATGAAACCCCGCTGCCTGGCGAAAGCGCCGAGGTGTATGTGCAGCGCCTGGCCAAAGCCAAGGCTGCAGCGGGTCGTGCCCGTCTCGAACCGGCCGAGACCGCGAACGAGGGCGCTGTGGTGTTGGGCGCTGACACGGCCGTCGTGCTTGACGGCCATATTCTGGGCAAACCCGAGCACCGTGACGACGCCTTGGGCATGCTGGCCCGGTTGTCCGGCCGCGAACACCAGGTATTGACGGCCGTGGCGCTCGATGACGGCACGCGTGTCGAGAGCTTGTGTGTCAGCAGCACCGTCCGCTTTCGCGACATCCACCAGCAGGAAGCGCAGCGCTACTGGGCCAGCGGCGAGCCGGCAGACAAGGCGGGCGGCTATGCGATTCAAGGGCTGGGCGCGGTATTCGTCACCGGGCTGATTGGCAGCTATTCGGCCGTGGTCGGCCTGCCATTGAGCGAAACGGCACAGTTGCTCGAGCGCTTCGGCATCGCTTGCTGGCAACAGGCGGCCTCGGAACCTGAGGTGACGCGCCCGCAGTAGCCAGCACCGTTTGCGCCATCCATCATTAGAACAAGACCCTGGACGAGAACCTGCCATGAGCGAAGAGATCCTGATCAACATCACCCCGATGGAGTCACGCGTGGCGGTGGTGGAAAACGGGGTACTGCAGGAAGTGCACGTCGAGCGCACCCAGCGTCGCGGCATCGTCGGCAATATCTACAAGGGCAAGGTGGTCAGGGTGCTGCCTGGCATGCAGGCGGCGTTCGTGGACATCGGGCTGGAACGGGCAGCGTTCATCCATGCCTCGGAGATTTCGCAGCGCGAAGGCTCGGCCGTGGAAAACATCACCGCCCTGGTCCATGAAGGCCAGGCCCTGGTGGTACAGGTCACCAAAGACCCCATCGGCAGCAAAGGCGCGCGGCTGACCACCCAGTTGTCGATCCCGTCCCGCTACCTGGTCTACATGCCGCGTAGCAGCCACGTGGGCATTTCGCTCAAGATCGAGGACGAGGCCGAGCGTGAACGCCTCAAGCGCGTGGTCAGTGATTGCGTGGACAGCGAGAACATACAAGGCGCTGGCGGCTTCATTCTGCGCACCGCCGCCGAAGGCGCGCGGGTTGAGGAGATCCTGCAGGATATTCGCTACCTGCGGCGGTTGTGGGAGCAGATCGGGGCGCAGATCAAGACCTGTGGCGCACCCCTGGTCATCTACGAAGACCTGGGCCTGGCGCTGCGTACCCTGCGCGACCTGGTCAACCCGAAGATCGAAAAAATCCGCATCGACTCGCGGGAAACCTTCCAGCGCACCACGCAGTTCGTGCAAGAGCTGATGCCTGAAATCGCCGACCGTCTGGAACACTACCCAGGCGAACGGCCCATCTTCGACCTGTACGGTGTCGAGGATGAAATTCAGCGCGCCCTGGATCGCAAGGTACCGTTGAAGTCGGGTGGCTACCTGGTGGTGGATCCGGCCGAGGCGATGACCACCATCGACGTCAACACCGGCGCCTTCGTGGGTCACCGCAACCTGGAAGAAACCATCTTCAAGACCAACCTGGAGGCCGCCACCGCCATTGCCCGGCAACTGCGGCTGCGCAACATCGGCGGCATCATCATCATCGACTTCATCGACATGGAAGACGAAGATCACCAGCGTCAGGTGCTGCGAACGCTGGAAAAACAGCTGGAGCGCGACCACGCCAAGACCAACATCATCGGCATCACCGAGTTGGGCTTGGTGCAGATGACCCGCAAGCGCACCCGGGAGAGCCTTGAGCAGGTGTTGTGCGAACCGTGCCAGGCTTGCCAGGGGCGAGGCAAGCTCAAAACGCCCGAAACCATCTGTTACGAGATCTTTCGCGAAATCCTGCGTGAAGCCCGCGCCTACCAGGCGGAAGGCTATCGCGTGCTGGCCAATCAGAAGGTGGTCGATCGCCTGTTGGACGAAGAGTCTGGCAACGTGGCTGAACTCGAGGCCTTCATCGGGCGAACCATTCGCTTCCAGGTCGAGTCGATGTATTCGCAAGAGCAGTATGACGTGGTGCTGCTCTGAGGCCTGCTGAAACCCGACCCGGTTCGATCGGCATGGCGAAAACGGCACCACGGGCCATTATGCATATACGACCTGGAGGGCCATGGCCATGGGACGTCTAAGCCGCGTTCTGAGTGTCCTGACCCGTTGGGGGCTGGGGGCTTGCGCGTTGCTGGTCATCGCAGTGGCGCTGTACGCCAGCCTTGGCCGGGCCTTGGTGCCGCTGGCGGCCGAGTACCGCAGCACGGTGCAGGCCAAGGTCGCCGGAGCGCTGGGTGTGCCGGTGCACATTGGCGCGCTTCAGGGCCGCTGGAGCAGGCTGTCGCCGGTGCTGACCGTACGCGACCTGCAAATCGGTGAAGGCGGCACGGCCTTGCGGCTCGATGACGTCACCGTGGTGCCGGATGTCTGGGGCAGCCTGGTCGCAGGTGAAGTGCGCCTGGCGCGCATCCAGCTGGCTGGCCTGCAACTGATCGCCCGAGAGGATGAAGCCGGCAAGTGGAAGCTCGAGGGCCTGCCCAAGCAGGACGACGCACCCTTGCAGCCCGAGCAATTGCTCAAGGACCTGCGCCGGCTTGGGCGGGTCGATGTGTTCGACAGCCAAGTTACCCTCCACGCCTGGCAGCGTGATCCGCTGACGCTGACCTATGTCAGCGCAGGCTTGCTGGCGGGGCCCTCGCGGCAATCGTTGGACCTGCGGGCAACCTTGCCAGATGGCCAACCCCTGACGCTGAGCGCGCGCAGCCGCGCTTCGGCCGAAGCCTGGCGTGATGCGCAGGTACAGGGCTATCTCAACCTGCCGCACAGTGACTGGGCACGCTGGTTGCCGCCCCGGCTGTTGGGGCAGTGGCATGCCCAGGTGCTTCAGGCAGGCGGTGAAGCCTGGTTCGACTGGCGCGACCGTCAGTTGCACCAAGGCGCCGTACGCCTGAATGCGCCGCACCTGCAAGGGGCCTATGACACGCGCAAACCGGTCAAGGTAGACAGCCTCGCCCTCAATGCCTGGTTCGAGCGTCAGGATGAGGGCTTCGACGTCATTGTCGACGCGTTGGCGATGGACATTGGCGACACGCATTGGGCCTCGCGGCTGCGGTTGATGCAGCGCAACGGTGCGGCCCCGGCCGATGAAAGCTGGCAGGTGCAGGCCGACCGTGTGGAGCTGACCCCTCTCACGCCGCTGATCCACGCCTTGGCGCCCATGGGCCAGCAAGTGCTGGCGGTGATCGATGGCCTCAATGTCACAGGTGCCCTGCGCAATGTGCACCTGACGGCCCGGCCCAAGGCCGACGGCGATCGCCGGCTGGCGTTCGAAAGCAACCTGGAGCGCGTGGGTTTCGATGCGTATCACGGCGCCCCGGCTGCCGGTAACGTGAGCGGCAGCATCAGCGGCGACCTTGGGCATGGCGAACTGCGCCTGGACACCGACGCTTTCATGCTGCACCTGGATCCGATCTTCGCCAAACCCTGGCACTACCAGAAAGCCAATGCGCGCCTGACCTGGGCACTGGACAAGGAAGGCTTCACCCTGATCGCTCCTTACCTGAAGGTCGTGGGCGAGGAGGGCAACATTGCAGGCGACTTCCTCATCCGCCTGTTGTTCGAGGAAGGGCGTGAAGACTACATGGACCTGCGTGTCGGTCTGACCGACGGCGATGGCCGCTACACCGCCAAGTACTTGCCCGAGGTGTTGAGCCCGGCCTTGGACCAATGGCTGCGCAGCGCCATCGTCAAAGGCAGTGTCGACCAGGGTTACTTCCAGTACCAGGGCTCGCTCAATCACGGTGCCAAGCCCGAAGCTCGCAGCATCAGCCTGTTCTTCAAAGTTCATGATGCCACCCTGGACTTCCAGCCCGGCTGGCCACAGGTACAGCATGTGGACGGCGACGTGTTCATCGAGGACAGCGGTGTGCGCATCAAGGCGCAAAGCGGTGTGCTGCTCGATACCAAGGTCAGCGACGTGAAAGTCGACATTCCACATGTGGAAGGCATGGGTGACAGCCACTTGCACTTGGACGGCAATTTCGAGGGTGGCCTGGTGGACGGGCTCAAGATACTCAAGCAAGCGCCCATTGGCACCAATGAAATCTTTGCAGGATGGGAAGGTGAGGGCCCCCTCAGAGGCAAGGTCAAGCTGGACATCCCGCTGGCCCATGGGCAACAACCTAAGGTGAAGGTGGATTTCGCCACGCGCGATGCACGGCTCAAGATTGCATCGCCCGAGCTGGAACTCACGCGCCTGAAGGGCGACTTCAGCTTCGACTACGACAAGGGCCTCAGTGGCAAGGGCATTTCCCTGCAGGCATTCGGCAAGCCGGTCACTGCACAGATTGCCGCTGTAGGCGAACCGGGACAGATGCAGACCAGAATCAGCGCCAGCGGCCGGGTTTCGCTGCAAGCACTGACCCAATGGCTGCACTTCGACCAGGCACTGCCGGCGTCTGGCGAGCTGCCGTACCAGCTGCAGTTGAGCATTGGCGCACGTGAAAACCTGATTAACGTCGATTCGGACCTCAAAGGCCTGTCGATCGACCTGCCGGCGCCCTTTGGCAAAGCGCCTGCCGACAGTCGGGCTAGCCGTTTCAGCATGAACCTGCAAGGCGCGCAACGGCACATCGACGCCGCCTACACCGATCTTGCCCGGCTAGCCTACGTGGCGCCAGCCGAGCACCTGGACCAGGGCGCTGGTGAGCTGCTGCTTGGTGCTGGTCAAGCGCAGCCTCCTGGCGGTCGCGGCCTGCGTATCCGTGGGCACCTCGATACCCTGGACCTTGAGCCTTGGCAGGCTCAGGCGCAGAAGCTAGGGGGCGACGATCCAGGTGGCAATGCGCGCCAGACACTGCAGAGCGTTGACCTGAGCATCGGGGCCCTGAAGGCGTACGGTACCGAGCTGAACCAGGCGAGGGTGCGTCTGGCACGTGGGTCGGCGGCCTGGGACGTGCGCCTGGACAGTCGGCAGGTGGTGGGCGACGCGCGCGTGCCCGACGCCGAGGGCGCCCCTATCGTGGTGCGGCTGCAAACCTTGCGCCTGCCGGCAGGCAATGCCGACCAGGCGCAGGACGAAGACGGCGCCGACCCGCTGGCGTCGTTCGATCCGCGCAAGGTGCCGCCGCTGGACGTGCGCATCGACACGTTTTACCGCGGTGACGATCTGTACGGCAGCGCTGCGATCAAGCTGCGGCCGACCCGTACCGGTGTGAACGCCAGCGACATCGATCTGAACCTCAAGGGGCTGCGCATCGACGGCGCCGGTGGTTGGGATGGCGCAGGCGGCACGAGCTGGTACAAAGGCCGCGTGCAAGGCAAGCAACTGGGTGACGTGCTCACGGCCTGGGGCTTTGCCCCGACGGTAACCGCCCGGGATTTTCGCATGGACGTAGACGGGCGGTGGCCGGGCTCCCCGGCGGCAATCAGCCTGAAGCGGTTCTCCGGGAGCCTCGATGCAGTGCTGCACAGCGGGCAGTTCGTCGAGGTGGACGGTGGCGCACAAGCGTTGCGTGTATTCGGCTTGCTGAACTTCAACGCCATTGGTCGGCGCTTGCGCCTGGACTTCTCCGACTTGTTCGAAAAGGGCCTGGCCTACGACCGGCTCAAGGGGCTGCTGGTGGCCAGTGAAGGGGTATACGTAACCCGCACGCCGATCAAGGTAACCGGCCCGTCGAGCGATTTCGAACTCGATGGTACCCTGGACATGGTGCGTGAGCGGGTCGCTGCCAACCTGCAGGTCAGCCTGCCGGTCACCAACAACCTTCCCCTGGCAGCGCTGATCGTCGGCGCCCCGGCCGTGGGCGGCGCACTGTTTCTGGTCGACCGGCTGATTGGCGATCGGGTGTCGCGCTTTGCCAGCGTGCATTACCGGGTAGTAGGGCCGTGGAAAGAGCCTAAGATTACCTTTGTGAAACCATTCCAGAAATAGCGCCAGGAGGGTCGATGAAGGCGGCAGTGATCCAGATGGTCAGCCAGGATGATGTGCAGGGTAACCTGCGCCAGGCGAGCAAGCTTCTGGAACAGGCGGCATCAGGTGGCGCCAGGCTGGCCGTGCTGCCGGAGAACTTCGCCGCCATGGGGCGTGCAGACGCCGCGGCGATCGGCCGCGCCGAGGCCCTCGGCGAAGGCCCGATCCTGCCCTGGTTGAAACGCGTGGCTCGTGACCTCAAGTTATGGATTGTCGCAGGCACCATTGCCCTGCCGCCGACCGGTCAGCCCAAGGCCAAGGCACATGCCTGTTCGTTGTTGATCGACGAGCATGGGCAGCAGGTCGCGCGGTATGACAAGTTGCACCTGTTCGATGTGGATGTCGCCGACAATCGTGGCCGCTATCGTGAATCCGATGATTACGCCGCCGGTGCGCAGGTGGTGGTTGCCGATACGCCGGTGGGGCGGTTGGGCCTGAGCGTGTGCTACGACCTGCGCTTTCCCGAGTTGTACAGCCACCTGCGCGCAGCCGGGGCAGAACTGATCAGTGCACCGTCGGCGTTCACGGCGGTGACAGGGGCGGCGCATTGGGACGTGCTGATCCGCGCACGCGCCATCGAAACGCAATGCTACATGCTGGCCGCAGCCCAAGGCGGGCTTCACCCCGGCCAGCGCCAGACTCACGGCCACGCGGCGATCGTCGACCCATGGGGGCGCATCGTGGCGCAACAGGCGCAAGGCGAAGCGGTACTGCTTGCCGAGCGCGACAGTGACGAACAGGCGTCCATTCGGGCGCGCATGCCGGTGATCGATCACCGGAGCTTCTTCTCGCAGGGCGCATTGCGGCCTGCGCACACCTCGGAGTGACTATGAGCCAGATGTTATCCACCGTCAGCGAGCAGCTCCTGGCCCCAGGCGGCTTGACCCTGGACAGCCTGCAAAGTGTGCTGGGTGAATTGGCCGGCCCAGGCATCGACGCCGCCGACCTGTACTTTCAGGGCCAGATTTCGGAAACCTGGGCGCTGGAGGATGGGATTGTCAAAGAAGGCAGCTTCAACCTCGATCAGGGGGTCGGCGTCCGTGCCCAGGCCGGCGAAAAAACCGGCTTTGCCTACAGCAATGCCATCAATCTCGAAGCCTTGACCTCTGCCGCGCGCGCCGCGCGATCGATTTCCCGTGCCGGGCAGAACGGCACGGTTCAGGCATTCCGTGCCCAGGACGTGACCACTCTCTACCCGGCGGATAATCCATTGGACGTGCTCAGCCGTGCCGAGAAGGTCGAGCTGCTCAAGCGTGTCGATGCCGCCACCCGTGCACTGGACCCGCGTATCCAGCAGGTCAGCGTCAGCATGGCCGGCGTCTGGGAGCGGATCCTGGTCGCGGCCGCCGATGGCAGCCTGGCGGCCGACGTACGGCCCCTGGTGCGCTTCAACGTCAGCGTCATCGTCGAGCAGAACGGCCGTCGCGAACGCGGCGGGCAGGGCGGCGGCGGGCGCACCGACTATCGCTTCTTCACCGAGGAGCGGGTGATGGGCTATGCCCGCGAGGCACTGCGCCAGGCGTTGGTGAACCTGGATGCCGTTGCTGCGCCTGCCGGCACCCTGCCCGTGGTGCTGGGGCCTGGTTGGTCCGGCGTGCTGTTGCATGAGGCGGTTGGCCATGGCCTGGAAGGCGATTTCAACCGCAAGGGCAGTTCGGCATTCAGCGGCCGAATCGGCCAGAAGGTCGCGTCCAGCCTGTGCACCATCGTCGATGATGGCACCTTGGAAGGCCGACGTGGCTCCTTGAGCGTGGACGACGAAGGTACGCCGACCGAGTGCACCACCCTGATCGAAAACGGCGTGCTCAAGGGCTACATGCAGGACAAGCTCAATGCGCGCCTGATGGGCATGGCGGTGACGGGTAACGGCCGACGGGAATCCTATGCCCACTTGCCGATGCCGCGCATGACCAACACTTACATGCGGGCCGGTGAAAGCGACCCGCAGGAGATCATCGCGTCGGTGAAGAAGGGCATCTACTGCGCGAATTTGGGTGGCGGACAGGTGGACATTACCAGCGGCAAGTTCGTGTTTTCGACCAGCGAGGCCTACCTGATCGAGGATGGCAAGATCACCGCCCCGGTCAAAGGCGCGACCTTGATTGGCAATGGCCCGGAGGCGATGAGCCGTGTGTCGATGGTCGGCAACGACCTGTCGCTCGACAGTGGGGTAGGGACATGCGGCAAGGACGGGCAGTCCGTGCCGGTCGGTGTAGGCCAACCGACCTTGAAACTCGATGCGATCACGGTGGGTGGTACCGGGGCGTGAGGGTCGGCTGGGGCCGCAAGGCGGCCCCGCCGCGATCAGCGCAGCCCGCGCTGCAGCTCGTCCAGATCGCGAATGTACTTGAACACCTTGCGCGAAGCGGCAGGGGGTTTGTTCCTGGCCTTTTCGTGCTGGGCATGGCGCACCAGCGAGCGCAGCTGCTGGCGGTCGGTCTCCGGGTATTCGTTGACGAACCGTTCGAGGTCCTCGTCGTTGCCGTCGATCAACCGATCACGCCAGCGTTCAAGACCGTGAAAACGCTCGTTGTACTGGCGGGTGGAGCTGTCCATCTGTTCCAGCAGGGCGTGAATGGCGTCCAGGTCCTGTACACGCATCAGCTTGCCGA
Source organism: Pseudomonas sp. URMO17WK12:I9 (assembly GCF_900230165.1). NCBI lineage: Bacteria > Pseudomonadati > Pseudomonadota > Gammaproteobacteria > Pseudomonadales > Pseudomonadaceae > Pseudomonas > Pseudomonas sp. URMO17WK12:I9. The sequence goes on along the minus strand of NZ_OCMQ01000008.1, from coordinate 123,758 downwards.
CGAACGACATGTGGCGTTTGCGAGCCCCATGCGCGGTGTGCTTGCTGGCTTCGGCCAATGCCTTGCGCAGTTCATCGGTCAAGGGCAGGCGCGCCAGGGTGTCGGCCTTGAGGGTGGTGAGCCGCTCGCCGAGTTCGACCAGCGCATGCAGTTCGCGCTTGATCTGGGTTTTGCTTTTTTCGCCGTCGAAGGCGTCGTCGTTTGAATCAACCATGGTGGCAGTCCGCTAAAGATCGCCGCCATGATAACCAGTCGGGGGCCGCTTGTCCGGCCCGGCCGTTGAATGGCCCTTGCCGAACGCAGAATTCTGAGTGGAGAAAACCATGAGTGCAGTCCAGAGTATCGGCCCGAACGATCTGCCAGCCTTGCAAGAGCAGGTCGAAGCGATCATTGCCGAGGCCCGCCGCCAGGGTGCCAGTGCCTGCGAAGTGGCGGTGTCGCTGGAGCAGGGCCTGTCCACCACGGTCCGCCAGCGCGAGGTCGAGACGGTAGAGTTCAACCGTGACCAGGGCTTTGGTATCACCCTGTACGTCGGGCAGCGCAAAGGCTCGGCCAGCACCTCGGCCAGTGGTTCGGACGCCATTCGCGAAACCGTCGCAGCTGCGCTGGCCATTGCCAAGCACACCTCCGAGGACGAATGCGCCGGGCTTGCCGACGCCGCCCTGATGGCCCGCGATGTTCCGGACCTCGACCTCTACCACGACTGGAACCTGGAGCCGGAGAAGGCCATTGAAATGGCCTTGGCGTGCGAAGCTGCGGCCTTCGACGCTGATCCTCGAATTCTCAACGCCGATGGCACCTCGCTCAACACCCACCAGGGGTGCAGGGTGTATGGCAACAGCAACGGCTTTGTCGGTGGCTACGCCTCCACCCGTCACAGCCTGAGCTGCGTGATGATCGCCGAGGGCGATGGGCAGATGCAGCGTGACTACTGGTACGACGTCAATCGCCAAGGTAACCTGCTGGCTGACCCGCGCAGCATCGGTATCCGCGCCGCCCAACGCGCCGCCAGTCGCCTGGGCGCACGGCCGGTGCCGACCTGTGAGGTGCCGGTACTGTTCTCGGCCGAATTGGCAGGCGGGCTGTTCGGCAGCTTCCTGTCGGCGGTTTCCGGTGGGAACCTGTACCGCAAGTCCTCCTTCCTTGAAGGCGCCCTCGGCCAACAGTTGTTCCCGGCCTGGCTGACCTTGGACGAGCGCCCTCACATCCCGCGCGCGTTGGGCAGCGCAGCCTTCGATGGTGATGGCCTGGCAACCTACGCCAAACCGTTCGTGGATAAGGGCCAGCTGGTGTCCTACCTGCTCGGTACCTACTCGGGGCGCAAACTGGGTCTGCCCAGTACCGCCAACTCAGGCGGCGTGCACAACCTGTTCGTCACCCATGGCAGTGAAGACCAGGCCGCGTTGATCCGACGCATGGGGCGCGGCCTGCTGGTCACCGAATTGATGGGCCATGGCCTGAACATGGTGACAGGGGACTATTCCCGTGGCGCGGCCGGTTTCTGGGTCGAGAATGGCGAGATCCAGTACGCCGTCCAGGAAGTCACCATCGCGGGCAACATGAAGGACATGTTCAAGCAGATCGTGGCGATCGGCAGCGACCTGGAGACCCGCAGCAACATTCATACAGGCTCGGTGTTGATCGAGCGGATGATGGTTGCCGGTAGTTGATCCTCTTCATGTGAAGCCGTTGGGGCCGCGCAGCGGCCCCTTTTTTTTTCGCGGCAGAAGATCAAGCGGCGGCCCCTTCACACCATCTATGGGTTGAATTGATTCTATTTATCAATTAATAATGAATATCATTTCACAGCTGCACGATGATGATGTTCATGACGACCGCCCTTCGCGAACTGCCCTATCTTGAAAACTGGCGCTGGCTCAGTCGCCGGATCCGCTGTGCGCTCGAGCCCGATGAGCCGCGCCTGATCGAACATTACCTGGCGGAAGGGCGTTACCTGGTGTGTTGCACCCAGACGTCACCCTGGACGGTGGCATTGACCTCCTTCCGCCTGCTGCTCGATACCGCCTGCGACCGCATGCTGCCTTGGCACTGGCGCTGCCAGTGCCTGGATCAGGCCTGGCGGCCACTGTTGATCCTGCGCAACCTCGACCGACAGGAACAGAACCAACGCTGGCAGCCCTATGCCCTGCAACTGGCCAATTGCCGTTTGCTGCCCTCGATTTCCCCCGATGAATTGATGCAAGGACCCGATGATGACCAATACCCGCATCGAGCGTGACAGCATGGGCGAGTTGCACGTGCCGGCAGACGCGCTGTACGGCGCGCAGACCCAGCGTGCGGTCGACAATTTCCCCATCAGTGGCCAGCGCATGCCTGCCCAGTTCTTACGCGCGCTGCTGCTGGCCAAGGCAGCGGCGGCTAACGCCAACGTCGAACTGGAGCAGTTGTCTGAGCAGCAAGGCCAGGCGATCGTCACGGCCGTACAGCAACTGCTGGCAGAAGACTTCAGCGTGCATTTTCCGGTCGATGTGTTCCAGACCGGTTCCGGCACCAGTTCCAACATGAACGCCAACGAAGTGATTGCAACGCTGGCCAGCCGAGCCTCGAGCGAAGCGGTCAATCCCAATGACCACGTCAATTGCGGGCAGAGCAGCAATGACATCATTCCTACCACCATTCATGTGAGCGCAGCCCTTGCGCTCCACGAGCAACTGCTGCCAGCGCTGAGCCACCTTGTGCAGGTGATCGAAGCCAAGTCGATCCAGGTTCGTCCCTATATCAAGACAGGCCGTACGCACTTGATGGATGCCATGCCTGTACGCATGAGCCAAGTACTCGATGGCTGGGCGGCGCAGGTCGCAGGTGCCAAGGCGCACATAGAGGCCACCTTGCCTAGCCTGCAGGCCCTGGCCCAGGGCGGCACGGCCGTGGGCACCGGGATCAACGCCCATCCTGATTTCGCAGCCGGCTTCGCCCGTCACCTCAGCGCGTTGACGGGCGTAGCGTTTCGCCCTGCTCAGAATCTGTTTGCCCTGATCGGCTCCCAGGACACTGCCGTTGCACTGTCTGGCCAGCTCAAGACCACGGCGGTGGCGTTGATGAAGATCGCCAACGACCTGCGCTGGATGAACTCGGGGCCCTTGGCGGGCTTGGGTGAAATCGAGCTGCAGGGCTTGCAACCTGGCTCGTCGATCATGCCTGGAAAGGTCAATCCGGTGATTCCTGAAGCCACCGCCATGGTCGCCGCTCAGGTCATCGGCAATGACGCAACGATCGCGGTAGCGGGGCAGTCCGGCAACTTCGAGCTCAATGTCATGTTGCCGGTCATCGCCCGTAACCTGCTCGAAAGCATCGAGCTGATGGCCAATGTCAGCCGGTTGCTGGCAGACAAAGCCATTGCCACATTCAAGGTCAATGAAAACAAACTCAACGAGGCGTTGGCGCGTAACCCAATCCTGGTCACGGCACTGAACCCGATCATTGGTTACCTCAAGGCAGCCGAGATCGCCAAGGCCGCTTATGCGCAAGGGCGGCCCATCATCGATGTGGCGCTGGAGCACACCGACCTTTCCCGTGATCGGTTGCAGGCCTTGCTGAATCCGGAAAAGCTGACCGCTGGTGGTATCTGAACAGCGCAATGGCCCTGGAGGCTCGTCATGCAGCACTGGAAACGCATCACGCAAGTCGCCAATCAGCTGTTCTCGCAAGGTGAGCTGGTGGATGCTCGCGAACATTACCTCCAGGCCCTGGCATTGGCCCAAGTGCTGTTCACGCGCTGGGAGGATGCCGATCAAGCCGTGGCCTCATTGGTGATCGCGCATCACAACCTGGCCGACCTGCACCTGCGTCTGCAGCAGCCCCATGAAAGCGCCGATTACCTGTGCGCCGTGCACCAACGGCTGTTGCAGGCCAGTCAGGACGTGTGCCTGCCACGGGGGCTGCGTGATGCCGCACTGCACCACAGCGCCCGTACCTACACCGAGTTGTTGAGTTTCATCGCCGAACACGGCCAGTACCCGCGCACCGAGCACCTGCTCAACCGACACAGCGCCTGTTCACTTCAACCTGCCCACGGAGTCCATTGACATGCCTCATGCATTGCCTGCACTGCCCTACGCCTACGATGCGCTGGAACCGCACATCGACACGCAGACCATGGAGATCCATCACACCAAGCATCACCAGACGTACGTCAATGGCCTCAACGCAGCGGTCGAGAACAGTGAATGGGCCGACTGGCCGGTGGAAAAGCTGGTGGCGCAGGTCGAGCAGTTACCTAAAAACCTGCGAGGCGCCGTGACCAACCATGGCGGCGGGCATGCCAACCACAGCCTGTTCTGGACAGTGATGTCCCCCCGTGGTGGAGGCGAGCCCCAGGGCGAAGTTGCCCGTGCCATCGACACACAATTGGGTGGCTTCGAGGCATTCAAGGAAGCCTTCACCAAGGCCGCGCTCACCCGCTTCGGCAGTGGTTGGGCCTGGCTGAGCGTTACCCCGCAGCGGACCCTCGTGGTCGAGAGCAGTGGCAACCAGGACAGCCCGTTGATGCATGGCCACACACCGATCCTCGGCCTGGACGTCTGGGAGCACGCGTACTACCTGAAGTATCAGAACCGTCGGCCTGAGTACATCGGGGCCTTCTACAACGTCATCGACTGGGCGCAAGTGAATCGCCGCTACCTCGATGCCATGAAATGAGCCAGGCAGGTATGCGCGCCGAAGTCATGTCCGTCAGCAGCGTGCGCCTGTTCAGGCTGGCGCTTGGAACCCTGTTGCTGCTGGCGGGTACCGCGCTGCTGGTGGCGCGCGCATTTGCCTGGCTCGACCTGGACCCACGTATGTTGCGCGCGCTTGAGGGCGGCGCGCTGTGCGCGTTGGGGACGGCCCTGGGTGCGGTGCCGGTACTGGTTATCCGCACCATGCCCGTGGCATTGGCCGATACACTGTTGGGCTTTGGTGCTGGCGTCATGTTGGCGGCCACGGCCTTCTCGCTGATAGTGCCTGGGTTGGAGGCCGCTCAGGCCATTGGTTTTGGTGCATGGGGAGCCGGCGGCCTCATCAGCGCGGGCCTGCTGGCAGGCGCGTTGTGCCTTTACCTGGTGGACCTGAAACTCTCGCCAGGCTCGTCCTCAGGGCTGACCCCTGACGAGCCGGTCATCGCTTCGCGCGTGTGGCTGTTCGTGTTCGCCATCATCGCCCACAACATTCCAGAGGGCATGGCCATAGGCGTGTCTGCAGGCGGGGGCATGGCAGATGCCGACAGCCTGGCAATGGGCATCGCCTTGCAGGATGTACCGGAGGGGCTGGTCATTGCGCTGGTGCTCGCCGGGGCTGGCATGTCGCGCTTCAAGGCCTTTCTCATCGGCGCCGCCTCCGGTCTGGTGGAGCCCGTGGCAGCCGTTATCTGCGCCTGGCTGGTGAATGTGGCGCAACTGCTGTTGCCCCTGGGCCTCGCCTGCGCTGCAGGGGCGATGCTGCTGGTCGTGACCCAGGAAATCATCCCCGAATCACGCAGCCACGGTAATCACCGCCTGGCCAGCCTGGGGCTGTGCATCGGTTTCTGCCTGATGATGGTGATGGATACCGCGATGTCCTGAAGCGCCCGCCAGACTGCGGGCGCGAGGAGGAGGGCGTCACGCTTGGCGGCGGCCGATGTAAACGCTTGCTGGCCGTGCCGAGGTGTTACTCCCCCTCGTCGAAATAGTTGTTGATCAACTCGACCAGTGCCTCCATGGCTTCGCTGTCCTGTTCGCCTTCGGTGAGCAGGTGGACCTGAGTGCCTTTACCCGCCGCCAGCATCATGACCCCCATGATGCTCTTGCCATCGACCAGCTTGTCCGGTGCACGACCTACCTTGACCTGGCAGGGAAAGCGACCGGCAACCCCGACGAATTTGGCTGCCGCCCGGGCATGCAGACCCAGTTTGTTGATGATGGTGATTTCGCGGGCGGGCATGAGCTGGCGGATCCTTGGGCTAGAGGTCGCGGTGGCGAACCTGGACGTTTTTCAAAGATTGCTGGAGCAACTGGCCCAGCCGTTCGGTGAGGTACACCGAGCGATGATGGCCGCCAGTGCATCCGATGGCGATGGTGACATAGGCACGGTTGCTGGCGGCGAACCGTGGCAGCCACTTGAGCAGGTAGCTGGAAATATCGGTGAACATCTCTTCGACGTCCGGCTGAGCCGCGAGGTAGTCGATGACGGGTTGTTCAAGGCCGGAATGCTCGCGCAGTTCTGGCTTCCAGTAAGGGTTGGGCAGGCAGCGCACGTCGAACACCAGATCGGCATCGACCGGCATGCCCCGCTTGAAGCCGAATGACTCCACCAGAAAAGCCGTACCCGGTTCTGGCTTGTCCAACAAGCGCAGCTTGATCGAGTCACGCAGCTGATAGAGATTCAGGCGGGTGGTGTCGATCTTGAGATCGGCCAGGTCAGCTATCGGCCCCAGCAAATCCCGTTCGACGCGAATCGCCTCGGCCAGTGAGCGATCGGCATTGGTCAACGGGTGGCGTCGGCGGGTTTCGGAAAAACGCTTGAGCAGCGTGTCTTCGTCGGCATCGAGGTACAGCACGTCGCACTGGATGTGACGAGCACGCGCTTGTTCGAGCAGTTCGGGAAAGCGCGACAAGTGGCTTGGCAGGTTGCGTGCGTCAATCGATACGGCAACCTTGGGCTGCGGCAATTCGGTGTTGAGCAGCGCGCTTTCCGCCAACTGCGGCAGCAGCCCGGCGGGCAAATTGTCGATGCAGTAGAAACCGTTGTCTTCGAGGACATCGAGGGCCGTGCTCTTACCGGAGCCGGACCGGCCACTTACGATGATCAAGCGCATGTTCAATGCTCGTTCTGTACGTCCAGGACGACCTGGAACAAGGCCTCGCTGCTCTGGGCTGCACGCAGGCGATCACGAACGTCCTTGCGATCGAGCATGCTGGCTATCTGGCGCAGCAGTTCCAGATGAGCATCGGTGGCCGCAACCGGAACCAGCAGAACGAAAAGCAGGTCCACGGGCGCGCCATCGATCGCGTCATAATCGATGGGGGCGTCAAGGTGCAGAAGGGCGCTGACCGGTGAGGAGCACCCTTCGAGGCGGCAATGGGGGATGGCGATGCCATTGCCGAAACCAGTGGAGCCCAGCTTTTCGCGGGCCACCAGTTTTTCGAAGACGTCTTGCATCTCAAGTTCAGGTACTTGATCGGCAATCAGGGTGGCGACCTTTTCCAGGGCGCGCTTCTTGCTGCCGCCCGGCACGTTCACGAGGGAACGGCCGGGGGTCAGGATGGTTTCAAGTCGGATCATGGATGAGGGGGATCAGCGGGCTGCTGCACCTTGCAGCAGGCTTTGCTGTTTTTCCTTGTGTTTTTTCAGTTGGCGGTCGAGCTTGTCGGCCAAGGCGTCGATGGCTGCATACATGTCTTCGTGTTCGGCGTTGGCTACCACTTCACCGCCAGGAATCTGCAAGGTCGCTTCGACCTTCTGCTGCAGCTTCTCGACTTTCATGATGACCTGCACGTTAGTGATCTTGTCGAAGTGACTCTCCACGCGGGCGAGCTTTTCGAGCACGTAATCACGCAAGGGTTGGGTGACTTCTACATGCTGTCCACTGATATTGACTTGCATACAGCTTCTCCTTTTGTTGCCCGTGCATCAAAGAGGCAGGTGTTGCACCTGCCACACAAACGCGGTGGCACATCTCAGGGGCTACATCAATCGCTTGCGCTCGCTCGAGGGTGCGATACCCAGGGACTCGCGGTACTTGGCGACAGTGCGACGGGCGACCTGGATGCCTTGTGCCTCCAGTAAACCAGCGATCTTGCTGTCACTCAATGGCTTTTTCTGATTTTCCGCCGCAACCAGTTTCTTGATGATCGCGCGGATCGCCGTGGACGAGCATTCCCCGCCTTCGGAGGTGCTGACGTGGCTCGAGAAAAAGTATTTCAGCTCGTAGATGCCGCGGGGGGTGTGCATGTACTTCTGGGTGGTGACCCGGGAAATGGTCGACTCGTGCATGCCCACAGCTTCTGCGATGTCGTGCAGCACCAGCGGCTTCATCGCCTCGTCGCCGTGGTCCAGGAAACCGCGCTGATGCTCGACGATCTGCGTAGCCACCTTCATCAAGGTTTCGTTGCGGCTTTGCAGGCTCTTGATGAACCAGCGTGCTTCCTGCAACTGGTTGCGCATGAAGGTGTTGTCGGCACTGGTGTCGGCGCGGCGTACGAACCCGGCGTATTGCGCGTTAACGCGCAGGCGTGGCACCGCCTCCTGGTTCAGTTCCACCAGCCACCGCTCGCTGTCCTTGCGCACGATCACATCCGGCACCACGTACTCGGGCTCACTGGACTCGATCTGCGACCCTGGGCGAGGGTTGAGACTCTGCACCAGTTCGATGACCTGGCGCAGCTCATCTTCCTTGAGTTTCATGCGGCGCATGAGCTGGCTGTAGTCGCGGCTTCCCAGCAGGTCGATGAAGTCGCTGACCAGGCGCATGGCCTCGGTCATCCACGGGGTGCTGGCCGGCAGCTGGCGCAGTTGCAGCAACAGGCATTCGCCCAGCGTGCGGGCGCCGACACCAGCAGGTTCGAATTGCTGGATACGATGCAGCACTGCCTCGACTTCGTCCAGCTCGATGTCGAGCTCAGGGTCGAACCCTGCACAAATCTCTTCCAGACTGTCTTCCAGATAGCCCTGATTGTTGATGCTGTCGATCAAGGTGACTGCAATGAGCCGGTCGGTGTCGGACATCGGCGCCAGGTTCAACTGCCACAGCAGATGGCTTTGCAGGCTCTCGCCAGCCGAAGTGCGGGTGGTGAAATCCCACTCGTCGTCGTCATTGCTTGGCAGGCTGCTGGCACTGGTCTGGTAGATGTCTTCCCAGGCGGTGTCGACAGGAAGCTCGTTGGGGATGCGTTCGTTCCACTCGCCGTCTTCGAGGTTTTCGGCGCTGGCAGTGGTTTCCTGGAAGCTGTTGTCCTGGACGTCGCTGGTCGGTTTGTTCTCGGCGTTGTCCGCCATGGGGTCGGTGTTGTCGAAGTCGTCGCCGTCTTCCTGGCGCTCGAGCATCGGATTGGACTCCAGGGCTTCCTGGATTTCCTGCTGAAGGTCCAGGGTGGAAAGCTGGAGCAGGCGGATGGCCTGTTGCAACTGCGGTGTCATCGTCAGTTGCTGGCCCATTTTTAGGACGAGCGATGGTTTCATGGCAGATGCTTTGTACCTTGTTCGCCGGCGCACATGCGCCTTCCACTACACGAGGGCGCCGGGGCGCCATTTCAAGCAAGATTTATGCCTTAAATTGTAGCGTTTGCCTAGAGCACTGTAACAACTTGGCCCGACTTGGGGGCGTCTTTGTTCGTGCCCAAGGCGCGCGTCGTGATCAAAGCCTGAACTCGTGCCCCAGGTAAACTTCTTTCACCAGGTCATTGGCCAGGATGGTCTGGGCATCGCCCTCGGCGATCAGGCGGCCGTCGTTGACGATGTAGGCCGTTTCACAGATATCCAGCGTTTCACGCACGTTGTGGTCCGTGATCAGCACACCGATGCCCTTGGCTTTGAGGTGATGAATGATCTGCTTGATATCACCGACCGAAATGGGGTCCACGCCTGCGAAGGGCTCGTCGAGCAAGATGAATTTTGGAGAGGTTGCCAATGCCCGGGCAATCTCGACACGCCGCCGCTCGCCGCCGGACAGGCTCATGCCCAGGTTATCGCGAATGTGGCTGATGTGGAATTCCTGAAGCAGGCTTTCGAGCTCCTGGCGCTGGCCCTCGCGATCAAGATCCTTGCGGGTTTCCAGGATCGCCTTGATGTTGTCGGCCACCGACAGCTTGCGGAAGATCGACGCTTCCTGCGGTAGATAGCCGATACCGGCCCGGGCGCGACCGTGCATGGGCTGGTGGCTGACATCGAGGCTGTCGATCAGCACGCGCCCCTGATCGGCCTGAACCAGGCCAACGATCATGTAGAAGCACGTAGTCTTGCCGGCGCCATTGGGGCCGAGCAGGCCGACGATCTGACCGCTGTCGATCGACAGGCTGACGTCTCGCACGACCTGGCGGCCCTTGTAGCTCTTGGCCAGGTGCTGGGCTTTGAGGGTTGCCATTTACTCGGCCTTCTTCTTGGGCTGGATCACCATGTCGATACGCTGACGTGGCGTGGTTACGTTGCCACCCCGACCGGCAGTGGCCACTTGTGTCTGGGTGTTGTAGACGATTTTCTCGCCTTCGGTGGTGTTGCCTTCGTTTTCCACCTTGGCTCGGTCGGTGAGCACCACCAGGTCTTTCTGGGCCTGGTACTGGATGGTAACGCCCCAGCCTTTCATCTTGTCCGCCTTGGACGCGCTTTGTTGCTGCTCGAAATAGGCCAGGTTGCCCACCGAGGTCACCACGTCGATGTCGCCACCGTTCGTGCGAGTGATGGTTACGGTGTTGCCTTTGATCATCATAGAGCCCTGGGTGATGATCACGTCACCGGTATAGGTGGCCACGCCTTTCTTGTCGTCCAGGTGCGCATTGTCGGCCTGGATGCGAATCGGCTGGTCACGGTCGTTCGGCAGGGCGAGGGCGCTCGCGCTTCCCAGTGCTGCGCTCAGGCTGAGCAAAAGGGGGAGGGTTTTAACGAGCCTCATACTGTCCTCTTACGTTAGAGAGCAGGTCCATCCTGCCTTCTTTCAGGTACGCTTTCATTCCTTTGCCCGTGGTCGTTCCACCGGCGCCGTCGATTCTAACGGCTTGCTCGGTCTGCGCATATTGCTTCTGCGGGAACACGGTCATGCGCGAGCTGGTGATGATGGTCTCACGCTTCTGTTCGTCAGTGCGGGCAACCCGCACATTGTCGATCAACTCGACCTCGCTGCCGTCGGGGTTGACCTCGGCGCGGGTGCTTTGTACATGCCACGGAAACGCCGTGCCGCGGTACAGGTGCAAGTCCGGCGTGGTCAACATCGTGACCTCGCTGGCCTTGAGATGTTCGACTTTGTCGGCGGTCATTTCGTACTGGAGCCTGCCGTCGGGCAGGAACTGGACGCTGTGGGCGTTGATGGCGTAGTAGTCGATGGCGCTCTCGTCGACCTGGGCGATTGGCTTCTCCAGGAAGCTCTCCGGGCTGACGTTCCAGTAGCCGACGGCCACCAGCAGGGCCGCAATGGCCCCGAGCAGCACGATGTTTCTGGCTTTCTTGCTGAACATGGGCAACCTTACAGGTAGTTGGCGTTGGCAGCATCCAGGGTACCCTGGGCCTGCATGATGAGTTCGCAGAATTCACGTGCGGCGCCTTCGCCGCCGCGGGCCTGGGTCACGCCGTGAGCGTGCTCGCGCACGAACGGCGCCGCGTTGGCGACGGCCATGCCCAGAGCTACGCGCCGAATGACCGGCAAGTCCGGCAGGTCATCGCCAAGGTAAGCCACCTGATCATAGCTCAGGCCCAGCTCGGCGAGCAGGCCGTCGAGCACCACGAGTTTGTCTTCGCGCCCCTGATACAGATGCGCGATGCCGAGGTTCTTCGCCCTGCGTTCGACGACCGGTGTCTTGCGCCCACTGATGATCGCGGTCGTAACGCCAGACGCCATCAGCATCTTGATGCCGTGCCCGTCGAGGGTATTGAAGGTCTTGAACTCGCTGCCGTCTTCAAGAAAATAGAGACGCCCGTCGGTGAGTACACCATCGACGTCGAAGACCGCCAGCTTGATGGCCTTGGCGCGTTGCATCAGATCCTGATTCATCGTGGAGCTCCTCACAGTACGCCAGCGCGCAGCAGATCGTGCATGTTCAGGGCGCCGGTGGGGCGGTCGTGGGCGTCCACCACCACCAGTGCGCCAATCTTGTTGTCTTCCATGATTTTCAACGCTTCAGCGGCCAGCATTTCGGCCCGGGCGGTCTTGCCGTGTACCGTCATCACCTCCTCGATCAAGGCGGTGCGCACATCGATGTTGCGGTCCAGGCTGCGGCGCAGGTCGCCGTCGGTGAAGACGCCGGCCAGCGTGCCATCGTCTTCGATGATCACGGTCATGCCCAGGCCTTTGCGGGACATTTCAAGCAGGGCGTCCTTGAGCAGTGTGCCGCGCGTCACCTTGGGCAGGTCGTCGCCGGCGTGCATCACGTTCTCGACCTTGAGCAGCAACCTGCGCCCCAGCGCACCGCCGGGGTGGGAGAAGGCAAAATCCTCGGCGGTGAACCCGCGTGCTTCGAGCAGGGCGATGGCAAGGGCATCCCCCAGCACCAGGGAGGCGGTGGTGGAGGATGTGGGCGCCAGGTTCAACGGGCAGGCTTCCTGGGCGACGCTGGCGTCGAGATTGACGTCGGCGGCCTGGGCCAGGGACGAGGCCGGGTTGCCGGTCAGGCTCACCAGCTTGATGCCCAGGCGCTTGATCAGTGGCAAGAGGGTGATGATTTCGGCAGTACTGCCAGAGTTCGACAGCGCGAGAATCACGTCGTCGCGGGTGATCATGCCCATGTCGCCATGGCTGGCTTCGGCCGGGTGCACGAAGAAGGCCGGTGTGCCGGTACTGGCCAGGGTGGCGGCGATCTTGTTGCCGATATGCCCGGACTTGCCCATGCCGACCACCACGACACGGCCTTTGCTGGCCAGGATCAGCTCGCAGGCCTTGACGAAGTCGTCGCCGATACGCTCGATCAGGGCCGTGACGGCCTCGAGTTCCAGGCGCAGGGTGCGTTGGGCGGATTGGATCAGCTCGCTGGATTGGCTCATGTCGAAAAAGCAGTGTCTGATAAAAAGGCGGCGATTATAGCGGTAATGATTGAAACCCTCACGCTTTCGATTGTCGTAGGCAATATCCCCAAACGCTGTCGACTAGCTGAACAGCGGGCGGTACGGCCTTGGGGCGGCGTTCAGAGCGGTGTTATAGTTCGCGGCTATTCGGCCTGGCCCGGGGCGTGTGCCTTCCCGATGAAGGCTGACGTCCACTAGGACAGGGCTGCACTAGCAAGGAGTCTAGATGAGTGTGGATAGCGCCTGCGCGGTCGAGTTGAAGGGGGTTACCTTCAAACGCGGTTCACGCAGCATTTTCAACAATGTCGACATCCGTATCCCACGCGGCAAGGTCACCGGCATCATGGGGCCATCGGGTTGCGGCAAGACCACATTGCTTCGTCTGATGGGTGCGCAACTGCGCCCTACAAGTGGGGAAGTGTGGGTGGCCGGGCAGAACCTGCCGGCGCTTTCGCGCAGTGACCTGTTCGATGCACGCAAGCAAATGGGCGTGCTGTTCCAGAGTGGTGCCCTTTTCACCGACCTCGATGTCTTCGAAAACGTGGCGTTCCCCCTGCGCGTGCACACACAACTGCCGGACGAGATGATTCGCGACATCGTGCTGATGAAGCTGCAGGCGGTGGGCTTGCGCGGCGCCATCGACCTGATGCCGGACGAATTGTCCGGCGGCATGAAGCGGCGCGTGGCCCTGGCCCGGGCCATCGCCCTGGACCCGCAGATCCTCATGTACGACGAGCCCTTCGTGGGCCAGGACCCGATCGCCATGGGGGTGCTGGTGCGCTTGATTCGCCTGCTCAACGATGCCCTGGGCATTACCAGCATCGTGGTGTCCCATGACCTGGCAGAAACTGCCAGCATCGCCGACTACATCTATGTAGTCGGAGATGGCCAGGTGCTGGGGCAAGGTACGCCGGACGAATTGATGGGTTCCGATAACCCGCGCATTCGCCAGTTCATGAAAGGCGATCCCGATGGCCCCGTGCCGTTCCATTTCCCCGCGCCCGATTACCGCGCCGACCTGTTGGGGGCGCGCTGATGCGTCAGAAATCCATTCTTGAGCGTGTGCGCCTGCTGGGGCGCTCGTCCATTGACGTGCTGGCGGTGCTAGGGCGGTCCTGCCTGTTCCTGTTCCATGCCCTGGTTGGGCGCGGCGGCATCGGCGGCGGCTTCCAACTGCTCACTCGCCAGCTGTATTCGGTGGGTGTGCTGTCCCTGGCCATCGTGGTGGTCTCGGGCATGTTCATCGGCATGGTGCTGGCCCTGCAGGGCTACAGCATCCTCACCAAGTACGGCTCCGAGCAGGCGGTGGGGCAGATGGTTGCCCTGACCCTGCTGCGCGAACTGGGCCCGGTGGTGACCGCCTTGCTGTTCGCGGGCCGAGCCGGTTCCGCCCTGACGGCCGAGATCGGCAACATGAAGTCCACCGAGCAGCTTTCCAGCCTCGAGATGATCGGCGTAGACCCCCTCAAATACATCGTTGCGCCGCGCCTTTGGGCAGGGTTCATCTCATTGCCGTTGCTGGCGCTGATCTTCAGCGTGGTGGGGATCTGGGGTGGCTCGTGGGTGGCGGTCGACTGGCTGGGCGTCTATGAAGGGTCTTTCTGGGCCAACATGCAGAACAGTGTCTCCTTTACCGACGATGTGCTCAACGGGTTGATCAAGAGCCTGGTGTTCGCCTTCGTCACCACCTGGATTGCCGTGTTCCAAGGGTATGACTGCGAGCCCACTTCCGAAGGGATCAGCCGTGCCACTACCAAGACCGTGGTCTATGCCTCGCTGGCTGTACTGGGTCTGGACTTTATTCTGACCGCTTTGATGTTTGGAGATTTCTGATGCAAAACCGCACCCTGGAAATCGGTGTCGGCCTGTTCCTCCTGGCCGGCATTCTGGCGTTGCTGATGCTGGCCCTGCGCGTCAGTGGCCTGTCGGCCAGCCCCGCCACCGATACGTACAAAGTTTATGCCTACTTCGACAATATCGCCGGTTTGACTGTCAGAGCGAAGGTGACCATGGCCGGCGTCACCATCGGCAAGGTCACCGCCATCGACCTGGACCGTGATTCGTACACCGGTCGGGTGACGCTGCAACTGGACAAGTCGGTGGATAACCTGCCGACCGACTCCACGGCGTCGATCCTGACTGCCGGGCTGCTTGGCGAGAAATACATTGGCATCAGCGTGGGCGGTGAGGAAGAGGTGCTCAAGGAGGGTGCGACCATTCACGATACCCAATCGTCGCTGGTACTCGAAGACCTGATTGGCAAGTTCCTGCTCAACTCCGTTGGCAAGGAACCCAGAGACGCGCAACCGGACAACTGAGGAGTTTCCATGATATCGATTCTGCGACGTGGCCTGCTGGTTCTGCTGGCGGCTTTCCCCTTGCTGGCCGTGGCGGCACAATCGCCCCACGATGTGATCCAGAGCACCACCAACGAGTTGCTGAGTGACCTGAAGGCCAACAAGCAGCAGTACAAGGCCAACCCCAATGCGTTCTACGAGTCGCTCAATCGGATTCTCGGCCCGGTGGTCGATGCCGACGGTATCTCCAGGAGCATCATGACCGTCAAGTATTCGCGCAAGGCCACGCCCGAGCAGATGCAGCGCTTCCAGGAAAACTTCAAGCGCAGCCTGCTGCAGTTCTACGGCAATGCCCTGCTTGAGTACAACAACGAAGGGATCGTGGTCGACCCGGCCAAGGCCGATGATGGCAAGCGTGCCAGTGTTGGCATGAAGGTCACCGGTAACAACGGTGCGGTGTACCCGGTGCAGTACACGTTGGAGAACATCGCTGGCGAGTGGAAGGTGCGCAATGTGATTGTCAACGGCATCAACATCGGCAAGCTGTTCCGTGATCAGTTCGCCGATGCCATGCAGCGCAATGGCAACAACCTGGACAAGACCATCGACGGCTGGGCCGGCGAAGTGGCCAAGGCCAAGCAGAGCGCCGACAGCTCCCCGGAGAAGGCTGTCAAATGAGCCCGGCCGCCACCGCAAGCATGAACGAGCCTGGCGTACTGCGCCTGGCCGGCGTGCTGGACTACCGCAGTGGCCCTGCGCTGCGCAAGCAGGGCCAGGCGCTGATCAAGGCCAGCGGTGATGCGCAGCTGATCATCGACTGCACGGCCGTCGAGCATTCCACAAGCGTGGGCCTGTCGCTGTTGCTGGCTTTCATGCGCGATGCTCAGGCCGCTGGCAAGCGTTGCCAGGTGCAGGGCCTGCCTGATGACATGCGTGACATCGCCCAGGTTTATGACCTCGACGAGGTGCTGGCGAGCTGAAACGCTGGCGGTAGAATTGCCCCTCGGTCAGTGAACTCCCTCGTTGGGCTTCGCAGGCGAGGGGCTTTTTTGTATGATGGCCGACCCGTGCGCATCGGGCGCCGATTGAGGTTGAGCATGCAGGCCCTAGAAGTTAAAAGCTTCCTTGAAGAAAAATTGCCGGGTTCCCGGGTCGAAGTTGAAGGCGAAGGCTGCAACTTCCAGTTGAACGTGATCAGCGACGAGCTGGCTGGCCTTAGCCCGGTCAAGCGTCAGCAGGCGATCTACGCCCACCTCAATCCATGGATCGCCAATGGCAGCATCCATGCGGTAACCATGAAATTTTTCAGCAGCGCAGCTTGGGCTGAGCGCACCTGAGCCACAAGGCGGCGAGATTCCAAATGGACAAACTGATTATCACTGGTGGCGCTCGTCTTGACGGCGAGATCCGCATTTCGGGTGCGAAAAACGCCGCCCTGCCAATCCTGGCCGCCACCTTGCTGGCCGATGGCCCGGTCACCGTAGGCAACCTGCCGCACCTGCACGACATCACCACCATGATCGAGCTGTTCGGGCGCATGGGCATCGAGCCTGTGATCGACGAAAAGCTGGCGGTGGAAATCGACCCGCGCAGCATCAAGACCCTGGTAGCGCCGTATGAGCTGGTCAAGACCATGCGTGCCTCCATCCTGGTGCTCGGCCCCATGGTTGCCCGCTTCGGTGAAGCCGAAGTGGCGTTGCCCGGCGGTTGCGCCATTGGCTCACGCCCGGTCGACCTGCACATCCGCGGCCTGGAAGCCATGGGCGCAACGATCGAAGTCGAGGCCGGCTACATCAAGGCCAAGGCGCCCGAAGGCGGGCTGCGCGGCGCGCACTTCTTCTTCGATACCGTCAGCGTGACCGGTACCGAGAACATCATGATGGCCGCAGCCCTGGCCAAGGGTCGCAGCGTGTTGCAGAACGCCGCGCGCGAGCCTGAAGTGGTCGACCTGGCCAACTTCATCAATGCCATGGGCGGTAACGTCCAAGGCGCAGGCACCGACACCATCACCATCGATGGCGTGGAGCGTTTGGGTTCGGCCAACTACCGGGTCATGCCCGACCGTATCGAGACCGGTACCTACCTGGTCGCCGCTGCCGTGACCGGTGGCCGCGTCAAGGTCAAGGACACCGATCCGACCATCCTTGAAGCGGTGCTGGAAAAACTCAAGGAAGCCGGTGCCGACATCAGCACCGGTACCGACTGGATCGAGCTGGACATGCACGGCAAGCGGCCCAAGGCCGTCAACCTGCGCACCGCGCCCTATCCTGCCTTCCCGACCGACATGCAGGCGCAGTTCATCTCGCTCAACGCCATCGCTGAAGGCACTGGCGCCGTCATCGAGACGATCTTCGAAAACCGCTTCATGCACGTGTATGAAATGCACCGCATGGGCGCGCAGATCCAGGTCGAGGGCAACACGGCCATCGTCACTGGGGTCAATGCGCTCAAGGGCGCCCCGGTCATGGCCACCGACTTGCGCGCCTCGGCCAGTCTGGTACTGTCGGCCCTGGTAGCCGAAGGGGACACCCTGATCGACCGCATCTACCACATCGACCGTGGTTACGAATGCATCGAGGAAAAACTGCAGATGCTGGGCGCGAAGATCCGTCGCGTGCCGGGCTAGGAGCCCGTTGGCGCAGTGCAGGGAAGCGTGCAGCCTCGCTTGCCCTGCCTGTGCCTCATGAATTGAATGCCGCCAGGTCGTTGACCTGGCCAGCAGTAGCCGCTTAAGGACTGACGTTCCAATGCTGACCATCGCGCTTTCCAAAGGCCGTATTCTCGACGATACCCTGCCGTTGCTGGCCGAAGCCGGTATCGTACCCACCGAGAACCCGGACAAGAGCCGCAAGCTGATCATTCCCACCACGCAGGACGACGTGCGCTTGCTGATCGTGCGTGCCACCGACGTGCCGACCTATGTCGAGCATGGCGCCGCCGACCTGGGCGTGGCTGGCAAGGACGTGTTGATGGAGTATGGCGGCCAAGGTCTCTACGAACCGCTGGACCTGCAGATTGCCCGCTGCAAGCTGATGACCGCCGGGGTGGTTGGTGCGCCAGAGCCCAAGGGGCGTCTGCGGGTGGCCACCAAGTTCGTCAACGTGGCCAAACGTTACTATGCCGAGCAAGGCCGTCAGGTCGACATCATCAAGCTGTACGGCTCCATGGAGCTGGCGCCGCTGATCAACCTGGCCGACAAGATCATCGACGTGGTCGATACCGGTAACACCTTGCGTGCCAACGGCCTGGAACCCCAGGAGATGATCGCCGACATCAGCTCCCGCCTGGTGGTCAACAAGGCCTCCATGAAAATGCAGCACGCCCGCATCCAGAGCCTGATCGACACCCTGCGTAAAGCGGTCGAATCGCGACACCGCGGCTGACTTCTGCGCGCGACCTTCGCTGTCGCGCCCGTCTATCCGCGTCATAGCCACTTTTCTCAGGTGCCCGCGCGGATGGACTGGTAGCCTAGGGCGCCTGAGCATTCGTCATCAACCGAGGCCCTCGCCATGACCGTGTCCACTGCAATTGCCCGTCTCAACGCTGCTGACCCGGACTTCGCCCGACATCTGGATCATCTGCTGAGCTGGGAGAGTGTGTCCGATGAGGCGGTCAACCAGCGCGTGCTCGACATCATCAAGGCTGTGCGCGAGCGCGGCGACGACGCCCTGGTGGAGTTCACCCAGCGCTTCGATGGCCTGCAAGCCGACTCGATCCAGGACTTGATCCTCGATCGTCAGCGGCTCGAGCTCGCACTGACCCGCATCACTGACACCCAGCGTGCGGCCCTTGAAAAAGCCGCCGAGCGCGTGCGTCTTTACCACGAGCGGCAAAAACAGGACTCCTGGCAGTACACCGAAGCCGATGGCACCGTGCTGGGCCAGAAGGTCACCCCGCTGGATCGCGCCGGGTTGTACGTGCCTGGCGGCAAGGCGTCCTACCCCTCATCCGTGCTGATGAACGCCATTCCCGCGAAGGTGGCGGGTGTGGGCGAGGTGGTCATGGTGGTGCCTACACCGCGTGGCGAGGTCAACGAACTGGTGCTGGCCGCGGCCTGTATCGCCGGTGTCGATCGCGTGTTCACCGTCGGTGGCGCCCAGGCCGTGGCTGCTCTGGCCTATGGCACTGCCAGCGTGCCCAAGGTCGACAAGATCGTCGGCCCGGGCAACATCTATGTCGCCACGGCCAAGCGCCATGTGTTCGGGCAGGTCGGGATCGACATGATCGCCGGCCCCTCCGAGATCCTCGTGGTGTGTGACGGCCAGACCGATCCAGACTGGATCGCCATGGACCTGTTCTCCCAGGCCGAGCACGACGAGGACGCCCAGGCCATCCTGGTGAGCCCGGACGCTGCATTCCTCGACCGTGTCGCGAAAAGCATCGACAAGTTGCTGCCGACCATGGAGCGGGCCGACATCATCGAAAAGTCGGTCAATGGGCGTGGGGCATTGATCCAGGTGCGCGACATGCAGCAGGCCATCGAGGTGGCCAACCGTATCGCGCCCGAGCACCTCGAGTTGTCAGTGGCAGATCCACAGGCGTGGTTGCCGCACATCCGTCACGCTGGCGCCATTTTCATGGGGCGTCACACCAGCGAGGCACTGGGTGACTACTGCGCGGGTCCGAACCATGTACTGCCCACCTCTGGCACTGCACGCTTCTCGTCCCCGCTCGGGGTCTATGACTTCCAGAAGCGTTCATCGATCATCTTCTGTTCGGAGCAGGGCGCTTCCGAACTGGGGCGCACGGCCTCCGTGCTGGCCCGCGGCGAGTCGCTGACCGCCCACGCGCGCAGTGCCGAATACCGCATTCTGACTACCGAGAAGGGGAACTGAGCATGAGTCGATTCTGGAGCCCTTTCGTCAAGGCGCTAGTGCCCTATGTTCCTGGTGAACAGCCCAAGCTTGCCCGCCTGGTCAAGCTGAACACCAATGAGAACCCCTATGGCCCGTCGCCCAAGGCGCTCGAAGCCATGCGCGGTGAAATCAACGATAGCCTGCGCCTGTACCCTGATCCCAATGGCGATCACCTGAAGCAAGCGGTCGCGGACTACTACGGCATCACCGCTGCCCAGGTATTCGTCGGCAACGGCTCGGACGAGGTGCTGGCGCACATCTTCCATGGCCTGTTCCAGCACGATGCGCCTCTGCTGTTTCCAGACATCAGCTACAGCTTCTATCCGGTGTATTGCGGGCTGTACGGCATTGCCTATGAGCAGGTGCCCCTGGACGAGCAGTTCCAGATTCGTGTCGAGGACTACCGCAAGCCCAACGCCGGTATCATTTTCCCCAACCCCAATGCGCCGACTGGCTGCCTGATGCCGTTGCAGGCCATCGAGCAACTCTTGCAGCAGAACCCGGATTCGGTGGTGGTCGTCGATGAGGCCTACATCGATTTCGGCGGTCAGACGGCGATCAGCCTGGTAGACCGTTACGACAACCTGCTGGTAACCCAGACCCTGTCGAAATCGCGCTCCCTGGCCGGCCTGCGGGTGGGCTTGGCCGTAGGTCATCCGGACCTGATCGAGGCACTGGAGCGGATCAAGAACAGCTTCAACTCCTACCCACTGGACCGCGCCGCCATCGTCGGTGCAGCAGCGGCATTCGCCGATCGAGCGTATTTCCAGCAGACCTGCCAGAAAGTGATCGACAGCCGCGAAGCGTTGGTGGCCGAGTTGCAAGCGCGTGGCTTCGAGGTGCTGCCATCGGCAGCCAACTTCGTCTTTGCCCGCCATCCTCGACACGATGCCGCCGCCCTCGCGGCGCAGTTGCGCGAGCAAGGGGTCATCGTGCGTCACTTCAAGCAGGCGCGTATCGATCAGTTCCTGCGCATCACCATTGGCACCCCTGAAATGAATCAGGCGTTGCTCGACGCCCTGGCGTGACGTCGCTGCGTTCGCCATGTCCCGCAAGGCTCATGGCGTGCGTCTTTGTTTCGAGGTTATCCAACCACGGGTGCGGCCCAGGCGACGCACCTGATCTTGCTCGCCCTCTGACACGAGTTACCAATGCCTGAATCCAGAATGCCCAAAACCCCAGCAGTGGATCATGACAGCGATCCGTTGCTCATCGACGCCGAGGCGGACGACGAGCAGGTGCAGAGCCAGCCGCCGGTCAGGCACAAACCCTGGCTGCTGTTGCTCGGCCTGATACTGGTGGCCTTGAACCTGCGCCCTGCGTTGTCGAGCATGGCGCCGGTGCTGGGGCAGGTCTCTGACGGGCTGGGGCTCAGCGCAGCGCAGGCAGGCCTGCTGACGACATTGCCGGTGCTGTGCCTGGGCCTGTTCGCGCCGCTCGCGCCCATGCTGGCGCGCCGCCTGGGCAGCGAACGGGTGGTGCTGGGCATTCTGGGGACCTTGGCGGTGGGCATCGTCCTGCGCAGTGTCCTGGGCACGACGGGTCTGTTTCTGGGCAGCCTGCTGGCCGGTGCCAGTATCGGCATCATCGGTGTACTGCTACCGGGTATCGTCAAGCGCGACTTTCCACAGCATGCCGGCACGCTGACCGGCGTCTATACCATGGCGCTGTGCCTGGGGGCGGCGATGGCGGCGGGGGCGACCGTGCCGCTGGCGCACGCCTTGGGCGACAACTGGGCCCCGGCACTGGGGTTCTGGATGCTACCAGCCGTGCTGGCCATGCTGGTATGGCTGCCACAGGCGCGCAACGGTCATGGCGTGCACAAGGTCGCCTATCGCGTGCGTGGCCTTTGGCGTGATCCGCTGGCATGGCAGGTCACACTGTACATGGGCCTGCAGTCCTCGCTCGCCTACATTGTCTTCGGCTGGCTGCCCTCTATCCTGATTGGCCGCGGCCTTAGCCCAACCCAGGCGGGCCTGGTGCTGTCGGGGTCGGTGATCATGCAACTGTTCAGCTCGCTTGCGGCACCCTGGTTGGCCACCCGTGGACGTGATCAGCGCCTAGCGATCGTGGTGGTCATGCTGGTGACCCTTTGCGGACTGTTCGGCTGCCTTTACGCACCCTTGTCGGGGCTGTGGGGCTGGGCAGTGCTGCTGGGCCTGGGCCAGGGTGGCACGTTTGCCCTGGCACTGACCTTGATCGTGCTGCGCTCAAGGGATGCGCATGTGGCGGCAAACCTCTCCAGCATGGCTCAGGGCGTTGGCTATACGCTGGCGTCGATGGGTCCGTTCGCCGTGGGCCTGGTGCATGACCTGACCGGAGGCTGGAGTGCTTTGGGTTGGGTGTTTGCGGTGCTCGGTGCAGGGGCCATCGTGTTTGGCCTGGGGGCAGGGCGCGCGTTGCATGTGCAGGTCACCAGCGAGAAGGTCTGATGGTTTCACGGTGGTACTGGCGTAACCCGGCGACGCGGATTATCGTGCGGTTTTAACCCAAGGGAAGGCCCTTTGATGAGCGATGCCAACCGCGAGTTGATAACCCGTTTCTACCAGGCGTTCCAGCGGCTTGATGCCCAGGCCATGGTCGCCTGTTACAGCGATGACGTGGTGTTCAGTGATCCGGTCTTCGGCACGCTGCGTGGCAGGGACGCCGGCGACATGTGGCGAATGCTGACCCGGCGCGCCAAGGATTTCTCCCTGCGCTACGACAACGTGTGTGCCGATGAGCGCGGTGGTTCGGCGCAATGGACTGCCACTTACGTCTTCGCCCAGACCGGACGAGACGTGGTCAACACCATCCAGGCACGCTTCGAGATCCGCGATGGGCTGATACACCGGCATCAAGACGACTTCGACCTGTGGGCCTGGTCCCGCCAGGCCCTGGGTGCGCCAGGGCTACTGCTGGGCTGGACACCTTGGCTACAGGCCAAAGTACGCCACCAGGCATTCAAGGGCTTGCGGGCGTACCAGCACGCTCAAGGGGCGGCAACGGCCTGATCACGGTCGTGATAGGTGAACGTGGCACGCTCACCGGCCTGCCAGGGTAGCCGTACCTTGATGACGGGTATGAAGCCGCCATGGGTGCGGTGCCAGTCCTTCTGATCTGCCTGGGCCTGCTCCAGGGCACCGGACTCCCCGTCGATGTAAAAGAATGACTGGATGGGCAGCTCGCCCGCGCGGGCTTCATCCCAAGCGCCGATGACTATCTCGTTCCAGACAAAGGGCAGTTCGTCAGCAAACAACCGTTGCGTGCGCAGGGTCTGGTGGAAGGCTTCCGCGCGTTCCGGTATGCGCGCCCGGCGTATGTCGAAGGCGCATTGACGCTTGTAGTCGCCGGTCAGCCTGAAGCGTGCGATCCAGTCTTCGGCCGTGTGCACGCCTTGCTCATGGCAAGCCGTTTCACGTTCGGGTGTCTGTCGATTGTCGCCGCACCCCCGGTTGTCACGTTCCCAGGTGTCGCCGTCGGTGGGCCATGCGCAGAGCATTTCATAGCGCAGGGATCCAGCGGGTCGCTGTATCAGCGGATACAAGGTGAAGCCACTGCGACCATCGGCGGCCAGGCCAGTGGTCGGCAAGTCACTGCGCAGGTAGGAAAACGAAACACCACCTTTGTCCTTGCTGTTCTGGCTATGATGCCAGGTGTGATAGTACGGAGATGGAAGCGTGGACCTCAGCAAGACGCCAGAGCAGGCATGGGCCGGCACGGCATTGCCCTCGCACTGGGTGGGGGTGGCGTTATAGTTTTCCTGCATGCGGGCGGCGGTCTGGGCGCCAATCGAAGCCTGTGCGCTGGCAGTTGCAGCGAGTACCGCAGTGGCCAGCAGTGAACGAATCTGCAAATGGAGCATGATGAGCCCTCGTCGAGTGGGCTCATGAAGTTAATGATGGATACAACCGTTGTGTTGAGTGAAAGAGTACCGGATCAGGTAATCAAACCATGGTATGTGTACCTGGTCAGGGCGGCCAATGGCGCGCTCTACTGTGGCATCAGCGATGACCCGCGGCGGCGCTTCGAGGCGCACCGCAAAGGCCAGGGGGCACGCTTTTTCAAAAGCAGCCCTGCCCAGGCCCTGGTCTACATGGAGCGGTGGCCAGACAAAAGCGAAGCCTTGCGCCAGGAAAGGCTGGTCAAGCGCCTGCGCAAGTCGGCGAAAGAGGCACTGGTGTCCTCCTACAACGCCGAACCTGCATGCCGTGCGGTCAGTCTTTGCGACGCTTGAGCTGATCCACGAGCGTCGTGGGCAAACCTTTGATGATCAAGGTGCCAGCAGCTTCGTCGTACTCCACCTTGTCGCCCAGCAGGTGCGCCTCGAAACTGATCGACAGCCCTTCGGCACGGCCGGTGAAGCGACGGAACTGGTTGAGGGTGCGCTTATCGGCAGGAATCTCCGGTGACAACCCGTAGTCCTTGTTGCGGATATGGTCGTAAAACGCCTTGGGCCGATCCTCATCGATCAGGCTGGACAGTTCTTCGAGCGTCACCGGTTCGCCCAACTTGGTCTGCGTGGTGGCGTAGTCCACCAGCGTCTGGGTCTTTTCGCGGGCAGAGGCCTCAGGCAGGTCCTCGCTTTCCACGAAGTCACTGAACGCCTTGAGCAGCGTGCGCGTCTCGCCCGGCCCGTCCACACCTTCCTGGCAACCGATGAAGTCACGGAAGTAATCCGAGACTTTCTTGCCGTTCTTGCCTTTGATGAACGAGATGTACTGCTTGGAGTTCTGGTTGTTCTTCCATTCCGAAAGATTGATGCGTGCTGCCAGGTGCAACTGACCCAGGTCCAGGTGCCGCGAAGGCATGACATCGAGCTCGGCGTTCACGGCAACGCCTTCGCTGTGGTGCAGCAATGCGATGGCCAGGTATTCGGTCATGCCTTGCTGGTAATGCGCGAACAGAACGTGCCCGCCGGTGGACAGATTGGACTCTTCCATCAGCTTTTGCAGATGCTCCACAGCCTGCCGGCTGAAGGCGGTGAAATCCTGCTCCTGCTCTAGGTACTGTTTCAGCCAGCCACTGAGCGGATAAGCGCCGGACTCGCTGTGGAAGAACCCCCAAGCCTTGCCTTGTTTGGCGTTGTAGCTGTCATTGAGGTCGGCTAGCAGGTTCTCGATGGCGTCCGAGGCCGCGAGCTCGGCGTCACGTGCGTGCAATACGGCAGGGCTGCCATCGGGCTTTTTGTCGATCAGGTGAACGATGCAATGTCGGATTGGCATGGGGAGTCTCGGACAGGTACAAAAGCACTGAAGTTTACCTCAGACGCTGGGTGATTCAGTGGGCGGATCGAAGCAGAATCGCAGGTTGGCGGTTTTTTACTCAAATCTGCGGTCTTTTCATCATCAAGGCCTGAAAACCTGCATTAAATCAGGGGTGGCAGCGGATATTTATCCGCTGCTGTGGTAGTTTTGCGCCGTCTTGCGCCCCTGTTGTGGCGCATTGCTGCAGTACGCGCTCGGCGTGTCGAACCAAACGCTGATTTGCGTATCTACATACCCAATTGGCGCGGCCCTCCAATCTCGTCGGGGCTGGCCCGATAACGTCGTCGTTCGCTGCATAACCATCGAATTTGATAGGGAAGGAACACCACCATGGCATTGACCAAAGACCAACTGATTGCCGACATCGCCGAATCGATCGCAGCGCCTAAAGCCACCGCCAAGAACGCTCTGGAGCAACTGGGCCAGATCGTTGCCGACCAACTGGAAAACGGCGCTGAAATCACCCTGCCAGGCATCGGCAAGCTGAAAGTCTCCGAGCGTCCTGCCCGTACCGGCCGCAACCCTTCGACTGGCGCTGCCATCGAAATCGCTGCCAAGAAAGTCGTCAAGTTCGTACCGGCCAAAGTGCTGACCGACGCCATCAACAAGTAATTGTCGATGCAGTGACCTGACCGCGCCCGGGTTACCCGAGCGCGGTTTTTTCATGCCTGTGAAATGGGCTTGGCGCGCCATGCCTGGCGCGCAGCATCGTCATGGAAGCTCCAGGCGAGCATGCGGCTCTGTTTCTGTCCTTGGCCCATTTCGACAACGCGCACAGCCGCGGCCCCCGCCTTTTTCAAGGCTGCCTCCAGTGCCGGCAGGTTACTGGCCTTCGACACCAGGCTGGTGAACCACAGTGTCTGGCTGGCGTATTGCGCGCTCTCGTTGATCAGTTGGGTGACGAAGCGGATTTCACCGCCTTCGCACCACAGTTCGTTGTTCTGGCCACCGAAGTTCAACACGGGCAGCTTGCGCTTGGGGTCCTGTTTGCCCAGGTTCTTCCATTTGCGCTGGCTGCCACGGGTGGCTTCTTCGCGTGAGGCATGGAAGGGCGGGTTGCACAGGGTCAGGTCGAAGCGCTCGTCGTCCTTGAGCAGGCCGCTGAGGATATGCGCAGGGTTGCTCTGCTGGCGCAGGTTGATGACCTTGTCCAAGCCATTGGCCTGAATGATCGCCTTGGCCGACGCCAATGCTACCGGATCGATGTCCGAGCCCAGAAAGCGCCAGCGGTAATCGCTATGGCCCAGCAGCGGGTAGATGCAGTTGGCACCCACGCCGATGTCGAGCACGCGCACCTGAGCGCCTTTGAGGAGCTGGCCTGCGTTATCGGCAGCCAACAGGTCGGCGGCCACATGAAGGTAGTCGGCGCGACCTGGAATCGGCGGGCACAGGTAGTTGGCGGGGATGTCCCAATGCTGGATCCCGTACTGGGCCTTGAGCAGGGCACGGTTGAACACTCGCACCGCTTCGGGGTTGGCGAAATCGATGCTGGGTTTGCCATGGGGGTTGGTGAGGGTGAAGCGCGCCAGATCAGGGTGTGCCTTGATCAGGCTGGGAAAATCGTAGCGCCCTTGATGGCGGTTACGCGGGTGCAGGGTGGGTTTGCTCTGGGTCATGCTCGGGTCCGGTGTTGCAGGTGCTGGCCCCCAGACCGTTGGACGGCCCGGTCGCGGCCGGCCCGGTTGCCCCGGGGCTGGCCGCGAACGAGGGCTGAGCCCTCGTCAGTCAGCACTGCACGGTCAGGTTACAGCGCTGCAATCCGCGCATGCTGCTCGGTGAAGTTCGCCAACGCCTGCTCGGACTCGGCCAGCTTGGCGCGCTCCTTCTCGATGACGGCAGGCGGTGCCTTGTCGACGAACGCGGCGTTGGACAGCTTGCCGCCCACGCGCGCCACTTCGCCTTGCAGGCGCTGGATTTCCTTGTTCAGGCGAGCCAGTTCGGCATTTTTGTCGATCAGCCCGGCCATCGGTACCAGCACCTGAAGGTCACCCACCAGCGCCGTGGCGGACAATGGCGCCTCGTCGTTGTCGCCCAGCACGGTGAACGATTCGACCTTGGCCAATTTCTTGAGCAAGGCTTCGTTTTCCTGCAGGCGGCGCTGGTCGTCGGCGCTGGCGTTCTTCAGGAACAGCGGCAGGGGTTTGCCAGGGCCGATGTTCATTTCAGCGCGAATGTTGCGCAAGCCGACCATCAGCTCCTTGAGCCACTCGATGTCGCCTTCGGCGGCCACGTCGATGCGGGCGTCATTGGCCTGAGGCCAGGGCTGCAGCATGATGGTCTTGCCTTCGACGCCGGCCAACGGTGCAATGCGCTGCCAGATTTCCTCGGTGATGAACGGCATAAACGGGTGGGCCAGGCGCAGTGCCACCTCCAGCACGCGAACCAGGGTGCGGCGCGTGCCACGGGCGCGTTCCACAGGGGCCTGCTCATCCCACAACACTGGCTTGGAAAGCTCAAGGTACCAGTCGCAGTACTGGTTCCAGATGAATTCGTACAGCGCCTGGCTGGCCAGGTCGAAGCGGAACTGTTCGAGCTGACGGGTCACTTCAGCTTCGGTGCGCTGCAGCTGCGAGATGATCCAGCGGTCGGCCAGCGACAGCTCGTAGGCCTCGCCGTTCTGCCCACAGTCCTCACCCTTGTCCAGCACGTAGCGGGCGGCGTTCCAGATCTTGTTGCAGAAGTTGCGATAGCCTTCGACGCGGCCCATGTCGAACTTGATGTCGCGACCGGTCGAGGCCAAGGAGCAGAACGTGAAACGCAGGGCGTCGGTACCGTAGCTGGCGATACCCTCGGGGAACTCGGCCTTGGTCTGCTTGGCGATCTTCTCGGCCAGCTTGGGCTGCATCATGCCGCTGGTGCGTTTCTCCAGCAAGGCATCGAGGGTGATGCCGTCGACGATGTCCAGTGGGTCCAGCACGTTGCCCTTGGACTTGGACATCTTCTGGCCCTGGCCGTCACGCACCAGGCCGTGCACGTACACGGTCTTGAACGGAACCTGGGGCGTGCCGTCCTCGTTCTTGATCAGGTGCATGGTCAACATGATCATGCGCGCAACCCAGAAGAAGATGATGTCGAAGCCGGTGACCAGCACATCGGTGGAGTGGAATTTCTTGAGGAACTCCGTTTGCTCCGGCCAGCCCAGGGTTGAGAAGGTCCACAGGCCCGAGCTGAACCAGGTGTCGAGCACGTCGTCATCCTGGCGCAGGTTCACGTCCGCGCCGAGGCCGTGCTTGCTGCGCACTTCCTCCTCGTTGCGCCCGACATAGACCCGGCCCGCCTCGTCGTACCAGGCCGGGATGCGATGGCCCCACCACAGCTGCCGGCTGATGCACCAATCCTGAATGTCGCGCATCCAGGAGAAGTACATGTTCTCGTACTGCTTGGGCACGAACTGGATACGGCCATCCTCGACCGCAGCGATGGCAGGCTCGGCCAGCGGCTTGGTGGAAACGTACCACTGGTCGGTCAGCCACGGTTCGATGATGGTGCCCGAGCGGTCGCCCTTGGGCACTTTCAAGGCATGGTCGTCGATGCCGACCAGCAGGCCCTGAGCCTCCAGGTCGGCAACGATCTGCTTACGTGCAACGAAGCGATCGAGGCCGGCGTACTGGGACGGCAGGGCGGTGTCTACCTGGTCATTGAGCGAACCATCGAGGTTGAATGCCTGGGCTGCTGGCAGCACCACGGCATTCTTGTCGAAAATGTTCAGCAGCGGCAGGTTATGACGCTTGCCGACTTCATAGTCGTTGAAGTCGTGGGCCGGGGTGATCTTGACGCAACCGGTGCCGAACTCAGGGTCGCAGTAGTCATCGGCAACGATAGGGATGCGACGGCCAACCAGCGGCAACTCGACGAACTTGCCGATCAGGGCCTGGTAGCGTTCGTCGGTGGGGTTGACCGCGACGGCAGCGTCACCCAGCAGGGTTTCCGGACGCGTGGTGGCGACCACGAGGTAATCCAGCCCCTCGGCGGTGGTGGCACCGTCGGCCAGCGGGTAGCGCAGGTTCCACAGGTGACCTTTCTCGTCGTGGCTCTCGACTTCCAGATCGGAAATGGCGGTGTGCAGCTTGGTATCCCAGTTGACCAGGCGCTTGCCCCGGTAGATCAGGCCGTCTTCATGCAGGCGCACGAACGCTTCCTTGACCGCTTCGGACAGGCCATCGTCCATGGTGAAGCGCTCGCGGCTCCAGTCCACGGAGGAGCCGAGCCGACGAATCTGCCGGCTGATGTTGCCGCCCGACTGGTCTTTCCACTCCCAGATTTTTTCCAGGAACTGTTCGCGGCCCAGGTCATGACGGTTCAGGCCCTTGGCTTCAAGCTGGCGCTCGACCAGCATCTGCGTGGCGATGCCCGCGTGGTCGGTACCAGGCTGCCAGAGGGTGTCGCGACCCTGCATGCGGCGGAAGCGGATCAGGGCATCCATGATCGCGTTGTTGAAACCATGGCCCATGTGCAGGCTGCCGGTCACGTTCGGCGGCGGAATCATGATGGTGTAGGACTCGCCTGCACCTTGTGGAGCGAAATAGTTTTCGGCTTCCCAGGTGTTGTACCAGGAAGTTTCGATGGCGTGCGGCTGGTAGGTCTTATCCATGCGCGGCGGGACCCTGTGCATTTATTCGGGAAAGCCGGGAAGTATAACCAAGCCGGAGGGCGCAGGCGACAAGCGGCTGCTGGGCGGGTTTGCCCGGTGCGGGGAAAGACAGCCGCGTGACGGCAAGCGTCCTGCGCCGCAGCAGAACGTTACAGCTTCGCCAGTAGGAGCAGTAGCTTGCAGGCGGGTGAAGAGCAGGTGCCCGGCAGCCCCTTCACTCCGAACGCTTGATCAACCGCTCGATGCGCGCATCGAGGCGACGCTTGATCTCGTTTTCGATGTGCGGGGTAAAGTCGTTGATCACATCCTGCATGATCATCTGCGCTGCAGCGCGCAGTTCGCTTTCAAGGTGCAGCAGGGTGTCCTGGCGACGTGCCTGCGGGTCGTCCTGGGCGGTGTCGCTGGCAGCCGGATCGGCAGCGGCGTCAACGCGTGCAGGCACCTGCTCCACCGTGTCGGTGAGCAAAGGCGGTTGCAGGTCGGCATCGCCAAGCAATTGGCGAATCGACTCAAGATCGTCGAGCAGGTGGGTAGAGCCGGGCAGGGGAGCGTGCTTGTCCATCGTCATCAAAATCGCTGTAAGCGGTGGTCTTGCAGAGCATAGCCTTGTTCACGGTAGAAACGGAATCGCTCACGCGCCGATTGGCGGATCGCTGCCTCTTCAACCACGATCTCGGCAACCCGCTCGAACTGGCTGACAAAGCCGGGAACATCGGCGCCCAGGTTGATCAACAAGTCCTGGTGCCCCTGGGCGTGATCACCGACGCCAAGCGCCACGCTCGCATCGGCGTGATCTTCTGCCAGGTCATGGGGCACGAAGGCTTCGCCCCTGAATGCCCATAAACGCGTGTCCAAAGCGGCACGCTGATCCTCATCCTGGCAGTGCAGGTAGACGCGATGGCCGAGCCGCCAGGCTTTGTCGCACAGCTTGCAGGCGAAATCCAGGCGCGCCTCCAGCGAATCGGTAGGCAGTATGTAGAAGTCGACTTTGCTCATGTGGGTTCCGTCAGCCGGCAATGCCCGAGGCACTGCCGGCGGTTGCGGTCAGGCGCCAGCGCGGTCCAGCAGGTACTGGGTCAGCAAGGGCACCGGGCGACCGGAGGCACCCTTGTCCTTGCCGCCGCTGATCCAGGCGGTACCCGCGATATCCAGGTGCGCCCAGTCATAGGCCTTGGCGAATCGCGACAGGAAGCAACCGGCGGTGATGGTGCCGGCTTTCGGGCCGCCGATGTTGCCCATGTCGGCGAACGGGCTGTCCAGTTGTTCCTGGTATTCGTCGAACAGCGGCAATTGCCAGGCGCGGTCATCGGCACGCTTGCCCGCCTCGAGCAGTTGGCTGACCAGCGCGTCGTTGTTGCCCATCAGACCGCTGGTGTGGCTGCCTAGGGCGACGATGCAGGCGCCGGTAAGCGTGGCGATATCGATCACCGCCTGG
Organism: Pseudomonas sp. URMO17WK12:I9; assembly: GCF_900230165.1. Lineage (NCBI taxonomy): Bacteria > Pseudomonadati > Pseudomonadota > Gammaproteobacteria > Pseudomonadales > Pseudomonadaceae > Pseudomonas > Pseudomonas sp. URMO17WK12:I9. The sequence goes on along the minus strand of NZ_OCMQ01000008.1, from coordinate 92,655 downwards.
GGTTTGAAGCGCTCGGCGTAGGTGAGGGTATCGCACAGTACCAGGCGACCTTCGGCGTCGGTGTTGAGAATCTCAACGGTCTGGCCGCTCATGGTGGTCACGATGTCACCGGGGCGAGTGGCGCCGCCGCTGGGCATGTTCTCGGCACAGGCGAGCAAGCACACCAGATTGATGGGCAGCTGCAGTTCCAGCACCGCACGCAGGGTGCCGAACACGCTGGCTGCGCCGCACATGTCGTATTTCATCTCGTCCATGCCGGCACCGGGCTTTAGGCTGATGCCGCCAGTGTCGAAGGTGATGCCCTTGCCCACCAGCACGAAAGGCTTGTCGCCTTTCTTGGCGCCTTGGTAGTTGAGCACGATCAGGCGCGGAGGTTGATCGCTGCCCTGGCCGACGGCGTAGAACGCGCCCATGCCCAGGTCCTTGATCTTCTTCTCATCCAGCACGTCGACTTTCAGGCCTTTGTGCGCCTTGCCCAGCTCCTTGGCCTGCTCGGCCAGGTAGCTTGGATGGCACAGGTTGGGCGGCAGGTTGCCCAGGTCACGGGTATAGGCCATGCCAGTGGCGATGGCATTGGCGTGGCGCACGGCGCGCTCCACGTCGGCCTGGCCGAGCTTGTTGGTGAGCAGGGTGACTTTTTTCAGCGCACGAGGCTCGGCTTTCTGGCTTTTGAAACGATCGAACACGTACTCGCCGTCGAGCAGGGTTTCGGCCAGCAGGCGATATTTGCCATAGCCTGCATCGCGGTTGCTCAGCGCAATGTCATCGAGTGCCAGAACGGCGTCGGCACCGTTGAGGCCCTTGAGCACGCCGGCAACGCTGGCCACCAGCTTGCGCCAGGTGCGATCACCCAGTGCCTCGTCCTTGCCGCTACCCACCAGCAGCACACGCTCGGCCTTCAGGCCTGCAACGGCGTGCAGCAGCAGCGTCTGGCCAGGCTTGCCCACCAGGTCGCCACGCTTGAGCGCCGCACTGATGGCGCCCTCGCTTGCCAGGTCCACGGCCTGGGCCGCGGTGCCCAAGGCACGTTTTTCACCGACTGGGATGACCAGCGTTGCGGTCTTGAGCGATGCAGCGGCTACGCTTTTTACAACCAGTTCCATCTCAGGGTCCCCGAATGATCGATACGTGTGGCGCCGTGCTGGCCGGCGCTTGGAACGCGACTGGCTGCGCAGTGGCAGGCCAGTGGAAAAGCTGCCAGTTTGAGCCTGCGGCCGGCGTGCTGACAACCCCGGCGTGCTGTGCGATGCGCGGCCAAGTGACAGGCGCGGTCAATCACAGGATAATGCGCGCACTTTATATGGAGGTTCGCCTTGGGCGAACCAGCATTGGCCTTGGATGTACTAAGTCATCGTCTGGTGCCATCGATTGGCAGTCCGTGCTGACAACCCAGGAGTGTCTGGTTTGATCGTCTTTCGTTATCTTTCCCGCGAGGTCCTGGTGACCTTGAGCGCCGTCAGCGCCGTGCTGCTGGTGATCATCATGAGCGGGCGCTTCATCAAATACCTGGCCCAGGCTGCACAGGGGGTGCTCGACCCTGGCGTACTGTTCCTGATCATGGGGTTCCGCCTGCCGGGCTTCCTGCAACTGATCCTGCCGCTGGGGTTGTTCCTGGGTATTCTGCTGGCCTATGGCCGGCTGTACCTGGAAAGCGAAATGACCGTGCTGTCGGCCACCGGCATGAGCCAGCAGCGCTTGCTGGCCATGACCATGGCGCCTGCAGCGCTGGTGGCCCTGCTGGTGGCCTGGCTGAGCCTGAGCCTTGCACCCCTGGGCGTGGCCCAGGTGCAGAAGATCATCAGCCAGCAGGATGCCCTGACCGAATTCGACACCCTGGTGCCGGGCCGCTTCCAGACCCTGCGCGATGGTTCGCGGGTGACCTACACCGAGCAGCTTTCAGATGACCGGGTAAACCTGGGCGGCGTGTTCATCTCCGAAAAACGCTTCAACCAGGACAAGACCAAGGACCGCGCCCCGTCGGTGCTGGTGGCCGAGCGCGGGCACCAGGAAATCCAGGCCGATGGCAACCGTTATCTGGTGCTCGAAAACGGCTACCGCTACGACGGCAACCCAGGCCAGGCCGACTACCGCGCCATCAAGTACGACACCTATGGCGTGTTGTTGCCCAAGCCTGAAGTCAGCGAGGAGGTCACCGAGCGGGAGGCCATTCCCACTACCCAACTATTCGGCGCTACGGACCTGCGTGAACGCGCCGAGTTGCAATGGCGTCTGTCACTGCCGATCCTGGTGTTCATCGTGACCCTGCTCGCCGTGCCGCTGTCACGGGCCAATCCTCGGCAGGGGCGTTTCCTCAAGCTGCTGCCAGCCATCCTCCTGTACATGGCGTACCTGACAATGCTGATTTCCGTGCGCGGTGCACTCGAGAAGGGCAAGCTGCCCATCGCCCTTGGCATGTGGTGGGTGCATGGGCTGTTCCTGCTCATCGGCCTGGGCCTGATGTACTGGGAACCTCTTCGCCTCAAGCGCGCAGCCCGTCGTGCGGAGGTGGCCCGTGGCTAAGCTCGATCGTTATATCGGCCAAAGCGTGCTGGTGGCTATTCTGGCTGTCCTGGGCATCATCCTGGGGCTGGCCTCGCTGTTCGCCTTCATCGACGAAATGGGCGACCTGAGCGATACCTACACGGTGCTCGAAGCAGGCAAGTACGTGCTGCTCACCGCACCGCGGCGCCTGTACGACATGCTGCCGATGGCCGCGCTCATCGGCTGCCTGATCGGCCTGGGTACGCTGGCCAGCAGCAGCGAGCTGACCATCATGCGCGCTGCTGGGGTGTCGATCGGTCGCATCGTCTGGGCGGTGATGAAACCAATGCTGGTGCTGATGCTGGTTGGCCTGCTGATCGGCGAGTACGTGGCACCGGTTACCGAAAACAAAGCCCAGGCCGATCGCTCCCTCGCCCAGGGTGGCGGTGAAGCGCAAAGCTCCAAGCGCGGCATGTGGCACCGGCAGGGCGAGGAGTTCGTGCACATCAACTCCGTGCAGCCCAACGGCCTTCTGCTGGGTGTGACCCGCTACCGGTTCGACGACCAGCGCAAGATCATCAGCTCCAGCTTCGCGCGCCGGGCGCGTTACGAAAACGATCACTGGCTGCTGACCGATGTGCGCACCACGCTGTTCCATGGTGACCGTACCGAAGTCGTGCAAAACCCTGAAGAACAGTGGGATGTGTCGGTCACGCCGCAGTTGCTCAACACGGTGGTGCTGGCGCCTGAATCGCTGTCGATCACCGGCCTGTGGGACTACATCCACTACCTGTCCGACCAAGGGTTGAACAATGCCCGCTACTGGCTGGCGTTCTGGACCAAGGTCCTGCAACCGGCCATCACGGCAGCCCTGGTACTCATGGCCATTTCGTTCATCTTCGGCCCGCTGCGCTCGGTGACGCTTGGTCAGCGTGTCTTCACCGGCGTGCTGGTGGGCTTCGTGTTCCGTATCGCTCAGGACCTGCTGGGCCCATCCAGCCAGGTGTTCGGCTTCCCGCCGTTGCTTGCGGTGGTGCTGCCAGCCGGCATCTGTGCCGTGGCAGGCTTGTGGTTGTTGCGCCGCGCTGGATAAGCCTGCTGCGCAGCCCCATGGCTGCGTGCTTGACCCTGGGGGCCGCTATTGCGGCCCCTTGTGTTTCATGGCCGCTGCCGCTTGAGTAGAGCGCTCATTTCTTCGGCTTGGGGACTCGAACCAGTTGGCTCTCGGAGTAGATGTCATGCCAGCTGCGTTTGCGCTTGTCGATCAGGGCCCAGAAAAAACCCAGTCCCAGGCACAGCCACGAGGCAATGGAAACGATAAACCGCAACAGCGCCTGCCAGAGCGTGATGGGCGAGCCATCGGCGTTCTGCACACGCACGCCCCAGACCTGCATGCCCAGCGTCTGCCCGCCATGGGTCCAGAACTTGGCGAAGAAACCGAACAGCACGAACAGCAGCACCGTGGACAGCAAAGGGTCGCCGTCGAGCGCGCCTGCTTCGGTAAGTTCGCGCATACGCTGTTGGCCGATGATCGCCATCTGGACCATCTTGTAGAGGCCCGCAGTGACGATCAGCAGGGCCGTACACAGTAAAAAGTCATAGAACACCGCGGCCAGGCGCCTGCCCAGGCCGACCGGAGGGAAATCACCTTGGGGAAGCAGCACAGGCTTGGACATGCAGAACAGCTCCATCATGCAAAGGCGCCATTCTACGGGCAAAAAAAAGCCCCTGCACTGAGCAGGGGCTTTTTGGAAGGTGACAAGGCTTATTCAGCAACCTGTACCTTGTCAGCTTGCATACCTTTTTGGCCTTGAACGGCTTCGAAAGTGACCTTCTGGCCTTCTTTCAGGCTTTTGAAGCCGTTGCCTTCGATGGCGCGGAAGTGCACGAACAGATCAGCACCGCTTTCTGGGGTGATGAAGCCGTAGCCTTTTTCGTCATTGAACCACTTGACGATACCGTTCTGACGGGTAGACATAATCTTATTTCCTATGAAACTTAGGTTTGGATGACAGTTTTCTTTCGCTTTCAAACAAGCAAAAGAGTACTGGGCTGGGTTGCAGGAAAGTAAGAGACGTCGAACGGGTTGTAGCAGATTGCGGCTACTGGCCCAGGTCACGAACTGTTGCGACCCATGCAAACACAGTGCGTTGACTCTACGCCAACTGCCGAGCGAAAAACAAGCCTTCCAGCGGGTGGAAAGTGACTGTTTTACAACCAGCGGCCAAACCGCCGAACAGTGCATGGTGCCTGGCCTGGCGCCATGTTCGCAGTGGCGCGGGCAACGTTCGCAAACGAAGATGCCGAACGTTGCCACGCCGCTGATGAGTCTGCCTCAACCGCGATAGTAACGGGGCGCAACGAATGGGGTTTTACTGACTTTCAAGGCCACCTTCTTTCCACGCACGAGTGCATATAGAAGCGTGTCCAGTGCGGACTGTTCGGTGTCCACATAACCCATCGCCACAGGGGCACTGAGTGTGGGTCCAAAGCCGCCACTGCAGATGGTGCCAACCGAGGTGCCTTCTGCATCGACAATCTCGGCGCCTTCGCGTACAGGCGTGCGTTCCTGGGGCAGCAAACCGACCCGCTTGCGTTTCACACCCTCACGTTGCTGATCGAAGATGGCCTGTGCGCCCGGAAAGCCCCCAGCACGCGCACCATCGGCCCGGCGCGACTTGGACATTGCCCACAACAAGTTCGCCTGCACGGGTGAAGTGTCGGCGTTCATGTCATGGCCATACAGGCACAGGCCGGCTTCCAGACGCAACGAGTCACGGGCCCCCAGCCCGATCGGCTGGACCTCTGGCTGCTTGAGCAGCGCTCTGGCGAGCGTCTCGGCACCTGCCACCGGCACGGAGATTTCATAACCATCCTCCCCGGTGTAGCCCGACCGACTGACCCAGCACAGGTGGCCCAGCAACGTGACAGGTCGCACCTGCATGAACGTCATGTCCGCCACTTCATGCGCCAGACGCTGCAGGACCTTGGCCGCTGCCGGCCCTTGCAAGGCGAGCAGAGCACGTTGATCGAACAGTGGCTGGACCTCGCAACGTTGGCTGATATGCCGCTGCAAGTGCGCCAGGTCCTGATCCTTGCAGGCGGCGTTCACCACCAGCAGCAGCGTGTCGTCACCCAGGTTGGCGACCATCAGGTCGTCGAGGATGCCGCCGTGTTCGTTGGTGAACATGGCGTAGCGCTGCATGCCAACGGGCAGGTCGATGATATCGACCGGCACCAGCGTTTCCAGCGCCCTGGCAGCGTCGCTACCCTTGAGCAGTATCTGCCCCATGTGCGAGACGTCGAACAACCCGGCCTGTTCACGGGTGTGCAGGTGCTCTTTAAGCACACCCAGAGGGTACTGCACCGGCATGTCGTAGCCCGCGAAGGGCACCATGCGCGCGCCCAGTTCCAGGTGCAGGGCATGCAGTGGGGTTTTGAGCAGTGTTTCGGACATCGATGACTCCTTGCATGGGTTTTCGGTCAATGTCCGGGGACATTGACCGCCAGGCGAATGACACACTCACGATCCGGCGCTGTCAGGCGTCCTGGTAGCTTTCGATCGAGGGGCAGGCACAGACCAGGTTGCGGTCGCCGAAGACGTTGTCGACCCGGCTCACAGGCGGCCAGTACTTGCTTTCCACCAGGCCAGGCAGCGGGTAGACCGCTTGCTCGCGGGAGTAACCATGAGCCCATTCGCCCACCAGTTCCGCTGCGGTGTGCGGCGCGTTCTTGAGCGGGTTGTCATCCTTGTCCAGCGTGCCGTCCTCTACCGCGCGGATTTCCTCGCGGATCTGGATCATGGCCGCGCAGAACCTGTCCAGTTCTTCCCGGGATTCGCTTTCGGTCGGCTCAATCATCAGCGTGCCTGCCACCGGGAACGACATGGTCGGGGCATGGAAGCCGTAGTCGATCAACCGCTTGGCCACGTCGTCGACGCTGATGCCACTGCTGTCCTTGAGCGGGCGCAGGTCCAGGATGCATTCGTGGGCGACCAGGCCATTGCCGCCGGTGTACAGCACCGGGTAGTGCTCCTCCAGGCGGCGGGCGATGTAGTTGGCATTGAGGATGGCCATCTGCGAAGCCCGTTTGAGCCCTGCGCCGCCCATCATGCGAATGTACATCCAGGTGATCGGCAGGATGCTGGCGCTGCCGAAGGGTGCGGCGCATACCACGCCTTCGGCAGTGCCCAGGGCAGCATGGCCCGGGAGGAAGGGCGCCAGGTGCGATTTCACACCGATCGGCCCAACGCCCGGACCACCGCCGCCATGGGGAATGCAGAAGGTCTTGTGCAGGTTCAGGTGCGACACATCGCCCCCGAATTTGCCCGGTGCGCACAGACCGACCATGGCGTTCATGTTGGCACCGTCGATGTAAACCTGGCCGCCGTTGTCGTGGATGATGGCGCAAATCTCGCCTATCGCCTCCTCGAACACCCCGTGGGTGGACGGGTAGGTGATCATCAGCGCTGCCAGGCGTTCACGGTGCTCGATGGCCTTGGCACGCAGGTCGGCAACGTCGACGTTGCCGCGCGCGTCGCAGGCCGTGACCACCACCTGCATGCCGGCCATGTTGGCCGTTGCCGGGTTAGTGCCGTGGGCTGAAGAAGGGATCAGGCAGATGTCGCGATGCCCCTCGTTGCGGCTGCGGTGATAGGCGCGGATCGCCAGCAGGCCCGCGTACTCGCCCTGAGAACCGGCGTTAGGTTGCAGCGATACGGCATCGTAGCCCGTGGCTGCGCAGAGCATGGCCTCCAACTCCGACGTCAATTGCAGGTAGCCCTGGCTCTGCTGCGCCGGGGCGAAGGGGTGCAGGTTGCCGAATTCTGCCCAGGTGACCGGGATCATTTCACTGGCAGCGTTGAGTTTCATGGTGCACGAGCCCAGCGGGATCATGCTGCGGTCCAGGGCCAAGTCCTTGTCGGCCAGCTTGCGCAGGTAACGCATCAACTCCGTTTCGCTGTGATAGCGGTTGAACACGGGGTGTTCCAGGAACGTCGAGCGGCGCAACAAGGCCTCGGGCAGCAGCGTACCGCTGCTGGCGGCCAGCGCCTGGAAGTCAGGTTGCGTTTGACCATCGCCAAGCAGCTGCCACAGCGCCTGCACATCCGCCGGAGTGGTGGTTTCGTCCAGCGATACGCCCACATGGCCGGCATCGACCTGACGCAGGTTGATGCCTTGTGCACGGGCTTTTTCGTGCAGGCCGAGGGTGGCATCGCCAGTGGCCAGGGTCAGGGTGTCGAATGCCGTGTCGCCCACCACCGTCACAGCCATTGCACGCAAGCCCTGGGCCAGGATGGCGGTCAGGCTATGGGTACGTTGGGCAATGCGCGTGAGACCTTCAGGGCCGTGATAGACGGCGAACATGCTGGCAATGTTGGCAAGCAGCACCTGGGCGGTGCAGATGTTGCTGGTGGCCTTTTCGCGGCGAATGTGCTGCTCACGTGTCTGCATGGCCAAGCGCAGTGCCGTCTTGCCGAAGCGGTCTATCGACACGCCCACCAGGCGCCCTGGCATGTCGCGCTTGAAGGCATCGCGGGTAGCGAAGTAGGCCGCATGAGGCCCGCCGAAGCCCAGGGGCACGCCAAAGCGCTGGGCGCTGCCAATGGCCACATCGGCCTCGAACTCGCCAGGCGGGGTCAACAGGGTCAAGGCCAACAGGTCCGCCGCCACGGCCACCAGCGCATTGGCGTGGTGGAACCGTTGCACCACCTCCCGGTAATCGAAGATACCACCGGTGCTGGCGGGGTATTGCAGCAAGGCGCCGAAGAACGGGCTGGCATCGTCGAGCGTCTGCTCGTCGCCTATCACGACTTCGATGCCCAGAGGTTCAGCGCGGGTACGCAGTACATCGAGGGTCTGGGGGTGGCAATGCATTGAGGCAAAGAAGCGGTTGCTGGCCTTGTTCTTCGACAGGCGCTTGCAGAACGTCATGGCCTCGGCAGCGGCCGTTGCCTCATCGAGCAGCGACGCATTGGCGATCGGTAACCCTGTGAGGTCGCTGATCAGGGTCTGGAAATTGAGCAGAGCTTCCAGCCGGCCCTGGGAAATTTCTGGCTGGTAGGGCGTGTACGCGGTGTACCACGCCGGGTTCTCCAGCAGATTGCGCAGGATGGGCGCGGGCGTGTGGGTGTTGTAGTAACCCTGGCCTATGTAACTTTTGAACAGTTGGTTCTTGCCGGCGATGGCCTTCAGGGCGGCGAGCGCATCCGCTTCGCTGTGCCCATCGTCCGTGCCCAGCACGCTGGTGCCCTTGATGCTGGCGGGGATGACGGCGTCGGTCATGGCCTCCAGCGAGTCGAAGCCCAGGGTGGCGAGCATGGCCTGCTCGTCTTCGCTGCGTGGCCCGATGTGGCGGGCAATGAACTCATTGGCAGTGCCGAGGTTGATGGTCATGGCGTGATTCCTCAGGCGTCGTCGTTGGCGTTGAGCAGGCGGTCATAGGCCTCCTGGTCGAGCAGGGCGCTCACAGCGCTGGCGTCGGCAGGCTTGATGCGGAAGAACCAGCCTTCGCCCAGCGGGTCCTCGTTGACCAGCTCGGGGCGCTCTTCGAGTTGGGCGTTGACCTCGATCACCTCGCCGGACAGCGGCATGTACACCCCGCTAGCAGCCTTGACCGACTCTACGGTGGACGCTTCGCTGCCTTTGTCATAGTGCTGCAGCTCCGGCAGCTGCACGAACACCACATCCCCCAGTGCATGCTGGGCGTAGGCAGTGATACCTACGGTGACGCTGCCATCAGCTTCTACACGCAGCCATTCGTGGTCGTCGGTGAAACGCAACTCGCTCATGAAAAATCCTCGTGGACCGGGTGGTGCGATTAGGTTCGCGCTCTGGTGGGTTTTCAGTAAGCAATAACGTGGCCAACTAGCGCTGGGCCCTGTGGATGCAGGGAGGGAGTGCCAGCTCGCTGAAGATCGAGTAAGGCGGCGTAACGAAATCGATACGATAAAACGTTGGTTTTGCTACACGACGCCGTTAATCTCTCGGCCCACCTTGGAGTTGGAGGTGTAGCGATTCAGATACGGTGTATTGAATTCTATACGGCTACATGTGTTCCACTGTTTTGAATAAGCCACCCTGCATTGGGGGAATCAAACAAGGGATGGGAAATACATCATAAAGCCAGTGTTTCTAAAGCAAAGATATTAATAATCTACTGCTGAAGTTTATTGAATTATGAATTTTATTTATCAGGGGCAGTAGGTCATGCGAAATAAACTATCTGGCCTGACAAAAAATCTAGAATTTGTCTGCGGTTTCTATCATGCAGATCCGGTCCTTTATTTTTGGGATCCTTCGCACCCACAGGGGGCATGAAGTTTGAGGTAATTTGAGAACATCCACAAGGATCTAATTTAATAGTTCACTCAAGTGCAGTAAGGATAAACGATTGAACACAATCCGTAGTCGATGCTGTGAAAAGGGTGGCGCAAAGAGCAGGGGTTGCCTGGTTTCAAAGATGCCTGATTAACCGTGGCTTTAAAGGCGGTATGATATCCACAGGCCCTCAGAGCATGCCTGGAATGAAAGGCAAGCTACAGCGGGTCACAGGCAAGTCTTACTCAAACGGAAAATAGACACATGCCTAAAGAAATAACTGATTACACTGAACAAGAGTTTTTTCAATTAGTGTATGCCCTGTATCATGGCGACCCGCAGTACTTTCCTAATGACAAAGAGCACACGCGCGGCGTTCTTGAGTTTGATCGCTTGGCACAGCATCCGGCAAAGTGGAACTTAATTTATCGCCCCCACAGGGTCGGGATTGAATCCTCCCCTCAAGCGGTGGTTGATGAAGTGAAACGGTGGCGGGCTGAGCAGGGACTTCCAGGGTTCAAGCCATCTTGAATCCAGAACAGACGACTCCCGCAGCTCATCATGCGGGAGTCTTAACCTTAGCGGTTCAGCAACGCCATCATGGCCTGCTTACTGAAAAAACGGCAATGCCAAATACACCTTGATCACCACCACATTGATCAAGTCAATGAAGAACGCCCCCACCATCGGCACCACCAGAAATGCCACGTGCGAAGGCCCGAACCGCTGGGTTACCGCTTGCATGTTGGCGATTGCCGTCGGCGTTGCCCCCAACCCGAAGCCGCAATGGCCGGCGGACAGGACAGCCGCGTCGTAGGTGCGGCCCATCACTCGGAAGGTGATGAAGATGGCGAACAGTGCCATCAGCAGCGTCTGCGCCGCCAGCAGCACGAAGAACGGCAGTGCCAGTGCAGCCAGGTCCCACAGTTTCAACGACATCAACGCAATGGCCAAAAACAACGACAGGCTCACATTGCCCAGTACCGACACTTCCCGCTCGAACACCTGGTAAAAGCCGAAGGCTGACAGGCCATTGCGCAGCAGCACGCCCACGAACAATACGCAGACGAAGTTTGGCAGTTCGAAGGCAGTACCCTTGAGCAGCTCATTCAAAACGGTGCCGGTCAACAGGCTCACTGCAATCAGGGCAAGCGTCTCGATCACGGAAATCGAGGTGATCAGGCGTTCTTTCTCCGGCTGCTCGAAGCCAGAAGGCAACTGAGGCGTGCTGTCGGCGCGACCAGGGCTAGCGACCCGCTTGATCAGCAAGCGGGCCACGGGGCCACCAATCAAACCCCCCAGTACCAATCCAAATGTGGCGGAGGCCAGTGCCAGTTCCGAGGCCGAGGCCAGGCCGAATTTTTCGGTGAAGGTGGCGCCCCACGCAGCACCGGTGCCATGGCCTCCTGACAGGGTGATCGAACCGGCCAGCAGGCCCATCAGCGGGTCCAACCCCAGCGCCGTGGCCAGACCGATGCCCAGGGCGTTCTGTACCACCAGCAGGCTGGTCACCACCGCCAGGAACAGCACCACCGCGCGCCCACCTTTTTTCAGGCTGGCGAAATCGGCGTTCAGGCCGATGGTAGCGAAGAACGCCAGCATCAAAGGTGTTTGCAGGGAGGTGTCGAAGTGAACTTGCACATCGAAGGTGCGCAGCACCAACAGGGCAATCGCGACCACCAAGCCGCCGGCGACCGGTTCAGGAATGTTGTAGGCACGCAGAAAACCTATGCGTGCGACCAGGCCGCGACCTAGCAGCAGCACCAGGGAAGCGGCCACCAGCGTGCCGTAAAAATCGAGTTCGAACATCAGGTACTCTCGTTGAATCCATAACGGACCGCTGACCACTCTGGGGTGGTCTTGCGGGGTGACAGGCAGGGATTGCACTGGCGCCATTCTACGAGGCGTGAGGAAGGACGTATCCGGGGAACGCCTAGGAAAAGTCTACTAAAACAGCAGCATTTGCCGACAACTTCAGGTTTTCCCCGGAATGCCGTATTTGCGCAGGCGTTGGGCAATGGCGGTATGTGAGGTGTGCAGCCGGGCCGCCAGCAATCGGGTCGAGGGGTAACTGGTGTACAGCCGTTGCAACAGTTCACGCTCGAAATCACCCACAGCCTGCTCCAGGCTGGCCACATCACCTTCATGGGTACGACTGACAGACGTGCCGGCGATGTCCAGGTCGCCGATGTCCACCAGGTTGCTTTCGCAAATGGCGGCGGCGCGAAAGATCACGTTCTGCAATTGCCGCACATTGCCCGGCCAAGGGTTAGCCAGCATGGCGCTGTGAGTGGCGGGGGTGAGCCTGCAGGCAGGCCGCTGGATCTGTGTGCAGGCCTGCTGCATGAAGAAGTGCGCAAGCATCAGGATGTCCTGGCCGCGGTCACGCAGGGGTGGGACCTGCAGGTTCAACACGTTGAGGCGGTAGAACAGGTCTTCGCGGAACGTGCCCTCGGCCACCATCTGCTCCAGGTTACGGTGGGTCGCGCTGATGATACGCACGTTGACCTTCACTTCCCGGTCGCCCCCCACCCGGCGGAAGCTGCCGTCGCTGAGAAAACGCAGCAGCTTGGCCTGCAGGTAGGGGGACATCTCGCCGATCTCATCGAGAAACACCGTGCCCTGATTGGCCAGCTCCATCAGCCCTGGCTTGCCGCCGCGCTGGGCGCCGGTGAAGGCGCCTGGTGCATAACCGAACAGTTCGCTCTCGGCGAGGCTCTCAGGCAATGCGGCGCAGTTCAGAGCCAGAAAGGGGGCCGCATGACGGCTGCTGATCGCGTGGCATGCGCGGGCCACCAGTTCCTTGCCGGTGCCGGTTTCGCCATGCACCAGCAGCGGTGCATCCAGGGTGGCCACGCGCAGGGCTCGAGCCTTCAGGGTGCGGATGGCAGGTGATTCGCCCAGCAGAGCGTCGAAGCCCTCGGCATGGTCATGGCGCAGGGCCGATAGCCGTTCGCCCAACCGCGTAGGCGGGTAGAGCGTCAGCAAGCCGCCGGTATGGGTGATTGGCATGGCATCGAGCAGCAGGCTCTGGCCATTGAGCTGCATTTCGCGCATGGGCAGGTGAAAGTTGCTGTCGAGCAATACTTGCAGCAGGCCCGGGTCGCCAAACAACTCGCCTACGCAGCGCCCGGCCGACTCCCGACCACACAACGCCACCAGCGCTGGGTTCGCCAGCAGCACCTTGCCGGCCCTGTCAACCGCCAGTACGGGGTCGCTCATGGCGGCCAGCAGCGCATCGAGCTGCAGGTGACGGCGTTGCCCCGGCAGGATATCGACCACCTCCACCGCCTCCACGCCCTGCACCTCGAACAAGGCGTCATGCAGCTCTTCCAGTACGGCGGGGCTGAGGGTAGGCGCGTCGATGTAGACGTTCGGCGGCACCATTTCCACGGCATCGAGGTTGAGGTTGCGCGCACCGAGCAGCGCCAGGACTTCCTGAGTGATGCCGACGCGGTCGATGAAGCTGACGTGGATACGCATGGGGCAATACGAAATGGCCGGGTAGGGCGCTAGTATGCCTCAAGCTGATCCTGCTCGTGACGGGTCGCGCCCTACTCCAGATGTTCAGGCTTGATGGGGTCACCGGACTTCACGTCCAGCTTGGCGCGAATGTCTTCGAACATCCAGTCGTAGATCCTGTGAGGTGAAGCCAGGCTCTCGAACTTCTTCGGTGGGGCCAGGTAGGCCTGGGCGCGGCGACTCAGTTGCATCAGAAAGCTAGGCAGCACCTGGTCCTTGGGCAGAAAGAAAACCTCGTCGACCGGCTTGCCCTCGATGCTGCCCTGCATGCGGAACTGAATGCCCCTGCCTTCACGGGGGTCGGTGAAGGCCTCGTAGTCCACCTTGAGGTCATAGCTGTGGTCACTGCTGTTGAGCGCAGTGCGCTCGATGTGGACGTGACCGGGTTCATATTTGGCCATGGGCTCTCCTGTACGAGGTTGGGCGGGCACATGGCCCGCCGACTGTGTCAACGGTAGCTGATCCCGGAGGCAGCGGTCGAAACCCGCGTGCCGGCGGTACCGCTCACGATGCGCTCGATGTTGGCCAGCGAGCTGATCACCGCCACCTTGCCCGTGTGCCGGGCGAAGTCGCAGGCCGCCTGCACCTTGGGCCCCATCGAACCTGCCGCGAAACCCAGCCTGTCCAGCTCGTCAGGGTGGGCCTGGGCGATGGCGCGTTGGGTTGGCTTGCCAAAGTCGATGTACGCCGCCTCCACGTCGGTGGCAATGACCAGCAGATCGGCCTCGAGCTGTTCGGCCAGCAGTGCAGAGCACAGGTCCTTGTCGATCACCGCCTCGATCCCTTTGAGGTTACGGTGTTCATCATAGAGAGTCGGGATGCCGCCGCCGCCGGCGCAGATCACGATGCTGCCCTTTTCGAGCAGCCACTTGATGGGGCGGATTTCGAAGATGCGCTTGGGTCTGGGGCTTGCCACCACGCGGCGGTACTTGTCGCCGTCAGGCTTGACCACCCAGCCCTTTTCAGCGGCCAGGCGCTGGGCTTCATCCTTGCTGTAGACCGGGCCGATGAACTTGCTCGGGTCCTTGAACGCAGGGTCCTGAGCGTCCACTTCAACCTGGGTCAGCAGGGTGGCGAACGGCACGTCGAAGTCCAGCAGGTTGCCCAGTTCCTGCTCGATCATGTAGCCGATCATGCCCTCGGTTTCGGCGCCCAGCACGTCCAATGGGTAGGCCTCGTCCGGCTTGTACGACAGCCCCTGCAATGCCAGCAGGCCCACTTGCGGGCCATTGCCATGAGCGATCACCAACTCGTTGCCTGGATGGATCTTGGCAATCTGCTCGGCGGCGGTACGGATATTGGCGCGCTGGTTTTCCGCGGTCATGGGCTCGCCACGGCGCAGCAGGGCATTGCCGCCTAGTGCAACAACGATACGCATGAAGAATGTCCTTTATCGAAAGTCTTGAGCCGCTGCCCGACGGCTATTGCGGCACGCTAACAGCCGCAACGCCTGGGCAGGTGGCGATCTACAGGTCGGCCAGTGTCGACACCAGGATCGCCTTGATCGTGTGCATGCGGTTCTCCGCTTGCTCGAACGCAATGCAGGCCGGGGACTCGAACACGTCGTCGGTCACTTCGATGCCGTTGGTAAGGTCCGGGTACTGCTCGGCGATCTGCTTGCCGACCTTGGTCTCACAGTTGTGAAACGCCGGCAGGCAGTGCATGAACTTGGTCCTGGGGTTGCCGCTGGCCTTCATCAGCTCGGCGTTGACCTGGTAGGGCTTGAGCAGCTTGATACGTTCGCCCCAGGCTTCGATGGGTTCACCCATCGATACCCACACGTCGGTATGAATGAAGTCCACGCCCTTGACTGCCGCCTTGGCATCTTCGGTGAGGGTGATGCGGGCACCACTTTCCTCGGCGTACTGCTTGCAACGTTGCACCAGGTCATCGTGGGGCCACAGGTCCTTGGGCGCGGCGATGCGCACGTCCATGCCCAGCTTGGCGCCGATCAACAGCAGCGAGTTGCCCATGTTGTTGCGCGCATCGCCCAAGTAGGCGTAGCTGATGTCATGCAGCGGCTTGTCGCTGTGTTCGCGCATGGTCAACACGTCGGCAATCATCTGGGTCGGGTGGTATTCATCGGTCAGGCCATTGAATACCGGCACGCCGGCATACTTGGCCAACTCTTCGACGATTTCCTGCTTGAAACCGCGGTACTCGATGGCGTCGTACATGCGCCCGAGTACACGTGCGGTGTCCTTCATGCTTTCCTTGTGGCCGATTTGCGAAGAATTCGGGTCGATGTAGGTGACGTTGGCGCCTTGATCGTAAGCGGCCACTTCGAACGCACAACGGGTACGCGTGGAGGTTTTTTCAAAGATCAGCGCAATGTTGTTGCCCTTGAGGTGCTGCTGCTCGGTGCCGGTGTACTTGGCTCGCTTGAGGTCGCGGGACAGGTCCAGCAGGTAACGCAGCTCACGGGTGCTGTGGTGTTCCAGGCTGAGCAGGTTGCGGTTGTGGATGTTGAACGCCATGACTTTTCTCCTGGGTGTGGTGAACGCCGGGCCGCCGCCGGGTAGGGACGGCCTGGGTGATGGACGTCAGTAATCGATGGGGTCGCGAACGATAGGGCAGGTCATGCAGTGGCCACCGCCGCGACCACGGCCCAGTTCGCCAGCACTGATGGTGATCACTTCGACCCCGGCCTTGCGCAGCAAAGTGTTGGTGTAGGTGTTGCGGTCGTAGCCGATGACCACGCCTGGCTCCAGCGCCACGACGTTGTTGCCGTCGTCCCATTGCTCGCGTTCGGCGGCGAAGCTGTTGCCGCCGGTTTCGACCACCCGCAGGCGCACGCCCAATTGTTCGCCCACCACCTCGATGAACGACTTGTGCTCGCGGCGGACGTCCATGCCATAGGGCCGGCTTTCGTCGGGCTGGATGATGAACGGCACGATCTCGTTGACGACTTCGGGGAAGACCGTGACCAGGTCGCGGTCGCAGAAGCTGAACACGGTATCCAGGTGCATGGCGGCGCGGGACTTGGGCAAGCCGGCGACGATGACTTTATGCACGGCGCCCTTGGCGAACAGGCTCTGCGCCAACTGGCCGATGGCCTGGCGGGAGGTCCGCTCGCCCATGCCGATCAGCACGATGCCGTTGCCGATGGGCATGACATCACCGCCTTCGAGGGTGGACTGGCCATGGTCCTTGTCCGGGTCTCCGTACCAGACCTGGAAGTCGGCGCCTGTGAACTGCGGGTGGAACGTGTAGATGGCGGTGGTGAGCAGTGTTTCCTGGCGCCGCGCCGGCCAATACATGGGGTTGAGCGTGACGCCGCCGTAGATCCAGCAGGTGGTGTCGCGGGTGAATTGGGTGTTGGGCAACGGCGGTAGGATGAAGCTGGAATGGCCCAGGTAGTCGTTGTACATCCTGACTACTTCGGCACCTTCACTTTGCGGCAGATCCTGGCCGGCCACACCGCCGATCAAAAATTCGGCCAGATGGCGCGGCTCCATGCCTTCGAGCCAACTGCGCACTTCATTGGTCAGGCCCACCCCAACGGTGTCGGGCGTAATCTTGCGGTCCAGTATCCACTTGAGTGCTTCGGGTTGCTGCACGATATCGGTCAGCAGGTTGTGCATCTCCAGCACGTCGACACCGCGCTCGCGCATCTTGGTGACGAAATCGAAGTGGTCACGCTTGGCCTGGTCCACCCAGATCACATCGTCGAACAACAGCTCGTCGCAGTTGCTCGGGGTCAGGCGCTTGTGCGCAAGGCCCGGCGAGCACACCATGACCTTGCGCAGCTTGCCGGCTTCTGAATGCACACCGTATTTCTGTTTTTCAGCGGACATGGTTTCAATCCTCCATTGAGTCGAAGAGGGGTCACAGCGTCAGGAAGCCGTCGTACAGGCCGAAGGCTGCCACCAGGGCACCGACGACCACGGCTGCGAAAATCAGTTTTTCCACGGGGGTGAAGACAGGTTGGCCCACCTCACGCTTGGCCTTGGCAAACAGGATGGCGCCAGGGGCGTACAGCAACGCCGAGAGCAGCAGGTACTTCACCCCGCCGGCATACAGCAGCCAGATGGCATAGAGCAGGGCGATGCTGCCGATGAACAGGTCCTTGCGGCGTTCGGCCAGCGCCTGTTGATAGGTTTCACTGCGCACCGCCAGCAACACGGCGTAGGCCGCCGACCACAGGTAGGGCACCAGGATCATCGAGGTAGCCAGGTAGATCAGCGACAGGTAGGTACTGTTGGAGAACAGCGTGATCACCAGGAAG
Organism: Pseudomonas sp. URMO17WK12:I9; assembly: GCF_900230165.1. Lineage (NCBI taxonomy): Bacteria > Pseudomonadati > Pseudomonadota > Gammaproteobacteria > Pseudomonadales > Pseudomonadaceae > Pseudomonas > Pseudomonas sp. URMO17WK12:I9. Next base: position 75,105 of record NZ_OCMQ01000008.1, on the reverse strand, counting down.
ATCTGCACCATGGCGTTGGTCAGCCACAAGGCGTTGGCAGGCACCTGGTTGGCGTTCTCGCGGCGCAGGAACGCGGGCATGGTATGGTCCTTGGCTGCGGCGAACATGATCTCGGCGCACAACAGCACCCATGACAGCAGCGCACCGAGCAGCGAAATGATCAGCCCGACACTGATCAGCACGGCGCCCCAGTGGCCGACCACATGCTCAAGCACGGCCGCCATCGAGGGGTTCTGCAGCCCTGCCAGTTCAGGCTGGGTCATGATGCCCAGCGACAGCACATTGACCAGCACCAGGAACAACAGCACCGTGATGAAGCCAATGACGGTGGCCTTGCCCACATCGGAGCGTTTTTCCGCACGTGACGAGAAGATGCTCGCGCCTTCAATGCCGATGAAGACCCACACCGTCACCAGCATCATGTTGCGCACCTGATTCATCACACCGCCTAGCTCAGGGGTCCTGGTGCCCCATATATCGGCGGTGAAGATGTCCAGCCGGAAGGCGAACAGGCAAATCAGCGCAAAGAGCACCAGCGGCACCACCTTGGCCACCGTGGTGACCAGGTTGATGAACGCCGCTTCACGGATGCCACGCAGCACCAGAAAATGCACGGCCCACAGCAGGATCGAGGCGCCGATGATCGCGGCCGGCGTGTTGCCCTCGCCAAACACCGGGAAGAAATAGCCCAGGGTGCTGAACAACAGCACGAAATAGCCGACGTTCCCCAGCCAGGCACTGATCCAGTAGCCCCAAGCCGAAGAAAAGCCCATGTAATCGCCGAAACCTGCCTTGGCATACGCATAGACCCCACCGTCCAGGTCAGGCTTGCGGTTAGCCAGGGTCTGGAATACGAAAGCCAGGGTCAGCATGCCCACGGCGGTGATCGCCCAGCCAATCAGTACCGCGCCCACGCCGGCGCTGGCGGCCATGTTCTGCGGCAGGGAAAATATACCGCCACCGATCATCGAGCCGACGACCAACGCAACTAATGCGCCGAGTTTTAGTTTTGCGGGAGAATCAGACATTTAACAACTCCTGCCAGGAGAAAGTTGGCCTCAGATTAAATCTGACGCCGTGGCCACACGCTGATATGGATCAGTGCATTGCAAGGTAAGGCCGTTGAATCACCTCACCGAACTCCTGGAGACTGCCGACTGCCATGGCTGCAGGCCTTGTACGCTGGCACCTCCATGTATTGCTCATCTTCATCCCTCTTTGCCTGCGAAGGTTGAAACTAGTCGCTTCTGGGCAGAGCGCAAATTTTTTACGGGTATTTATGCTTTTATCGGAATAGTGTGAACCGGTTGGCAACTGCGGGGTTCTTAACCACCGCACGCTTAGACGTTAATGGCTTAGTGGCTAAATGGAAGTACGGCTGTAATGACACCAGCCTTTATAAACAGTGTGTTGTTACAACTGCATGACTGTCAGGAAATATTTGGAGACCTATGGGCGAACAAGGACAGAAACTCCGGCTGGGGGCATTGGTGGCGCTCGTCGTGGGCTCAATGATCGGTGGCGGCATCTTTTCCTTGCCCCAGAACATGGCGGCCCGTGCCCAGGCCGGGGCGGTGCTGATTGGCTGGGGGATCACTGCCGTGGGCATGCTGGCCCTGGCGTTCGTTTTCCAGACGCTGGCCAACCGCAAGCCCGAACTGGATTCGGGGGTCTATGCCTATGCCAAGGCTGGGTTCGGCGATTACATGGGCTTTTCTTCGGCCTGGGGCTACTGGATCAGTGCTTGGCTGGGCAACGTTGGCTACTTCGTACTGTTGTTCAGCACCCTGGGGTTCTATTTCCCGGTGTTCGGTGAAGGCAATACCCCAGTGGCCATCGGGTGTGCCTCGATGTTGCTATGGGCCGTGCATTTTCTGGTGTTGCGCGGGATTCGCGAGGCAGCGTTCATCAACCTGGTCACCACGGTGGCCAAGGTGGTGCCCTTGGTACTGTTCGTCGTCATCGCGGCTTGCGCCTTTCGCCTGGATATCTTCACCCAGGACATTTGGGGGCAGGGCGCTCCGGCGATCGGCAGTGTGCTCGAGCAAGTGCGCAACATGATGCTGGTGACGGTGTTCGTCTTCATCGGTATCGAAGGCGCCAGCGTGTATTCGGGCAGGGCACGGCGCCGGGCCGACGTGGGCAGGGCGACGGTCATTGGCTTTGTGGGTGTGCTGGCCCTGCTGGTGCTGGTCAACGTCCTCTCCCTTGGGGTCATGACGCAACCGGAGCTGGCTGGCTTGCAGAACCCCTCGCTGGCGGCGGTTCTGTCGCACATCGTTGGCCCCTGGGGCGCGTTACTGATCAGCCTGGGGCTGGCTGTCTCGTTGCTTGGGGCGTTGCTGTCGTGGGCGCTGCTGTGTGCCGAGATCCTCTATGCCACGGCGCGCGACCAGACCATGCCCCGTTTCCTTGCCAGGGAGAACGCCAACCAGGTACCTGCCAATGCACTGTGGCTGACCAACTGCATGATCCAGGGTTTTCTACTGATCACGCTGGTATCTGCCGGTACCTATACCAGCCTGATCTACCTGGCCTCATCCATGATTCTGGCGCCGTACCTGTGGTCTGCCGCCTACGCCATGTCGCTGGCCGTGCGTGGGGAGACTTACGCAGGCCAACCGGCCCGGCGGCGCAAGGACCTGCTGGTGGCCGCGCTCGCGGTGGTGTACGCCGTTTGGCTGCTGTATGCCGGTGGCCTGAAGTACCTGCTGCTCTCGGCGCTCTTGTACGCACCGGGGGTGATCCTGTTTGCGCGGGCCAAGCATGAACAAGGTCTCACGCTTTTCACGCTGATGGAGAAACTGATCTTCGCCGCCGTGCTGTCGGGGGCGGCGCTGGCAGGCTATGCACTCTGGTCAGGGTTGCTGAGCCTGTGAGCCGGCTGTGAACGGCCGTTCCGGGCGGGACCAGATCCACAGGTTGCCCAGGCTCATGCCGGCGATGGCCAGGAACACCGGCCAGTGATGCTCAAGAAACACCAGCATCAAAACCGCGCAGAGCAACATGCTGACCGTCGCACTGACCTTGGCCCGCCGCTGGATCACCTTGCCGTTGCGCCAGTTGTACAGAATAGGACCGAACAACCGGTGATTTTCCAGCCAGGCGGACAGGCGAGGCGAGCTTCGCGTGGCCGCCCATGCCGACAACAGAATGAATTCGGTGGTCGGCAAGCCCGGAATGACAATGGCGACCAGGCCCACCCCCAGGCTTGCGTAAGCCAGGATCGCATACAGCAGTCGGGCAATTTTGGAGCGGGCAGGTTGGGTCATGGGCTCACTGCTAGAACGAACGGCCCCGGTCAGGGGGCCTTTGAAAGTGTTTCAAACCTGCTCGGCATCCACGGCATAGGCCTGTTTGAGCAAGACTGTAAAGCGCTCGAACGCTGCGACGGCGCCGTGTTCTGCAGCCACTTCTTCTCCAGCTGACAGCATCAGGCCATCGAGTGTTCGCGTGAACTGCTTCCAGCCTTCGGCGCGGCCACCGGCTGGCTCGCCCAGGTGGCGGGCGCCGAAGGTCTCCGACAAGCCCAGCGCCGCCGCCCGCTTGATTAGAAACGCGGCGCCCAGTTTGGAGCCTTCGGACACGAAGATCCAGCCTAATGCCTCTGCAATGCTGGGGCGCTGCACGGCCCCCGGCAGCTCGGCAGGCGCCTGCATGTCCAGGTCCGCCAGGTCCTGGCGGGCCTGATGGGCTCGGCAGCGCTCGGCAAGGTCGGGTATGAGGGCGATCAATCGCGGGTCGTTGTAGAGCGGCTGCAGTTCGGCCTGGAACAGGTACTGGGCCACCACGAAGCGGGCAAAACTTTCGCGGCTATCGAATGGCGCATGGGATTTGACCAGGGCGTCGAGTGCGGCATGGGGCGCCTGGGTCACCAGGTTCAGGCGTTGGGTACGCGAAGAAGCGCGGTTGCTCATGATGCAGTCCTTGGAAAGCGAAGCGTTTCAATACAAGACGAATCAACAGGGGCGGGGGCGTAAAAAACCCCGCAGGAACAGGGGTGGGTGCCAGGAACCAAGGCGGGAACACAGCGACCCCGCCCGGTTTCAGCTGCGCCAGCGCCTCAGATGTCCCACACCACGTTGATGGCGAAGTTACGGCCCGGCATGCTCAGGCGGTCGATGTTGGCCGGCTGGGTCACCGCGGCCTCCCCCTGGCCGTCATAGCTGCGCACCGAGTCCCACTGCCAGTACTTCTTGTCGGTGAGGTTGTACAGGCCGGCGTTCACGGTGATGTCATCGGTAACGTTGTAGAAGCCGGTCAGGTCCAGCACGCCATAGCCGGGCGTGCGGAACTTCGACGCCGAGCCATCGGGGGAATAGAAGGTGCTGTCGTCGACCCGCGTCTTGCGCTTGACCAGCGTCCAGCTCAGCAGCCCACCCATGTCGCCCTGCGTGTAGCCCAGGCCCATGACGCCCTTGAGTGGGTTGACGGTGTTGAGCGGCTGGCCGCTGTCGTCGTTGCGGCCGTAGGTGTATGCCAGGGAGCCTTGTGCATACAGCCCCTGTGGCGCGCCGAATTGGTCGAGTTCGAGCTGGCCTTTGACCTCGGCGCCTTTGATGGTCGCGCGCTTGATGTTGTTGGCCTGGAAGGTCTGCTCGAGGTTGGCGCCTTGCACGGCGTCTTCGTCAATGAAGTCACGGTACTTGTTGTAGTAGACCGCCATATCGAAGCTGCCCGTATCGAAGCGACCGCGCAGCCCGGTTTCCAGGCCCTTGCTGCGCTCAGGCCGCAGGCCAGGGTTACCCTCCACGCGGTAGCCTTGTTCCAGGTTCACGAACTTGCCGTACATGGACTTGGCCGTGGGCGTACGGAAGCCCTGGGCGTATTGCGCGTAGCCTGTGTAGTGGTCGTTGAAGGCATAGGTCATCCCCAGCTTGGGTGACACGCGGTGCCACTTCTTGTCTGAGTCATCCTGGAAAGCCGGGGCCGTGCCGCTGGCATCAAGGCCGCGCAGGAAAGCATCGGTGAAGTGAGGCGCCATGCGTGTGTAGTCGTAGCGCGCACCTGGCAGGAACGTCCAGCTGCCCCAGCGAATCTCGTCCTGAACGAACAGGCTGTAGGTATCGATGGTTGGGTCCGGGAAGTCGCTGACCAGCGCCTGGCCGTCGCGCGGGCTGTCCTGGCCGATACCCCGGCAGGTGCCGCCCACATTCACGCACGTGCCAGTACCGCTGCGCGCCCCGGTGACGTCCTGGTGCTTGAGGGTAGTGCCATAGGTCAGGGCGTGGTCGGTCTGGCCAAGGCTGAATGCCTTTTCAAGCTGGGCATCGAAGATCCACTGGCGGTCCTTGTAGGTGGTCTGGCGGTCGCGCAGTACCTGACGTCCCGAAGCGACGTACAGCTCGTCGGTGCGCTGGTCCGTCTTGGCGATCTGGTAGTTCAGGCTCCACCTGACATCGTCTGCGAACAGGCTGTCCAGGCCGAAACGTTGGTTCAGGCCGAAGCGCTCGCGGGTAATCGTGTCGTTGCCCTGGCGCATGCGGTACGAATTCATGGCACCAACGCCCGGGATGAATGGCCCGCCTACGGCGCTGAGCAGGTTCTGGTCGCGGTCGTCCTTGAAGCGTTCGTAGGTCACGCCCAGGCGGGCGTCGTCGGCGTAGTCCCAGCCCAGCTTGGCCAGCACGTTGGTGGTACGCGCATCCACTGGGTTGGCGCGGGTGCGTGCAAGGCCCACGCCGCCGTGATCGGCATGGCTCTTGGTTTCGTGACCGTTGCGCTGGCTCAGGTGCAGCAGACCGTCCAGGCTGCCCTCACGGCCAGCCACGGTGGCGGACGTCAGCCAACTGTCATCGGCTGAGCTGTAGCCGGTTTTGAGTCGCGCGCCAGCGTCTCGGCCAGGTTTGATGATGTCTTCAGGATCCAGGGTGAAGTAGCTCACTGCACCGCCGATGGCATTGCTGCCGTAGAGCACTGAGGCTGGGCCGCGCAGGATTTCCACCCGCTTGATGATTTCCGGGTCGACATAATTGCGCTGGGTCTGGGCGTAGGGCCCGTAGAAGAAGCTGTCCGGTATCGCCACGCCGTCGATCTGGGTGAGTATCCGCTCGCCATCGATACCGCGAATGTTGTAGCCGTTCAGGCCACTGCGCTGCCCGGTCCCCGCCACCGAGACGCCCGGCTCGTAGCGCACCAGGTCCTGGAGGGTGTTGACGTTCTGCCGGTCCAGCTGCTCTCGGGTCCGCACGCTGACCGTGCTGGGGACCTGGCTCACGTCCTTGGCACTGCGGGTGGCGCTGACGGTCACCTGCTGCAAGGCTATGGCCCCGCGACCTGACTGGCGCTCGAGCACCACGTTGCCGCGGCTGATGGTCCGCGGGACCAGGCCAGTGCCGTGTAGCAGGCGTTTGAGTGCCTGCTCGGGGGGCAGTGAACCCTGTATGCCGGGGGAGGCGACCCCTTCGGCCAGGCGAGCGTCGAAGCCCACCTGCCAGCCCGTGACCTGGCTGAAGGCATTGATGGCCGATACCAGCGGCTGTTGGGCGATGCCGAAGTGGTAGTCGCCCATGCGCGAGGTGCTCACCGACGCCGGCTCGACCGCCAGCGTGGGGAGTGAACAGGCGCCTGTAGCGAGCAAGGCGAGTGAAAACAGGGACAGTTGCCCCTTGAGGCGTGGCCGTAGGGTCGAACGGGTAGGACTGGTGGGCATCGAAAGCGCTCCCTGACGCGCGAACTGTTCATAGGGTGTGCGTTCTTGATTGAACAAGAATCAATTGCATTGGCTATGACGAGACGGACAGGGAGGGGGTATCGCGTAAAAATAAATCCCAGGCGCCCAGCAGGGCGTACGGCGCTGCCGCGGGTGGGCTGGTAGCGGTCAAGGCAGGCGCATCAGTTCAGGATGACCAGCGCTGGATACTCATGCAGTTGTGCCGAGGTGATATGGGCCAATGCACGTAGCGCCTCAAGCGGCTGGTCAAGGCGGTAGTTGCCGGTGACGGCGATGTTCTCCAGCCGTTCATTGCGATTGATGATCCAGCCGGGGTAATAGCGGCGCAGCTCGGCCAGCACCTGGCTCAAGGGGCAATTTTCGAAGACCAGGCGCCCATCGACCCAGGCCAGGTCCTTGCGCATGTCCAGTTGCCTGCGTGCACCGAGCCCGTCGGGCCCGACGCGAATGCTCTGACCGGCCTGCAAACGGATGCGTTGGACGCGGCCCCCTTGCACGTCGACGTCGACGTCGCCGCGTTGCACCTTGACCCAAGCCTGGCCATCGAGCAGGCGCACGGCAAAATCGGTGTCGCGTGCCTGGGCGCGCAGAGGGCCGGCTTGCACTTCGAGCGGTGCCGGCGCGCCCTTGGGCACCTGGAAGTATGCCTCGCCTTGCAGCAGGCGGGCGACCTGCCGCCCGTCATTGCGCTCGCTGGCAAACGCTGACTGGGTATTGAGCAGCACCCGGGCATCGTCCTGAAGGTTCACCCGGTGGCGTTCCCCCGCGACCGTCAGGTGATCAGCCTGCAGGCGCACTGGCACGTTGCCGAACGTGAACAGGCCTACCAGCAGCGCGGCAGCGGTGGCCAGCGGTTTCCACTGGCGACGCAGGCGACCTGCGCGAGGGCGCGATGGGTAGCCCTGCAGCTGTGCAGCGGCCTGCTTGAGCGCTGCGCCGTTCCACAATGCCTCGGCTTGCACGAACGCTTCGGCATTTTCGGGAGCGGCTTGCAGCCAGGTTTCGAATGCGAGGTGGTCGGCGGGCTCGGCGGTTTCAAGACGGACCAGCCACGCCAAAGCCTCGTCCGTGGCACGACGACGCGCATTGGGCCTGGTTGGTGACGGGCGATGTTCGGGGCTGTCGGTCACGGTGAGTCCTTGAGCGGGCGTGCGCAGATGATCAGGGCGCTGGCGCGATGTGGCAAGCGGGCCTCATCGCGGCGGCCCGTCAGGCGTCCAGGCGCTGGGCGACACCCAGGCAGATACCCATGATCAACTTCAGCTCCTTTTGCACCGTGCTCGCAGAAACCCCCAGCTGCTGGGCGATTTCGAGAGAGGTGGCGCCGTGCAGCCGGCTTAGCGTGAAGATCCTTTGCTGGCGTGGCGTCAGTTGCTTCAGGCTTTCGCTCAGGTGGCGCAGCAGTTGCTGGGCATGTGCAGCATCCTCGTTGCTGCTGGCGAGCACGGCGACATTGTTCACTACCTCGTCAGCCACGTCGTCGACCAGGGTTCGGGCCTGTACCCGGCGGGCACGCAAGTGGTCGAGCGCAAGGTTGCGGGCGGTCTGAAAGACGAAGGGTTCGATGTGCTGGACCGAACGCTCGCCCAGTGCGCGTGAGACGCGCAAGTAGGTTTCCTGAAGCAGGTCTTCGGCCGTGCAACGGTTGCCTACCATGCGCTGGAGCGTGCGCAGCAAGATGGGCCTCTGGCTGAGGAATACGGAATTGAACCGGGACTGACTCACGGAGCGACCTGACCTGACAAGCGGCCAATGATAATGCTTATCATCCGTGCTTGAGGTCAAGCTGCGAAATGTAGGCAAATCGTAACGGCGCCGCGAGTATCGCCGGTGCCGCAGAGCGGCTACGGCGATACGAGCTCGATGACCCAGCACCTGCTACCAGTTGTCAGGGCGTGCTGGCACAGCCGTTACTGAGCGCGGCAGAGCGCCAGGCAGTTGTCCAGCATGCGGTTGGAGAAGCCCCACTCGTTGTCGTACCAGGCCAGCACCTTGAGCATGCGCCCATTGGCCCGTGTGTGGTTGGCATCGAAGATCGACGACAGCGGGTTGTGGTTGAAGTCGCACGAGACCAGGGGCAGGGCGTTATAGCCCAATACTCGCGAATGCTTGCTGGCCTCGAGGAACAGCTGGTTGACCTGTTCGGCCGTGGCTTCGCGCTTGAGGTTGACGGTGAGGTCCACCAGCGACACGTTGATCACCGGTACCCGCACGGCCATGCCGGTCAGCTTGCCGGCCAGCTCCGGCAGTACCAGGCCCACGGCCTCGGCGGCGCCAGTCTTGCTGGGGATCATCGACTGGGTGGCCGAACGGGCGCGGTAGGGGTCGCTGTGGTACACGTCGGTCAGCACCTGGTCGTTGGTGTAGGCATGGATGGTGGTCATCAGGCCTTGCTCGATACCGAACTCGCGGTGCAGCACCTGGGCGATGGGCGCCAGGCAGTTGGTGGTGCAGGAGGCGTTGGAAATGACCTGATGCGAGGCGCGCAGCACGTCGTGGTTGACGCCATACACCACGGTGGCATCAGCGCCCTTGGCCGGCGCCGAGACGATCACCTTGCCCGCGCCGGCAGCGATGTGCGCAGCGGCCTTGTCGCGCTCGGTGAACAGCCCCGTGCATTCGAAGACCACATCGATCGCCAGGGCTTTCCAGGGCAGTTCGGCCGGGTTGCGAATGGCGCTCACCGCGATGCGGTCGCCGTTGACGGTCAGGCTTTCGTGGTCGGCTTCGACGCTGGCCTCGAAGGTGCCGTGCACGCTGTCGTACTTGAGCAAGTGGGCGTTCATGGTGCTGTCGCCCAGGTCGTTGATGGCGACGACCTGCATGTCCTGGCGGTAGCCCTGGGTATAGAGTGCGCGCAGGACATTGCGCCCGATGCGGCCGAATCCGTTGATGGCGATGCGAAGGGTCATGGCGATACCTCTGGCAGTCCGAGTCAAACCTGTGGCACAAAGGTGCTTCACTGAAACGGTTTTGTTGTTGGAATTACAAGATTATTCAGTTGCAGATAGAAAACAAGCCTTTTTAGTGGCAGTATTTTGTTTAAACCTACAACGAGCGGTTCGATCGTGAGCCTACCGAAGCAGTGCGCGCCTGTCCTTTGAGCCTAGGCGGCAATCGGCCGGGCACGATCACTTGGTAAACCGCCCTTACAATTAGCCTGGAGTCCAGTACATGCACCCGCGCATCCTTGAGGTCACCCAACGGCTGGTCGAGCGTAGCCGCGCCACCCGCGAACGCTACCTGCAGCTGATCCGCGGGGCCGCCAGCGAGGGCCCGATGCGTGCCAGCCTGCAATGCGCCAACTTCGCCCATGGCGTGGCCGGTTGCGGCAGCGAGGACAAACAGACCCTGCGCCTGATGAATGCCGCCAACGTGGCCATCGTCTCGGCCTACAACGACATGTTGTCGGCCCACCAGCCCTACCTGCATTTTCCCGAACAGATCAAGCAGGCCCTGCGCGAAGTCGGCTCGGTAGGCCAGTTCGCCGGCGGTGTGCCGGCCATGTGCGATGGCGTCACCCAGGGCGAGCCGGGCATGGAACTGGCCATCGCCAGCCGTGAAGTGATCGCCATGTCCACTGCCGTGGCGTTGTCCCACAACATGTTCGACGCGGCCCTGATGCTGGGCATCTGCGACAAGATCGTGCCGGGCCTGATGATGGGGGCCTTGCGCTTTGGTCACTTGCCCACGGTGTTCGTACCGGGCGGGCCGATGGTCTCGGGTATTTCCAACAAGCAGAAAGCCGATGTGCGCCAGCGTTATGCCGAAGGCAAGGCCAGCCGAGAGGAACTGCTGGAATCGGAAATGCAGTCCTACCACGGCCCTGGCACCTGCACCTTCTACGGCACGGCCAACACCAACCAGCTGGTGATGGAAGTGATGGGGCTGCACCTACCGGGTGCTTCTTTCGTCAACCCCTACACGCCGCTGCGCGACGCGCTGACCGCCGAGGCGGCGCAACAGGTCACGCGCATGACCAAGGCCAGCGGCACCTTCATGCCCCTGGGCGAAATCGTCGACGAGAAGGCGCTGGTCAACTCGATCGTGGCCCTGCATGCCACAGGCGGTTCCACCAACCATACCCTGCACATTCCGGCCATAGCCCAGGCCGCCGGTATCCAGCTGACCTGGCAGGACATGGCCGACCTGTCCGAAGTGGTACCGACCCTGTCCCACGTCTACCCCAACGGCAAGGCCGACATCAACCACTTCCAGGCAGCCGGCGGCATGGCGTTCCTGATCCGCGAGCTGCTCGATGCCGGTTTGCTGCACGAGGACGTCAACACCGTCGCCGGCCCTGGCCTGCGTCGCTACACCCAGGAGCCGTTCCTGGAGGACGGCAAGCTGGTCTGGCGCGAAGGGCCACAGCAGAGCCTGGACGAAAGCATCCTGCGGCCCGTGGCGCGGCCGTTCTCCGCCGAAGGCGGGTTGCGGGTGATGGAAGGCAACCTGGGGCGTGGCGTGATGAAAGTCTCCGCCGTGGCTCCAGAGCACCGCGTGGTCGAGGCGCCTGCGCGCATCTTTCACGATCAGCAGTCATTGGCCGACGCCTTCAAGGCAGGCGAGCTGGAGCGGGACTTCGTCGCAGTGGTGCGCTTCCAGGGCCCGCGCTGCAACGGCATGCCGGAGCTGCACAAACTCACCCCGTTCCTTGGCGTGCTGCAGGATCGCGGGTACAAGGTAGCCCTGGTGACCGATGGGCGCATGTCCGGTGCATCGGGCAAGATCCCCGCCGCCATTCACGTGTGCCCCGAAGCTTATGACGGCGGCCCGCTGGCACGGCTGCGCGATGGTGATATCGTGCGGGTCGATGGCGCTGAAGGTACATTGCGGGTAATGGTATCGGCCGACGAGCTGGCCCTGCGTGACCTGGCGACCGCGCCCCAGGGCAATGACCTGGGCTGCGGGCGCGAGCTGTTCGGCTTCATGCGCATGGCGTTCAGCCCGGCAGAGCAGGGCGCCAGCGCCTTTACCTCTGCCCTGGAGAACCTGAAATGAATGACCTGCTGGTTGGCGACATCGGCGGCACCAATGCCCGTTTTGCGTTATGGCGTGACAACCAGCTGCACGAGGTGAAGGTATTCGCCACCGAGGACTACACAAGCCCGGAACAGGCCATCGAAGCGTATTTTGAAGCCCTGGCCATACCGCGGGGTGGCGTAGCCGCTGCTTGCCTGGCGGTGGCCGGCCCGGTCGATGGCGATGAGTTTCGCTTCACCAACAACCATTGGCGCCTGAGCCGGACCGCCTTTTGCCAACGCTTACAGATCGGGCACCTGTTGCTGATCAACGATTTCACCGCCATGGCCCTTGGCATGACCCGCCTGCGCGAGGGTGAGTGTCGAGAAGTCTGCCCAGGTCAGGCCGATCCGCTGCGCCCGGCGCTGGTCATCGGACCCGGTACAGGCCTGGGTGTCGGCTCGCTGTTGCGCCTGGGGGGCAAGCACTGGCATGCCTTGCCAGGCGAAGGCGGGCACGTCGACCTGCCGGTGGGCAATGCCCGAGAGGCGGCGATCCATCAGTACATCCATGGCCAGATCGGCCATGTCAGTGCCGAGACGGTGCTCAGCGGCGGCGGGCTGGTGCGCCTGTACCAGGCCATTTGCGCCCTGGATGGTGAAAATCCGCGACATACTTCGCCGGCGCAGATCACCGATGCGGCCCTGGGTGGCGAGCCGCGGGCGCGGGCGGTGATCGAGCAATTCTGCCGGTTCCTGGGACGGGTGGCGGGCAACAACGTGCTTACCCTGGGCGCGCGTGGTGGGGTATATATCGTCGGCGGCGTGATCCCACGCTTTGCCGAGCTGTTCCTGCGCAGCGGTTTCGCCGACAGTTTCGGCGACAAAGGCTGCATGAGCGGTTACTTCCAAGGCGTGCCCGTATGGCTGGTGACTGCCGAGTTTTCCGGGCTGCTGGGCGCTGGCGTGGCCTTGCAGCAAGCGCTGGATCAGGGCTAGGCGCCTGGGCTCCCTGCAAGGCGACACAGGTCAGCGGGCAACAAGACCCGCCACCACAAAAGGACATCCCCCTTGAGCACTGCCGGCAAATCCATCCTGATGGTCGACGACGATCAGGAAATTCGCGAACTGTTGCAAACCTACCTCAGCCGCTCGGGCTTTCAGGTCAATGCCCAGGCCGATGGCGCCGGGTTTCGTCATGCCCTGGACACCACCGCTTGTGACCTGGTTATCCTGGACGTCATGCTGCCGGACGAGGACGGTTTCAGCCTGTGCCGATGGGTACGCCAGCACCCGCGTCATGCGCGGGTGCCCATCATCATGTTGACGGCAAGCTCGGACGAGACCGATCGGGTCATCGGGCTCGAGCTTGGCGCCGATGATTACCTGGGCAAGCCGTTCAGCCCGCGTGAACTACAGGCCCGCATCAAAGCCTTGCTGCGCCGCGCCGAGTTTGGGCAAGCAGCGCCGGGTGGGGCGGTGCTGGCATTCGACGATTGGCGGCTCGACACGGTCAGCCATCGCCTGTTCCACCGCGACGGAGAGGAGGTGATTCTCTCGGGCGCGGACTTTGCGCTGCTCAAGCTGTTTCTGGACCACCCCCAGCAGATCCTCGACCGCGACACCATCGGCAACGCCACGCGAGGGCGAGAGCCGATGCCACTGGACCGCATCGTGGACATGGCCGTCAGCCGTCTGCGCCAGCGCTTGCGCGACACCGAAAAGCCACCCCGGCTGATCCGCACCGTGCGTGGCAGCGGCTACCTGCTGGCGACCCATGTCTGCACTGCACCCTGAGCGGCGGTGGCGCCTGCTGCCACGTTCGCTGCTGGGGCGCATGCTGCTGCTGACCTTGCTGGTGGTTCTGCTGGCCCAAGGGCTGTCGAGCATCATCTGGGTGGCCCAGCTGCGCGCCAGCCAGTTGCAAGGGCTGCGTGCCAGTGCCAGCAGCCTGGCCCACTCGATGAGCGCCAGCGTCAGTTACTTTCGCTCGCTGCCCGTTGCTTACCGGCCAATGGTGCTCGACCAGTTGCGCAGCATGGGAGGCACGCGGTTTTTCGTTTCGCTGAACGCCAAGCCGCTGGACATGCAGATGCTGCCTGTCACGCCGCGCAAGCAGGCAGTGATGGAGGTGTTCCAGCAAGTGCTGCATGAGCGTCTAGGGCCGCAGATGGACATTTCCGTCGAATTCGTCGACCCCGATGAACTGCGCATCTTCAACAGCGGGCTCAAGCTCGACGAGCTGCCAAGGTCATGGGCCCATTATTCGCTCACCCTCGAACCGCTCAATCCGCCGGTACTGGTCACCCAGATTCGTCTGGCCGAAGGCGAATGGCTGTACATCGCCTCGTTGTTGCCCGAGCCCTATACCAGCCTGGAAGCCGAGCGTCTGCCGCGCCAGCAGATCGGCTTCATCGTCCTGACTACGGCATTGTTGTTGCTGTTCATCGGGCTGCTGGTGCAATGGCAGAGCTGGCCGCTCAAGCGCCTGGCCCGTGCAGCGCGGGAGCTGTCACTGGGCGCCGATGTTGCGCCTGTGGCCGAAGGCGGCGGCAGCGAGGTGGTGGAGGTGGGTCGGGCCTTCAACAGCATGCGCGAGCGGATCAGCCGTTACCTCACCGAGCGTAGCCAATTGTTCAGCGCCATCTCCCACGACCTGCGTACGCCCATCACCCGGCTTCGCCTGCGTGTCGAACTGCTTGAAGACGAGCACCTGCAAGCCAAGTTCAGCCAGGACCTGGACGAACTGGAATTGCTGGTAAAGGGCGCGCTGCAATGCGTGAAGGACACCGACATTCACGAGAACATCGAGCCGGTGGACCTCAATCATATCCTCGAACTGCTGGCCGAGCCGTACCTGCGAGACGGTAGGATCATACTCGAAGGGCATGCCCTGGCGCCGTATCCGGGCAAGCCACTGGCATTGCGGCGCTGCATCGGCAACCTGATCGACAACGCCATCAAGTACGGCGAGCGGGCGCGGCTGCGTATCATCGACGGTGCGGCAGGCTTCGTCCTGCAGGTCGATGATCAGGGGCCTGGGGTGCCGCAACAGCAGATGGAGCAGGTGTTCGAACCCCATGTGCGGCTGGCCGGTCATCAGCAAGGCTATGGGCTGGGGTTGGGCATTGCCCGCAACATCGCCCACAGCCACGGTGGCGAGGTCAGCCTGCTCAATCTGCGCGAAGGCGGCTTGCGGGTGACCTTGTACCTGCCACGGGGCGTGGACTGACCCACCTGTACGCGTTGAACGTGCACCTGCGCGCAGAGGGCCAAATGTCACGGGCACGTGACAATCATGCCCGCGTTCGTGACACCCCACGTGGCCTGGCTGGCTAGAATCGGCACACGACTGGCAAGGACCTCGCTGGCGATGAACAATGATCTTTCTTCACAGGTGTCCTGGCTCCAAGCTCCGGGGCACACCGCATGGCGGCTGGCCGAGGGGCAGCGGTTGCTGGCCTTCGCCAGGGCTGCACGGCTCGCAGAAGGGTTTGGTGACCTGGATGCGGCAGGCAGGCTTGCCCTTGATGCAAGCGCCCAGACCCTGACCACTGCCCGCATGACCCACTGTTTCGCCCTGGCTCACCTTCAAGGCCTGCCGGGCCACCTAGGGCTGGCTGCCCACGGTGTGAGTGCCCTGCGCGGCCCCCTGAAGGATGCGCGCTACGGCGGCTGGTTTGCCCAGGCGGGCGGCCGTCAGGACAGTGGCAAGGATGCGTACCTGCATGCGTTCGTCGCCCTGGCCGCCAGCTCCGCCGTGGTGGCGGGCGTCGATGATGCTGAGGCCTTGCTGAGCGACGCCATCGACATCATCGAGCGGCATTTCTGGAGCGAGGAGGAAGGTGCGCTTCGCGAAGCCTACGCCCGCGCCTGGCAGATGCCCGAGCCCTACCGCGGCGCCAACAGCAACATGCACGCGACCGAGGCGTTCCTGGCCCTGGCCGATGTCACCGGCAACCCAGTGTGGTTGCACCGCGCCTTGCGCATTGCCGAGCGCATCATCCATGCCCACGCGGCTGCCAACGGCTACCGAGTGGTGGAACACTTCGACGTCTTCTGGCGGCCGCTCAAGGACTACAACCAAGCACACCCGGCCGACCACTTCCGACCCTACGGCACGACGCCTGGGCATGCCTTCGAGTGGGCGCGGCTTCTGCTTCATCTGGAGGCCAGCCTGGCCCGCTGCGGGCACCAGCCCCCGCCATGGCTGGTCGACAGTGCCCGCGCCCTGTTCGACGCCGCCTGCGCACAGGCGTGGAGCGTCGATGGCCAGCCTGGCTTCGTCTACACCCTCGGCTGGGATGATCAGCCACGGGTACGCGCCCGGCTGCATTGGGTTCACGCCGAAGCCTGCGCATGCGCAGCAGCCCTGTTGCAGCGCACGGGGCAGGCGCGCTTCGAGCAGTGGTATCGGCGCTGCTGGGACTTCATCACCGAGCATTTCATCGATCTTGAAGGCGGCAGTTGGCACCACGAACTCGATGCCGACAACCGTCCTGCCGGCACGATATGGCCCGGTAAGCCCGACCTGTACCATGCCTACCAGGCCCTGTTGCTACCCGGCCTGCCGCTGGCACGAAGCCTGGCGAGCGGGTTGGCCCTGAATGTAACCAAACGATGACATTCGCGCATCGCTTCGTTACCTGGCGGTGCGCGCACGCTGTTTAGACTCCATGCAACGCAAGCGCACGACTTGCACGGCATAACAACAATAAGGTGTAGAAATGACTTCCTACCTTCGTCTCGCTGCTGCGATCTCCCTGGCATCCCTGTTCCCCCTGACTGCGCACGCTGCCGATGCCAAGGGCACCGTCGAAGTGGTGCACTGGTGGACATCGGGTGGTGAAAAAGCGGCCGTCGATGTGCTCAAGGCCCAGGTCGAGAAAGACGGTTTCACCTGGAAGGACGGCGCCGTGGCCGGCGGCGGCGGCGCTACTGCCATGACCGTGCTCAAAAGCCGAGCGGTGGCTGGCAATCCGCCAGGCGTCGCGCAGATCAAGGGCCCCGACATCCAGGATTGGGCTGCAACCGGCCTGCTCGACAGCGACGTGCTCAAGGATGTGGCCAAGCAGGAAAAGTGGGATGCACTGCTGGACAAGAAAGTCGCCGACACCGTGAAATACGACGGCGACTATGTAGCCGTTCCGGTCAACATCCATCGCACCAACTGGCTGTGGATCAACCCTGAAGCCTTCAAGAAGGCCGGGATCGACAAGGCGCCCGCCACCCTCGATGAGTTCTATGCCGCTGCCGACAAGCTCAAGGCGGCAGGCATCATCCCGCTCGCCCACGGTGGCCAGCCGTGGCAGGACAGCACCGTCTTCGAAAGCGTCGTGCTGTCGGTGATGGGTGTCGACGGCTACAAGAAAGCCATGGTCGACCTGGACAACGATGCCCTGACCGGGCCCGACATGATCAAGGCCCTGACCGAGCTCAAGCGGGTCGCCACGTACATGGACCCCGATGGCAAAGGCCAGGACTGGAACCTGGAAGCTGCCAAGGTCATCAACGGCAAGGCTGGTATGCAGATCATGGGCGACTGGGCCAAGAGCGAGTGGACCTTGGCCAAGAAAACCGCCGGCAAGGACTACCAGTGCGTGCCGTTCCCCGGCACCGAGAAGGCCTTCCTGTACAACATCGATTCGCTGGTGGTGTTCAAGCAGAACGATGAGGGCACAGCTGCCGGCCAGCAGGACATCGCCCGCAAGGTGCTGGGTGAGGAGTTCCAGAAGGTGTTCAGCACCAACAAAGGCTCGATCCCGGTGCGCAACGACATGCTTGCCGACATGGGCAAGTATGGGTTCGATGCGTGCGCCCAGACCTCGGCCAAGGACTTCCTCGCCGACGCCAAGACCGGCGGCCTGCAGCCGAGCATGGCGCACAACATGGCCACGACGCTGGCCGTGCAGGGCGCCTTCTTCGATGTGGTGACCAACTACATCAACGACCCCAAGGCCGACCCGGCAGACGCGGCCAAGAAGCTGGCAGCCGCCATCCGAGCGGCCAAGTAGCCCACGGGCTGGCCAATGCGGCCCGGTGTCGGGGATGCCTGACGGGCCGCTGCGCCATCGTGGGCCGGCGTGACAAGCAGGCTGCGTGGCCCATCGACCTGTGGCTGCGTCAGTCTCGCGCGGCCACCGGCCTCGCACCCCGGTGCTACGTAGCGCCCAAGGCGACCTTCAAACCTGAGCAAGACAGTCGCTGCCGCGCGCCCTGCGCAGCAGCGCCTTCGAGGTGAACCATGACCACTACCACCGCCCGCCTGCGGGCTTCTCCCATGGATGCGCTACAGCGCTGGCTGCCCAAGCTGGTGCTGGCGCCGAGCATGTTCATCGTGCTGGTGGGCTTCTACGGCTACATCCTCTGGACCTTTGTGCTGTCCTTCACCACGTCCACGTTCCTGCCTACCTACAAGTGGGCAGGGCTGGCGCAGTACGTGCGTTTGTTCGACAACGACCGCTGGTGGGTGGCGAGCAAGAACCTGCTGGTGTTCGGCGGGCTGTTCATTACCATCAGCCTGGCGATTGGCGTGCTGCTGGCGGTGCTGCTGGACCAGCGCATTCGCCGCGAGGGGTTCATCCGCACCATTTACCTGTATCCCATGGCCCTGTCGATGATCGTTACCGGCACGGCCTGGAAGTGGTTGCTCAACCCTGGCATGGGGCTGGACAAGCTGCTGCGCGACTGGGGCTGGGAGGGCTTTCGCCTGGACTGGCTGCTGGACCCGGAGCGGGTGGTGTACTGCCTGGTGATCGCGGCCGTGTGGCAGGCCTCGGGTTTCATCATGGCGATGTTCCTCGCCGGCCTGCGGGGCGTTGATCCCTCGATCATCCGCGCCGCCCAGATCGACGGTGCCAGCCTGCCGCGCATCTATTGGCGCGTGGTGCTGCCCAGCTTGCGCCCGGTGTTCTTCAGCTCGGTGATGATCCTCTCGCACATCGCCATCAAGAGCTTCGACCTGGTTGCTGCGATGACGGCAGGCGGGCCCGGCTACTCGTCCGACCTGCCGGCGATGTTCATGTATGCCTTCACCTTCAGCCGCGGGCAGATGGGCATGGGCTCGGCCAGTGCCATCCTCATGCTGGGGGCGATCCTGGCCATCCTGGTGCCTTACCTGTATTCAGAGTTGCGGAGCAAACGCCATGCATAGCCCTGTCGACAAACCCGCGCTCAGCCCCAGCCGGCTCGCCATCCATGCCGTGCTGCTGATCGCCGTGGTGCTGTACCTGGTGCCACTGGTGGTGATGCTGCTGACCAGTTTCAAAACCCCCGAGGACATCAGTACCGGCAACCTGCTCAGCTGGCCGACAGCGATCACGGCCATTGGCTGGGTCAAGGCCTGGGGCACGGTCAGCGGCTATTTCTGGAACTCGATTTTGATCACCGTGCCCGCGGTGCTGATTTCCACCACCATTGGTGCGCTCAATGGCTATGTGCTGTCGATGTGGCGCTTCCGTGGCTCGCAGCTGTTCTTCGGCCTGCTGTTGTTCGGCTGCTTCCTGCCGTTCCAGACGGTGCTGCTGCCGGCCTCGTTCACCCTGGGCAAGCTCGGGTTGGCCAGTACCACCACCGGCCTGGTGCTGGTACATGTGGTCTATGGCCTGGCCTTCACCACACTGTTCTTTCGCAACTTCTACGTCAGCATTCCCGATGCCCTGGTCAAGGCCGCACGGCTGGACGGGGCAGGGTTCTTCACCATCTTCAGGCGCATCATCCTGCCCATGTCAACGCCGATCATCATGGTCTGCCTGATCTGGCAGTTCACCCAGATCTGGAACGACTTCCTGTTCGGCGTGGTGTTCTCCAGTGGCGACTCGCAACCCATCACGGTGGCCTTGAACAACCTGGTCAATACCAGCACCGGGGCCAAGGAGTACAACGTCGACATGGCCGCCGCGATGATCGCCGGCCTGCCGACCCTGCTGGTGTACGTGGTGGCAGGCAAATATTTCGTGCGCGGGCTCACGGCCGGCGCGGTTAAGGGGTAAGTCATGGCAACGCTCGAACTTCGCAACGTGAACAAAACCTACGGTGCCGGGCTGCCGGATACCCTCAAGGACATCCAGCTGTCGATCAAGGACGGTGAGTTCCTGATCCTGGTCGGCCCTTCGGGCTGCGGCAAGTCGACCTTGATGAACTGCATCGCCGGGCTTGAGCAGATCACCGGTGGCGCCATCCTGATCGACCAGCAGGACGTCAGCGGCATGAGCCCCAAGGACCGTGACATCGCCATGGTGTTCCAGTCCTATGCGCTGTACCCGACCATGACCGTGCGCGAGAACATCGAATTTGGCCTGAAGATCCGCAAGATGCCCCAAGCCGCCATCGACGAGGAGGTGGCGCGGGTGGCCAAGCTGCTGCAGATCGAGCACCTGCTGGCGCGCAAGCCGGCGCAACTGTCTGGCGGTCAGCAGCAGCGCGTGGCCATGGGCAGGGCGCTGGCGCGCCGGCCGAAGATCTACCTGTTCGATGAACCGTTGTCCAACCTCGATGCCAAGTTACGGGTCGAGATGCGCACTGAAATGAAACTGATGCACCAGCGCCTGAAAACCACCACCGTCTACGTCACCCATGATCAGATCGAGGCCATGACCCTGGGTGACAAGGTAGCTGTCATGAAGGACGGCATCATCCAGCAGTTCGGTACGCCTCAGCAGATCTACAACGACCCGGCTAACCAGTTCGTCGCAAGCTTCATTGGCTCGCCGCCCATGAACTTCGTGCCGGCGCGGCTGGTTGCACAAGGCGGTCAGCTGCATGCGGTACTCGACAGTGGCCAGGCACGCTGCGAGCTGCCCCTGCCCGGCGCCGACCTGGGCCTGGAAGGGCGCGAAATCGTCTTGGGCATTCGTCCCGAGCAGATTGCCCTGGGCGCCGAGGGTGGCAACGGCGGGCCAAGCATTCGCGCCCAGGTACAGGTCACCGAGCCCACCGGCCCGGACATGCTGGTGTTCGTGACACTCAACCAGACCAAGGTGTGCTGCCGACTGGCCCCCGACGTGGCCTGCCAGGTAGGCGACACCCTGGCCCTGCAGTTCGACCCGGCGCGGGTGCTGCTGTTCGACGCCCAGAGCGGCGAGCGCCTGCAGGCAAACCGTATCGCCAGTACCGTCAAGGACAACATGGCTGCCCTCGGTGGCCGTTGAATCGTCTACACCATCAATAAGAAAAAGAGGACGCAACGCAATGGAACAGCGCAATCGTATTACCACCTGGGGCTCACTGGCGTTGCTTGCGCCGCTGGCGATGGCCGTCAGTACTGGCCTGCAGGCTGCCGAAGCTTTCTCCAGCGAGTCGAAATGGATGACCGGTGATTGGGGCGGCACCCGCACCGAGCTGCTGGAAAAAGGCTACGACTTCACCGTCGATTACGTTGGCGAAGTGGCCAGCAACCTCCACGGTGGCTACAACAACGACAAGACCGCCCGCTACAGCGACCAGTTCGCCTTGGGTGCGCACTTGGACCTGCAGAAGATCTTCGGCTGGCACGATGCCGAATTCAAACTGGCCATCACCGAGCGAAGCGGTCGCAACCTGTCCAACGACCGCATCAGCGACCCACGCGCCGGGCAGTTCAGCTCGGTGCAGGAAGTGTGGGGACGCGGCCAGACCTGGCGCTTGACCCAGATGTGGTTCAAACAGAAGTACTTCGACGGCGCGCTGGACGTGAAATTCGGCCGCTTTGGGCCGGGCGAGGACTTCAACAGTTTCCCTTGCGACTTCCAGAACCTGGCGTTCTGCGGCTCGCAAGTGGGTAACTGGGTGGGCGGTATCTGGTACAACTGGCCCGTCAGCCAATGGGCGACGCGCGTCAAGTACAACGTCACCCCCGAGTTCTATGTACAAGTCGGTGCCTACGAGCAGAACCCGTCCAACCTGGAAACCGGCAATGGCTTCAAGCTGAGCGGCAGCGGCACCAAGGGCGCGATCCTGCCGGTGGAAATGGTCTGGACGCCGAAGCTCAACGGCCTGCCCGGCGAATACCGCCTGGGCTATTACTACAGCACCGCCGATGCCGAAGATGTGTACAAAGACGTCAACGGCAACGCCCAAGGGCTCAGTGGTTCGGGCTTCAAGTCGCACTCTAGCAAGCACGGCTGGTGGGTGGTGGCGCAACAGCAGGTGACGGCCCAGGCGGGCGACGTCAACCGCGGGCTGAGCCTGTTCGCCAACTTCACGGTGCACGACAAGGCCACCAACGTGGTCGACAACTACCAGCAGGTGGGCATGGTCTACAAAGGCGCCTTCGATGCCCGGCCCAAGGATGATATCGGTTTCGGTATCGCCCGCATCCACGTCAATGACGATGTGCGCAAGCGTGCGCGCCAGCTCAACGACATGAGCGGCATCAACGACTACGACAACCCAGGCTTCGTCCCGCTGCAACGTACCGAGTACAACGCCGAGCTGTACTACGGCTTCCACGTCACCAACTGGCTGACCGTGCGGCCGAACCTTCAGTACATCAAGAGCCCCGGCGGCGTGGATGAAGTGGACAATGCGCTGGTGGCAGGCCTGAAGATTCAGTCGTCTTTCTAAGTGCATTTGTTGTAAATTTACGCCAATCCCGTTTGGCGCCCGGCAACCACTGACCTGCAGTGGTTGCCGTGGACAGGCCAAGACAGCGCTACCTCAAACAACAAGAGCCCTGCACCATGCCTGAGCATCCGCTCCATCGCTTCTTCGCCGCGCGGCGGCCCCGGCCGACGTTCGAATGGGAGCGCTACCAGCAGCGCGATGTGCTGATCATCGATCACCCCCTGTGCCAGGCGGCTTTCAGTCGCCAGGGGGCACAGTTGCTGCATTTCCAGCCCACAGGTGAACGGCCCTGGCTGTGGTGCGCAGAACAGTGGCCACAGGTGGGCGCCATTCGCGGCGGGGTGCCGGTCTGCTGGCCCTGGTACGGGCGCCATCCCAGTGAAGACCTGTGGCCTGCCCACGGTTGGGCCCGCCTGCTGGACTGGAAGCTGATGGACAGTCATGAGGATGAGCAGGGCGTGGTCCTCAAGTGGCGCCTGGAACTGTGCGACTGGCAGGTCGACCTGGAGGCGCGGCTGGGCAGCCGCATGGAGTTGAGCCTGAGCACCGAGCATCAGGACAGCGAGCCGTGCCAGTTGAGTCATGCCTTGCTGGCCTACTGGCGTATCAGTGACGTGTCGGAGGTAGCGCTGTCCGGGCTCGAGGACATCGAGGGGTACGACCACCTCAACCGTCAGGCATGCCGCCAGGACGGGGCGCTCAAGCCCAAGGGCGGCTGCCAGCGGGTCTATCCGGGCATTCCGCGCGTGCAACTGCATGACCCGGCCTGGCAGCGCCAGCTGTGCATCGACACCGGCGACAGCGACGACACGGTCGTATGGCACCCCGGCAGCCGGCCGCTATTGGGGGTTACCGGGCGCGAGTGCCAGCGTTTCGTGTGTGTGGAGGCGGCCAGCGGCAGCGACGACGGCCTGAGCCTGGCACCGGGGCAGCGCGCGCACTTGAGTCTGCAGGCGCACCGGCTCAGCTGAGTTCGTCGTCCTCGATGGGGTAGCGACTGGCGTTGAGGCTTTCCTTGATTTTGCGCAGGTGTGGCTGGAAATCCACGCCCCGGCGCAAGGTCATGCCGGTGGCCAGCACATCGAGTACGGTCAACTGGATGATGCGCGAGGTCATCGGCATATAGATGTCGGTGTCTTCGGGCAGGGGGATGTGAAGGCTAAGGCTGCAGGCGTTGGCCAGCGGCGACCCGGCCGCTGTCAGGCCCAGCACCGAGGCGCCGTTTTCCCTGGCCAGACGGGCTACTTCCACCAGCTCGCGAGTACGCCCAGTGTAGGAAATGATCACGAACAGGTCGCCAGTATGGGTCACCGAGGCCAGCATGCGTTGCATCAGTACGTCGGCATGCGCCGACACTGCCAGGTTGAAGCGGAAGAACTTGTGCTGGGCATCCAGCGCCACCGGCGCGGAGGCGCCCAGGCCGAAGAAGTGAATCTGCCGAGCCTGGATCATCATGTCGACTGCGCGGCTGACCTGCTGGGGATCCAGCTGCTGGCAGGCACTGTCGAGCGAGGCGATGGCGCTGGCGAAAATTTTCTGGGTATAGGCCGCCGGATCGTCATCGGCCTCCACCGCACGGCTGACGTAGGCAGCGCCGCTGGCCAGGCTTTGCGCCAGTTGCAGTTTCAGCTCCGGGTAACCGCTGACACCGAATGAGCGGCAGAAGCGGTTGACGGTCGGTTCGCTGACCTTGGCCGCCTGGGCCAGCGCCGCGATGCTGAAGCGTGTGGCTTGTTGCGGGTTGAGCAGGATGACTTCGGCGACTTTGCGTTCGGCCTTGTTCAGCTCGTCGAGGCGTCCCTGGATCTGTTCCAGGAGGTTTCTCACGCGGTCCATGGGGTGTCCTCGGGTCGGGAAGACAGCCAGCTGAGGGAGCAGCAGGCCTGTTTGCAGGGTCGTCTATCGTACTGGCGGCGCCGATTGCGCACCACTCGTCTGTCATACATCCGAATAATGTTATGGTTTTTACTACATTTTTCCTTGAAAACCCTAACTGAAAACGGTATTTCTAAATCAACTTTAGGAAAGAACCAACATCATGGCTGCAATCAGTGTCGAACCTTGCACATTTGCCCTGTTTGGCGCCCTGGGCGACCTGGCCCTGCGCAAGCTCTTCCCTGCGCTCTACCAGCTCGACCGCGCCGGGCTATTGCACGCCCAGACGCGCCTGCTGGCGCTGGCGCGTGAGGCTGGCAGCGCCCAGGATCACCTGAACAGCATCGAAGCCCACTTGCGCAAACATGTGCCCGAGGCCGACATCGAGGCTCCGGCGCTCGAGCGCTTCCTGGCAAGGCTCGATTACCAGCACCTGGATTTTCTGCAGCCAGAAGGCTATCAGGCCCTGGCCGCGCAAGTGCCTGACGGGCATCCCCTGATCGCCTACTTCGCCACGGCCGCCGTTGTGTATGGTGCCATCAGCGAAAACCTGGACAAGGCGGGCCTGAGCGAGCGCACCCGTGTGGTACTGGAGAAGCCGATCGGTCACGACCTTGAGTCCTCACGCCGGGTCAATGATGCCGTGGCGCGGTTCTTTCCCGAAAGCCGCGTTTATCGCATCGACCACTACCTGGGCAAGGAAACGGTACAGAACCTGATCGCCTTGCGCTTCGCCAACAGCCTGTTCGAAACCCAATGGAACCAGAACTCCATCTCCCACGTGGAAATCACGGTGGCGGAGAAGGTGGGGATCGAGGGTCGCTGGGGCTACTTCGACAAGGCCGGGCAGTTGCGCGACATGATCCAGAACCACCTGTTGCAGTTGCTGTGCCTGATTGCCATGGACCCGCCGAGCGAGCTGTCGGCCGACGCCATTCGCGACGAGAAGGTCAAGGTGCTCAAGGCGCTGGCGCCAATCACCGGAGACGGGTTGAGCACGCGGGTGGTGCGCGGGCAGTACATTGCCGGCTACAGCGATGGCAAGCCGGTGCCGGGTTACCTTGAAGAAGACAACGCCAACAGCCAGAGCGACACCGAGACCTTCGTCGCTCTGCGCGCCGACATTCGCAACTGGCGCTGGTCGGGCGTGCCGTTCTACCTGCGCACCGGCAAGCGCATGCCGCAAAAGCTGTCGCAGATCGTCATCCACTTCAAGGAAACGCCGCACTACATCTTTGCCCCGGAACAGCGTTTGCAAGTAGGCAACAAGTTGATCATTCGCCTGCAGCCGGACGAAGGTATCTCCCTGCGCGTGATGACCAAGGAGCAAGGGCTGGATAAAGGTATGCAACTGCGCAGTGGCCCGCTGCAACTGAATTTTTCCGACGCCTGGCGTAGCGCGCGGATTCCGGATGCCTATGAACGCTTGCTGCTTGAAGTGATGCGGGGTAACCAGAACCTGTTCGTGCGCAAGGACGAAATCGAGTACGCCTGGAAGTGGTGTGACCAGCTGATTGCCGGCTGGCGCAACACAGGCGACGCCCCCAAGCCCTATGCTGCGGGCAGCTGGGGGCCGATGAGCTCGATTGCTTTGATCACCCGCGATGGGAGGGCCTGGTATGGCGACATCTGAAACATTGTCCGACTTGCAGTTTCCGACGAGCACCAAGGTGCATCAACTGCCCGACGCAAGCACCCTGGCTGACACATTGGCCAAGGATGTGAGTGACCGCCTGCGGGCGGCCATCGACGCTAACGGCCAGGCCTGCGTCGTGCTGTCTGGTGGACGCAGCCCGGTGCCTTTTCTCGAGCAACTGGCCAAGCAGGACATGGACTGGAGCAAGGTGACGGTTAGCCTTGCCGATGAGCGCTGGGTGCCGGTGGAGCACGCCGACAGCAATGCCGGCCTGTTGGCCCGGCACCTGCTCACAGGGCAGGCCGCCCAAGCGCGCTTCATTGGCTTGTACCAGCAAGCGCCTTCGCTGGAAGAAGCTGCAGAGCAGGCCGATCGCGCCCTGGCCGATCTGCCGCCCATCGACGTGCTGGTACTGGGTATGGGTGACGATGGCCATACGGCCTCGCTGTTCCCAGCCAGTCCCAACTTGGCCGAGGGCCTTGATCCAAACAATCCCCGCCGTTGCCTACCGCTAATGGCGCCAACCGTTCCCCATCAGCGTCTTTCCATGACCCGATCGCTGCTGGCCACGGCAGGGTTCACCGCATTGTCCGTGCAAGGGCCAGGCAAACTCGCTACCCTGCGCGCCGCGCTGGCGGATGGCGACCTCGCCGAAATGCCCATTCGCGCTTTTCTTCACGCACCCCTGGACATCTACTGGTGCCCATGAGCCAAGGATCCACAGCAATGATCACCCTCGAACGTCCACAGCCCAAGCTCTCGATGGCCGACAAGGCCGCGCGGGTCGACGCCATCTGCGAAGCGGCGCGCATCCTGCCGGTGATCACCATCGCCCGCGAACAGGACATCCTGCCACTGGCCGATGCCCTGGCAGCCGGCGGTATCCGCACGCTGGAAGTGACCCTGCGTTCACAGCATGGCCTGAAGGCCATCGAAGTGCTGCGTGAGCAGCGCCCCGAACTGTGTGTAGGCGCCGGGACGGTGCTCGATCGCGCCATGTTTGCAGCCGTCGAGGCCGCTGGCGCCCAGTTCGTCGTCACGCCCGGCATTACCCAGGATGTGCTCCAAGCAGGTGTGGAGAGCGAAATCCCATTGCTGCCGGGTATCAGCACCCCGTCCGAAATCATGATGGGCTACGCGCTGGGCTACCGCCGTTTCAAGCTGTTCCCCGCCGAAATCAGCGGTGGCGTGGCGGCGATCAAAGCCTTTGCAGGCCCGTTTGGCGATATCCGTTTCTGCCCCACCGGCGGCGTCAACCCGGCCAACGTGCGCAATTACATGGCTTTGGCCAATGTGATGTGTGTAGGCGGCACCTGGATGCTCGACAGCAGCTGGATCAAGAATGGCGACTGGGCTCGCATCGAGGCCTGCAGTGCCGAGGCCATGGCGCTGGTGGACGGTCACTGAATTTCGTTGTGTGCTTTACGGCTTTTTGGGCGCTTGGTCGGCGCCCATTTTTTTGCCTGCCGTTTGCCGCTTGCGGGTGGTGAGCGCGTAGACGGTAGAGGTAAGTGTGCCTTTAGAACGTTGGGGCCGCAAAGCGGCCCCAACAATCCCGAGTCAACAACATCGGCTAAAGAGGCCGCTTTCTCCCTGACAGCACTCAGGCCGCCTTGGCCTCTTGCTGGCTCAGCGAGCGGTTCAGCGCGCTGAACAGGGCCTTGAAGCTGGCTGTGGTGATGTTTTCATCGATACCCACACCGTGCACAGGACGCCCGCCGGCTACACGCAGCTCGATGTAGGCCGCTGCCTTGGCGTTGGTGCCGGCGCCGATGGCATGTTCGTTGTAGTCCATGATTTCGACGGCAACCGGCAGGCCGGCAACCAGGGCTTCCAGAGCGCCATTGCCCTTGCCGCGCCAGTGCAGCGTGGTCTCGCCTTCGCCAGCGACTTCCACTTCCACGGCACTGTGGCCGTTTTCTTCCTGCAGGCGATGGCTGACCAGCGCGTATGGCGCATTGGCTTGCAAGTATTCCTTGTGCAGCAAGCTGTAGATCTGCTGCGCCGTCATTTCCAGGCCCAGGCGGTCGGTTTCGCCCTGCACAACCTGGCTGAACTCGATTTGCATGCGGCGCGGCAGGCTGATGCCGTATTCCTGCTCGAGCAGGTAGGTGATGCCGCCTTTGCCGGACTGGCTGTTGACGCGAATCACGGCCTCGTAGCTACGGCCGATATCGGCCGGGTCGATCGGCAGGTACGGAACTTCCCACAACTCGCCTTCCTGCTGCTTGGCCAGGCCCTTGCGAATGGCATCCTGGTGCGAGCCGGAGAAGGCTGTGTGCACCAGGTCGCCTACGTACGGGTGGCGCGGGTGTACCGGCAGCTGGTTGCATTCTTCGACGACCTTGCGCACACCGTCGATATCGGAGAAATCCAGGCCCGGATCGATGCCCTGGGTGTACAGGTTCAAGGCCAGCGTCACCAGGTCGACGTTGCCGGTACGCTCACCATTGCCGAACAGGCAGCCCTCGGCACGGTCGGCGCCGGCCATCAGGCCCAGCTCGGTCGCGGCGATGCCGGTTCCCCGGTCGTTGTGGCAGTGCAGGCTGATGATCACGCTGTCACGGCGGTTGATGTGGCGGCAGAACCATTCGATCTGGTCGGCGTACACGTTGGGCGTGGCGACTTCGACGGTAGCCGGCAGGTTGAGGATGATCTTGTGTTCGGGCGTGGGGTTCCACACCTCGATGACCGCATCGCACACTTCCTTGGCAAATTCCATCTCGGTAGCGCTGAAGGTTTCAGGCGAGTACTGGAATGTCCAGTGCGTGTCCGGCTGCTGTGCGGCGTATTTGACGAACAGCTTGGCCGCGTTTACCGCGATGTCCTTCACGCCCTGCTTGTCCTGGTTGAAGACGATGCGGCGGAAAGCCGGGCAGGTGGCGTTGTACAGGTGAACGATGGCCTTCTTGGCGCCGCGCAGGGACTCGAAGGTACGGGCAATCAGGTCTTCACGCGCCTGGGTCAGCACCTGGATGGTGGTGTCCTCTGGAATATGACCGTCTTCGATCAAGGTGCGGACGAAGTCGAAGTCGGTTTGCGAGGCCGAAGGGAAGGAGGCTTCGATTTCCTTCACGCCCACTTGCACCAAGGTCTTCCAGAACCGCAGCTTCTTCTCCGCATCCATCGGCTCGATCAGCGACTGGTTACCGTCCCGCAGGTCCGAGCTGCACCAGATGGGCGCCTCGGTGATGGTCTTGGACGGCCAGGTACGGTCGGGCAGGTCGATGGTGGGGAAGGCGCGGTATTTCTTCGAAGGGTCTTTGAGCATGGTCATGGAAGCAATCCTTTTATGTGCGGCCGAGATCGGGCCTGCCGAGCAGTAACGAGGTGGGGGCGAGGCGACGCGATTCAGCCTGGTAGTCGAGCGCTGACCAGGCAGAGGCTGCGATGTTGTCGGAGCAAGATGAGGGTGCTGAAGGTTTTCATGGCCTCAACCCTAACCAGTGGGCTGAGGGTTGGCAAGCGTTGAAAAAAAATTGAGAGAAATGCTCAAAAAAAGCGCTATTGCGAGATTTTCTTGTGGCTAGCATTTGAATGCTTTGCATCTGTTGCGCAGTATTTTTCTTTGGCGCAATGGTGTGTCAACCGTTCAGAAGGGCTTCAGATCTGCGTTGGCCCGGCAATCGCCGCCCGTTTCGTCGAGCGGCTCAAGGGTCTATCGACGCAGAGTCAGCCCGGCCTCAGGGCTGAAAGGCACCGATGAAGATCGCCGGGTCAACACGCGCATCGTTCAGGCTGACGTTCCAGTGCATGTGCGGCCCGGTCGCGCGCCCCGTTGAGCCAACGCGCCCGACCACATCGCCACGACGCAGCTGCTGCCCGTTCTGCACGTCGATCCTGGACATATGGCAGAACATGCTGATGAAGCCCTGCCCGTGGTCGACGAACACCGTGCGGCCATTGAAAAAATAATCGCCTACCAGAATCACCTTGCCATTGGCTGGCGTCTTGATCGGCGTACCCGCTGGTACAGCGAAATCCAGGCCCGCATGGGGGTTGCGCTCTTCACCATTGAAGAACCGGCGCACGCCGAACTTGCTCGACAGCGGCCCATTGACCGGCTTGTCGAGGATCAGGTTGCTTGGCAATGCCGGGCTGAAGCTGCGGTAGGCCTTGATCTGCTCGGCCAGTTCGCGATCGATGCGCTTGAGGTCGGCCGGATTGGGGTTGACCTGGCGGGTGTTCTTCAAGGTGATGCGCTGTTCGGGGTACTGCTTGTGGCCCACGGTGAAGGGCAGGCTTCGGCTGCCTTGCTGCACCACCGCCTGCCCAGGCTTCTGGGTCAGGGGGATACCGACGATGGCCAACCAGTTGTCCTGTTCCTTGACCACCAGCACCGGCTTGCCATCGAAGCGTGCGCTGGGGGCACTGGCTGCCGGCCCCAGGTCGACCACTGCAACGCCGCCGGGCACCGGCTTGTTCAGCGTGCGGGTGATGTAGCTGGCCTGGGCTGTGGCGCTCAGGACGGTGAAGGCGAGGGCGAGCAGTGACGCGAGCAAGCGGGGCATGGGTCAATCCAGAAGTGAGAGCGTGACCGGAGTCAGGTGGTTATCTTCGACCCGCACCTGCAGCTCGCCTTCGTTGAGGCGTGCGGTGAGGCGCTGGCCGTTGCGCGTCTGTTCGGCGCTGCGGATGGCCTGGCCTTGTTCGTCGAGCAGAATGCTGTAGCCGCGCGCCAGCGTCGCCAGGGGGCTGACGATCTGCAGGGTCTGTAGCTGGGCCTGGAAGCGCTGGCGCCGGTCCTTGAGCACGTCGCGCATGGCCCGTGGCAGTCGCTCGGCCAGGCTGTCCAGGCGCTGGCCCAGCAGGGCCAGGGTGCGCCCGGGATGTTGCGCAGCCAGGCGCGTCTCCAGGCGCACCAGGCGCTCGCGGCGCTGATTGAGGTTGTGCAGGAAGGCACGGCGCAGGCGCATGTCCAGGTCATCAAGGCGCTGAGCCTGCTGACGCAGGCGTTCGCCCGGATGGCGCAAGCGGCGAATCAGCGACTCCAGGCGCAGGCGATCATGCACCAACCGGTTCTGCATGCGCAGGGTCAGGCGCCGTTGCAGGCCGTCCAGGCGATGCTGCAACCCGCTGCTGTCGGGGGCAAGCAGCTCGGCCGCAGCAGACGGGGTAGGGGCACGCACGTCGGCCACGAAATCGCTGATCGACACGTCGGTTTCATGGCCCACGGCGCTCACGATCGGCGTCTTGCACGCGGCCACGGCGCGCGCCACGGCTTCCTCGTTGAAGCACCACAGGTCCTCCAGCGAACCGCCGCCGCGGGCCAGGATCAATGCGTCGAAACCGCGGCTGTCGGCCAGGCGAATGGCGCGCACGATCTGGGCGATGGCTTCGCGGCCCTGCACGGCGGTGGGGATCAGGTTCAACTCCACCTGGGGCGCGCGACGGGCGAACACACTGATGATGTCGCGGATCACGGCCCCGGTGGGGGAGGTGATGATGCCGATACGCTGGGGATGCGCAGGCAGCGCGCGCTTGCTGTCGGTGCTGAACAAGCCCTCGGCGCCAAGCTTTTCCTTGAGCGCCTCGAAAGCCAGGCGCAGCGCACCATCGCCAGCAGGCTCCACCGTATCGAGGATCAGCTGATAGTCGCCACGGCCTTCGAACAGGGACACCTTGCCGCGCACCCGTACCGCCAGGCCATCACGCAGTGCCTGGCGCACCCGCGTGGCGCTCTGCCGGAAGAGGGCGCAGCGCACCTGGGCACCGCTGTCCTTGAGGGTGAAGTACATGTGACCGGAGGCCGGCCGGGCCAGGTTGGAAATCTCGCCCTCCACCCACACGCTGCGGAAAACGTCTTCCAGCAGCACCCGGGCGCGGCCATTGAGTTGGCTGACGGTGAGCACATCACGGTCAAGGCCGAGGCGTTCGAAAGGGTCTTTGATCATGGGAAGGCACTATAAAGGATGAGGGGGCCGGGTGTCGTGCCCGGTCGATCAGGAACTGACCTGGATCGCGGGTGCCTACCCTGGCGTACCGATTGCCGAAGCTGCGCAGGTCATGTGCTCGATGAACTGGCTAACCAGCGGCCCGGCATCGCGACGGTGAGCGATGGCGACGGTGCTGACGCAGCCGGGGTCCGTCAGCGGGATGAACCGCAGCGCAGGAGGGGCGATGTCCTGCATGCAGCGTGGCAGCAAAGCCACCCCGAACCCCGCCTGGATCAGCTGCAACTGCGTGGTCTTGCGCGACACCACCCGCGCAGGCTGGGGAAAGAACCCCGCCGCCATGCACAGCTCGGCAGACAGATAGCTCAGGCCACCGCGTTGGTGGTGGGGAATGGAGATGAACGGCTGGCTCGAAAGCTCCGCCAAGGCGATGCAATCGCGCGCTGCCAGCTCATGGGTAGGGGCAAGCGCCAGCAGCAGGGGCTCTTCGAACAGCGGCTCGACGCACAACCCATCGTGCTGACGCAGCACCGGCAGTCTCAGCAGCCCGATGTCCAGGCGACCTTCGGCCAGGGCTGCAAGCTGCCCTTCGGAGGACAGCTGGGCGATCTCCATGCTCACGCCTGGGTTGGTCCGCAAGTACTCACCCAAGTGCTCAAGCAACCGACCGGTCAGCGGCACCGTGCTGGAGTGGCTGATGTTCAGGCTGCCGCGCAGGCCCTGGCCAACGGCTCGGGCCAGCTCGCCAGCCTTGTCCAGGTCCAGCAGCAGGTTGCGCGCACGCGGCAGGAACGCCCGGCCCGCATCGGTCAGGCGAGGCAACCTGGCCGTGCGTTCGAACAACGCCGTGTCCAGCTGCAGTTCAAGCTCGCGCACCTGGCGGCTGAGGGCGGACTGGGCGACATACAGCCGTTCGGCCGCAGCACTGAAGCTGCCACATTCGGCAATTTCCACGAAGTAACGTAACTGACGGGTCGAGATCATGAGCGATGCCATTTCGAGATGGATCAAGGCGAGATTGCATATTAGCCGGCATGACACGGGTTTGGTTATGGTGCGCTGAACCTTCAAGGACAATGCGCCGATGCTTGCTGACTTCGCCATAGCACTACCGTTCTCGGGGCTTGACTGGCTACCCATCGTGCTGGGTATCGCGGCGGCCTATGTGGTGTTCGGCATCGCCGGCTTCGGCACGGCGTTGGTGGCAGGCCCGGTGCTGATCCATTTCATGCCGCTGTCGCAGATCATTCCCTTGCTGGTGTTGCTCGATTTCGTGGCGGCGTTCGGCAACCTGCTGCCCTCGCGGCGCGATGTGGTACGGGGCGAATTGCTGCGCCTGCTGCCGTTCATGGCGCTGGGGTGCACCCTGGGCGTTGTGTTCCTGCTGCAGCTCAAATCGGACCTGCTGATGCTGCTGATGGGGCTGTTCATCACCGCCTACGCGTTCTATAGCCTGGCGCTGAAGGTACGCCCGGCCTCGCTTGCCGGGTGGTGGGCGGCACCAATGGGCACCGTGGGCGGGCTGTTCGGGGCCTTGTTCGGCAGTGGCGGCTTTCTCTACGCCCTTTACCTGAGCGCTCGCCTGCCCGACAAGGCGCAGGTGCGCGCCACCCAGAGCGCGTTGATCAGTTGCAGCACCCTGGTGCGCCTGACGCTGTTCCTGGTCGCCGGTGTCTACGCCGATCGACAACTGCTGCTGATGGCGGCCTGCCTGTTGCCGGTGATGGTCATCGGCCTGTGGGCTGGGCGCAGGCTCGCGCACAGGCTGTCACGCGAGGTCTTCGTGCGGCTGGTCACCTGGTTGGTGCTGGCCAGCGGCCTGGCGCTCATCGCTCGCTATGTGAGCGCTTGAGCAGGGGGTAGAATTGGCCGACTACCCGATCCAAGGCTTGTCCCGCTCATGAATACCCAAAGCATCATCGTTCCCAGGCAGTCCACCGTCCCGGTGCACGAGGCCCGCGCCCGCGCCATCCTGCGCTGGCTGGTCCGCGAAAAGGTCGTGGAAGAGCAGCTGACCACCTGCGGGCGTACCGGCAACCGCATGGCCCATGCCCTTGGGCCAGGTGCTCGCAAGGTGGCGCTGCACCCCGACAAACTGCCCTTCGGTGCGCCGGTCAACGGCCTTGAGGTGATGCTCAAGCGCTGCATCTATACGCCCACCGAAGGCTTCAAGGAAGAGGCAGGCTGCCCGCAGTGCCGGCGGGAAGTGGGCGAGCCGTTGTTCGACAGCCTGGAAGAGTGGATGCCTGGGGTCAGCGACAACTTCACGTGCCCGCTGTGCGGGTTCGAAGACGACATCAATGGCTTTCTGTTCCTGCAACCCTGTGCCTTTTCCAACCTGGGCTTCATCTTCAACAACTGGGGCGATGCCGGGTTCACCCAGGCGTTCATCGACAGCTTCGCCGATTGGCTGGACCAACCGGTGGCGGTGGTGCAGGTCCGGCTCGCCTGACGAGCGGCCGGGCAGGGCGGTAGCGCGCAGGGCAGCAACGGCCACTTGTAACTTCAGGCTTGATTTACATTGAGTGGCACGGCACGCATGAGTATAATGGCGCGCTTCCATTTTTCCCGCCCGGGAGCCCCCGCGATGTTGCGTATCAGCCAAGAAGCCCTGACCTTCGACGATATTCTCCTTGTACCTGGTTATTCCGAGGTACTGCCCAATGAAGTCAGTCTCAAGACCCGTTTGACCCGTGGCATCGAGCTGAACATCCCGCTGGTCTCCGCTGCCATGGACACCGTCACCGAAGCGCGCCTGGCCATCGCCATGGCCCAGGAAGGCGGTATCGGCATCATCCACAAGAACATGACCATCGAGCAGCAGGCCGGCGAAGTGCGCAAGGTCAAGAAGTTCGAGGCTGGCGTGGTCAAGGACCCGATCACCATCGAGGCCGACGCCACCGTGCGTGACCTGTTCGACCTGACGCGCCTGAACAACATTTCCGGCGTGCCTGTGCTGGAAAACGGTGACCTGGTCGGTATCGTGACCTCCCGCGACGTGCGCTTCGAAAGCCGCCTGGACGCCAGGGTCCGCGAAGTGATGACGCCCAAGGAACGCCTGGTCACCGTCCGCGAGGGCGCGGACAAGAACGAGGTGCGCGAGCTGCTGCACAAGCACCGCCTCGAGAAAGTGCTGATCGTCGACGAGCACTTCAGCCTCAAGGGCATGATGACCGTCAAGGACATCGAGAAGGCCAAGGCCTATCCATTGGCCAGCAAGGACGACCAGGGTCGTCTGCGCGTTGGCGCTGCTGTCGGCACCGGCAAGGACACCGGCGAGCGTGTTGCCGCCCTGGTCGCCGCTGGCGTGGACGTGGTCGTGGTCGACACCGCTCACGGGCACTCCAAGGGCGTGATCGAGCGCGTGCGCTGGGTCAAGCAAACCTACCCGCAGGTGCAGGTGATCGGCGGCAACATCGCCACCGGCGCGGCTGCCAAGGCCCTGGCCGAAGCCGGCGCGGACGCGGTCAAGGTCGGTATCGGCCCTGGCTCGATCTGCACCACCCGTATCGTGGCCGGTGTCGGCGTGCCGCAGATCAGCGCCATCGCCAACGTCGCCGCTGCGCTTGAAGGCACCGGTGTGCCATTGATCGCCGACGGCGGCATCCGCTTCTCCGGTGACCTGTCCAAGGCCATCGTCGCCGGTGCCAGCTGCGTGATGATGGGTTCGATGTTCGCCGGTACCGAAGAAGCGCCGGGCGAAGTCGAACTGTTCCAGGGCCGCTCCTACAAGGCCTACCGTGGCATGGGTTCGCTGGGCGCCATGGCGCAGTCGCAAGGCTCCTCCGACCGTTACTTCCAGGACTCCTCGGCCGGTGCCGAGAAGCTGGTCCCCGAAGGTATCGAAGGCCGCGTGCCGTACAAGGGCGCACTGGCCGCGATCATTCACCAGCTGATGGGCGGCCTGCGTTCGTCCATGGGCTACACCGGCAGTGCCACCATCGAAGAGATGCGCACCAAGCCGGAATTCGTACGCATCACGGGCGCCGGCATGGCCGAGTCCCACGTTCACGACGTGCAGATCACCAAGGAAGCCCCCAACTACCGGGTTGGCTGATTGCTCAGCGGTAAGCTCCAGACGGTGGCTGCGTTCGCGCAGCCACTGCGTTTTCCCCGATCAACTTGCAGCTTGCAGCTTCAAGCTCGCAGCTGAATCAGAGATTCCCCATGGCCCTCGATATTCACGCTCACCGGATCCTCATCCTCGATTTCGGCTCCCAGTACACCCAGCTGATCGCCCGCCGCGTGCGCGAGATCGGCGTGTACTGCGAACTGCACCCGTTCGACATGGACGATGAAGCGATCCGCGAATTCAACCCGCGCGGCATCATCCTCGCCGGTGGCCCCGAGTCGGTTCACGAAGCCAACAGCCCCCGTGCACCCCAGGCCGTGTTCGACCTGAACGTGCCTGTGCTGGGCATCTGCTACGGCATGCAGACCATGTCCGAACAGATGGGCGGCAAGGTCGAAGGGTCCGACCTGCGTGAGTTCGGTTATGCCCGCGTGGACGTGGTCGGCAAGAGCCGCCTGCTCGACGGCATCGAGGACCATATCGACGCCGACGGCGTACTGGGCCTGGACGTGTGGATGAGCCACGGTGACAAGGTCACCCAGCTGCCGACCGGTTTCCACGTACTGGCCAGCACCCCGAGCTGCCCGATCGCCGGCATGTTCGACGACACACGCGGCTACTACGGCGTGCAGTTCCACCCGGAAGTGACCCACACCAAGCAGGGCGGTCGCATCCTGTCCCGTTTCGTGCAGGACATCTGCGGCTGTGAAGCCCTGTGGACCCCGTCCAACATTGTCGAGGACGCCATCGCCCAGGTGCGTGAGCAAGTGGGGTCGGCCAACGTCCTGCTCGGCCTGTCCGGCGGCGTGGACAGTTCGGTGGTCGCGGCCCTGCTGCACCGCGCCATCGGCGACCAGCTGACCTGCGTCTTCGTCGACAACGGCCTGCTGCGCCTGCACGAGGGTGACCAGGTGATGGCCATGTTCAAGGAGAACATGGGCGTCAAGGTGATCCGTGCCGACGCTGAACAGCAGTTCCTCGACAACCTGGCCGGCGAAGCCGACCCGGAGAAGAAGCGCAAGATCATCGGCCGCACCTTCATCGACATCTTCGATGCCGAGGCCAGCAAGCTGCCCAACATCCAGTTCCTCGCCCAGGGCACCATCTACCCGGACGTGATCGAATCGGCTGGCGCCAAGAGTGGCAAGGCCCACGTGATCAAGTCCCACCACAACGTCGGTGGCCTGCCGGAGGAAATGAACCTCAAGCTGGTCGAACCACTGCGTGAGCTGTTCAAGGATGAAGTGCGCAAGATCGGCCTGGAACTCGGCCTGCCCTACGACATGGTCTACCGCCACCCATTCCCAGGCCCGGGCCTGGGTGTGCGCATCCTGGGTGAAGTGAAGAAAGAATACGCCGACATTCTGCGTCGCGCGGACCATATCTTCATCGAAGAGCTGCGCAAGGCTGATTGGTACCACAAGACCAGCCAGGCCTTCGTGGTGTTCCAGCCAGTGAAATCGGTTGGTGTGGTCGGTGACGGCCGTCGCTACGCCTGGGTCGTCGCCCTGCGCGCCGTCGAGACCGTGGACTTCATGACCGCGCGTTGGGCTCATCTGCCTTACGAACTGCTGGAAACCGTGAGCGGCCGTATCATCAACGAGATCGACGGTATCTCGCGGGTGACCTACGACGTGTCGAGCAAGCCGCCGGCGACGATTGAGTGGGAGTGATCCTGCGTCCGGTATAGCCCGGCACGATCTAGCAAAAAATGCCCTGAAGCCCGCGTAATTGCGGGCTTTTGGCTTTTTGCGTTTGGCAAATTCGGATAGAGTTCTGCATCGCCAAGCACGGTGTTTGTGTGACATGGTACGGGGTATTGACTGCATCTAATGCCATGCATGACGCTCAATACCATGTCGTTTGCCTCAGTATTGACACTGTATCGAAAGTCAGGGCCTGGCTCGCGGCGCGTCCGCGCTACAACATGCACTTCACACCGACTCCGGCCTCGTGCCTGAATGGGGTCGAGCGCTTTTTCTCAACGCTGAGCGAGAAATGGATCAAGCGGCAGGCACAGGTTAGCGTCAAGATCTAGAAGCATCGATTGAGCACTACTTGGAAACGTCAACCAGACTCCGAAACCATTCCGGTGGCATGAGAAGGCTGGTGACAGCCTCCTCTCAGTCGCTCGTGCAGCAAGCGCGCTGGGCAAATGATGTTTCCATGATACTTATGAAGCACCACACGAGTGCCCCGAACGGGTAGTTCGTTATCTGTTTGAATAAATAGCCCAATGATTCAGAGGCTTTTAGATTAACGAACTACCCGGGCGGAACACGGGTCTTTGCTATTTAGTCCTTGATATTCCAATGGCCAATATTCGTCTTGTCATCCATGAACCTCAAGACCCCCCCCTCAATACTCAATGGCCTACCCGTCCCAGGCTCTCTTTGCCAGATCTCGTAATAATCGCCCTTGTCGACGAACGTCACGGGGTCGAACTTTTTACTGTAGGGCCTCACCCATCCTTTTGTGCTATCGATGTACTGACCCTTCAAGTGCTCGCAGGCAACCTTAAGGTAACCACCCCAGTTACCGTCTTTTTCCCAGCTGTCTACAACTTCAACCCAT
This sequence comes from Pseudomonas sp. URMO17WK12:I9, assembly GCF_900230165.1. NCBI lineage: Bacteria > Pseudomonadati > Pseudomonadota > Gammaproteobacteria > Pseudomonadales > Pseudomonadaceae > Pseudomonas > Pseudomonas sp. URMO17WK12:I9. Next base: position 36,878 of record NZ_OCMQ01000008.1, on the reverse strand, counting down.
AACGTAGACCTTAATTTGCCTTCGGTGTGATCTGTGCGAAAGGCGCGTCCATATCTGTCCTTATTGTAGATTGCACCCGCCGTCGTCTTGGCTACATCGCCACCGTCAAGACCGATACCTAGCCCATCATCATCGGTGAACCTCACAATGGCTTTAGAGTTATTCTCGTCATAGCCAAAGTAAAGTTTAAAGGCAGACTCTCTTCGCTTTCCCATAAGACACCTCTATCCTGTTGATGAATGTTACAGCTGTGGAAAAAGACAGTATTTTCATGCCCCAGCGTCATTGTTAATGACGCAGAAGACAAAATCGAAACTCATTGAAAAATAGACGCGTGCAGCCTGTCTAGGTTTTCAAGTCTGTCTTTCGTCGTACCTAACGTAATGCGCCCTTATAGATTTTCATACTGGCAAAAATATCAGGTGATAACCGCCGTGTTAGCGTAATGGCCGCGGCGAGGGAGTCTTCGGTCAAGTCCTCCAGTGTGATGACGCCTGACCGCCTGCCCGCCTGACCCGAGCCGCCCATGATCCAGTTTGCACGCCTGACGTTGAGCGTCCCGATACCTGAAGGCATCACGAACATGACCTTCCGGCACCTGCTGGAGTAGCATCAACTGGCCTGAGCGAGGCTCGCGGTCATAACGGTTATCTTCAAGAAAAAGGCCTGTCGCTACGCCCCGAATGAAAGTGCTGATGCGTGATGGAGTCGTCGTTTGGCTGGCGGCACGCCGGTTGAACCCAGGCAAATTCAACGGGTCGCTCGTGTAGCAAGAGCGCTGGGTAATTGATGTTTCCATGGTACTTATAAAACACCCCACTCGCTGCGCAGGTGAAGGTGCATATTGACCCGAAGAAGGTGATGTTCGCATGGCTGCGGAACGATGGTCTGACATGTCAGGGGGCTGAGTTCATCGAGCGCTATAGCCTGAACGTTGCGCCGCCAGAAGCGCAGATCTTATCTAGTGCAAGCGTGCTGGAGTGGAACCGCGTCAACGAGATCAAGCATCTGGCCATCCACTTCGATCTGGATGTCCTGGATCCGACTGAGTGTCGCTCGGTCTTCTTCGGCGACCCTAACTCGGCCTGCAACCCTTACGAGGCTTCCCTGCAGGGAAAATGAGCGTCGCCCAAGGCGTGCGATTGATCAACGGTGTATCCAAGGCGACTGATGTGGTTGGTTTGGGTATCACCGAGCACCTGCCGTGAGACGCCATCACGCTCAAGGGTAGATTGGCTGAGATCCCGATCCTGAAGTAGGTCTCTAGAAAAGAAAGAGCCAGCTTCTGCTGGCTCATTCAAGCCAGTATGGGTTCCCAACTCAGGCGCCATGAATCACCCTTGATCTCATAGCCACTACCATGCATTTGCTCGACTGGCCGAGATTGGCTATTGAGACGACGCAGGCGAAAGGCTGTTTTTGGAATAGCGTGGGCGTGATCCACGCCATTTAGCAACAGCGTGTTGGCCACCGAGCTATAGCGCTGAAGCGCTCTCGGCTCCCTTACAGGAGGCCGGAAGGGACGGGGCCGCTTAGCGGCCCCATTTGCATTGGATAACAGCCTTTCACTCAATGCTTGGCTGCCAAGCCCAAGCCCCAAGTCCTAACGACCGCCGCGACTCAACCCACCCAGCCGCGCCGAAATCGACTGCATCCCCTTGCCCAACTCCCTGAGCGTACTCGCATCCCGGGCGCCTTCTTCACTGGCCGCATGGATCCGTACCGCCAGCTCGTTGATTTCCTGCGTCACGTGGCTCTGCTCCTGGGCGGCGACGGCGATCTGCTGGGCGCGCTGGACGATGTCGTCGAAACTACCCACGGTGGTGCCCAGGGTCGTGGCCACGCCCACGGCCTGCTGCACCGACTCGCGAGTGCGCTGCGCACCGTGCTGCATGGTGGTGACCGCAGCGTACGATGCCTCGCGTAGATGGGTGATCATTTCCTGGATTTCGTTGGCAGACGTTTGTGTACGGCCGGCAAGCGTGCGCACCTCATCGGCTACCACCGCAAAGCCGCGGCCTTGTTCGCCAGCGCGGGCGGCCTCGATGGCAGCGTTGAGCGCCAACAGGTTGGTCTGCTGGGAGATCGACTTGATCACCTCCAGCACGCCGCCTACGCGCTCGATGTCTTCGCCCAGTTGGGTGATCGCGGTGGCCGCGCCCGAGATGTCGGTCGCCAGGCCTTCGATGGATTCACCGTTGCGACTGACTTGGTCCTGACTCTTCTGCGCCTCGACCAATGAGCTGCGAGCCGTGTCCGAGCAGTCCGTGGTGTTGCGCGCGACCTCATTGGCGCTGGCCGACATTTCGGTGATGGCGGTGGCGAGCAGGGTGTTGTCCACGCGTTGCGCCTCTGCCCGATCGGCCAGGCCAGTGGACAGTTGCGCCAGCTCGTTGGCTTGTTCTTCCAGTGACACCGACTCCTCGGCTATGTGGCGCAGCATGGCCTGCAGAGAGCCGGCGTACTGGTTGACGGCCGTGCGCAAAGCGCCCAGCTCATCATTGCGCACAACGTCTAGCTGAGCACCCGCCTGGCCGCCTTGACCCAGGCTTTCGATTTGCGCCGTGGTTTCGTCGATCTGGGTGAGCAGCCGCTTGCCCGCCAGCCATGCCAGCCCCAGCAAAATGGCCAGTAAGGGCAGCAGGAACAGCAGGATCTGGCCGGTGAGCTTGTTCGCCAGGCCGACAACACGAGCTTCGGGGGTGACCAAGCCAATGCGCCAGCCAGTGCCTTCCATGGTAGTCAGGGTGACGTAGGCCGGCCCATCGAGGCGCGCATCGTTATCCAGATAAAGGGTGGTGGTGCCAGCCGGCTTGCTCGCCAGGCTATCGGCCACTGGCTTGAACCACGGTTGTTCCTGGCTCAGGCCAGCAAGGGTCGGCAAGCCCTTGGCGCTCTTTGCATCGGGGAAGAACAGCAGGTTACCTGAGGCGTCGACCGCAAAGGCGTAGCCACCGGTGACATTGCCGTTGGCCTTGAGGAAGGCCGCAAGGCCGTCGAGCTTCAGGTCAATGGTGGCGACGCCGGCGAACGCGCCTTGGGCGTGATAGGGCACGCTGCACGTCGTCATGGCGACGCCACTGACCGGGTCCTGGTACCCATCCGACCAGACACAGCGGCCCAAGGGCGCGGCTTTGGCGCCGATGTACCAGGACTCAGCCTGATACGGCGCGGTTTGCGCAGCGTTGTACTCGTCCGAGTAATCCAACCCATTGCTGGCGTTGCGTGCCCAGAAGAAACTGCGGCGTTCGGTGCCGGCAACGAAGCTGTTGGGTTCTGGCCACAGCCCGCCGCCTGCAATGGCGGTATCGCCTTGGCTGTCGATCACGTTGGGCAAGTTGGCCTTGATCAGGTTCTCGTCGCGGGGCAGGGTCTCGGCCAGGTGCGCCATCGCAGCCGCGGTGCCCTCGATGCGGTTCACCTGCATGGCCAGCTGGCGGGTGATGGCGCTGGCCGACTGTTCCGCCGCCTCGGTGCCAGCTGCAACCAGTTCAGGCTTGCCGCCCAGGGTCATGACGCTATAGATCGCCAATGCGGTGAGTGCCAGCAACGTCAGGATTCCCAGGGTCATGCGCCCGGAGATGCGATTGGGAAGTAGCGACATGCTGAAGCTCCACAAAATTTAGGTTGGCTTTCATTGATTACGGCAGCCAAGCCCGATAGTTGAGGTGCTACATCATGTTTCGTATGAGCGGACGACCGGTGGCGGCAAAAAGGCTATGAGTCGAGGGGGAATCAGCCAAAGCCGAGCACACCTTCTGATACCCATGAAGCATCGTCATCCTCTCAAACGATAAACGCTGTCCCGGCCGTCTTCAGGCAACGGCGTATCAAGCACCCCTCCCGCCATCGGTAAACCCTGCGCCCATCCCGCGGCCAACACCTGCACGTCCCGCGCTGGGTCGCACGCCCTGACCCTCTCATCGCGCAACCGACACGTCTGGGCATCCGTTGCGAACAAGGCGCGGGCAAAGCCCCGGCCCTGTTCCGAAAGCCGTGCGGTTTTGGGGGCGCGGATCGTTGTAAATACCTCAAACGCCTCGGTGGGCTCGTTGCCGGCAACGGCCAGGCAGCGAGCCAGGTGCCAGGCGTCTTCCAGGGCCTGGCAGGCGCCTTGGCCGGAGGTGGGCAATGGCGCATGCGCAGCGTCGCCGATCAACAGCACGTTCGCGCGGCTCCACGTGTGCAGCGGTTCCAAGTCGTGGACCGCAATTCGCCGGACGGCCTGGATGGGGGTTGCCCGGATGATGCGTGAAACGGGCTCGGGCCATTGGGTGAATTTATGCTCGACCTGCGCCCGGTCATCGGCTTGGCCAGCCCCTTCGTTGGACGAGCATGCTTGCGCGGCGGCCCAATACACCAGGTCAGGTCGAACCGCCACCGCACCGAAGCGCTGCCCCGTTCCCCAGTAATCCTGGATCGACACATCGTCCACCAGTGCGCGCGACCCTTGGGCCACGCCGATCCAGTTCACGAACCCTTGATAGCGCGGGGTGTTGTTGCCCGCGACGAACTTGCGTGTCACCGATGCCATGCGCCCGTCCGCACCGATCAGCACGTCTGGGCGGATGCGTGTGCCGTTGCCGAAGCGGGCCACGGCCTGGCCCTGGGCATCCAGGTCGATGGCAACTGCCTGGCAGCCGAATTCGACTGCGATCCCCGCCCGCCTTGCATGTGCGAGCAACACGTCCTGCAAATCCCGGCGCAGCACCGTTACGGTGGGGTAGCCCATGGTTCGGTCCAGCAGTTCGATATCCAGGCCTCCCAACGCATTGCCGGCTGCATCGTACCGGCGCATGGCAAGGGGCCTGCCGCCGACGGCCTGGATAGCGTGCAACACGCCGAGCTGCTCCAGCACAAAGCTGGCGTTGGGCCAGAGCGTCACGCCGGCCCCTCCGGCTGCCGGTACACTGCGGCGCTCAAAGACCCGTGGGTTGAAGCCCTGCTTGCGCAACGCCAGCGCCGCGCTCAGCCCTGCAATGCCTGCACCCACTATCGCTATGTCCACGTTCCAGCCCTCCTTGTTCATTCACTGCCCCGCGCCAGGTCATTGAGCGCTGGGGGCAAAGGGCAATCGTAGATTTCCCCGTTTCAGATCACTAGCGTGCAAAAATGGGACGTTTTCATACCTCAGGTGGGATAGTCAGTGCGCAATGAGCTCGATCTGAATGCGGTCCGTGTTTATACAGCGGTGGTGGATGAGCAGAGTTTCGTCGGCGCCTCGCGTGTGCTGGCCATGCCGTCTTCGAATGTCAGTCGCCATGTGGCTTCGCTGGAGCGACAGCTCGGCACGCGCCTGCTCGAGCGCAGCACCCGTCATCTGCGCATGACCGAAGCGGGGCGGCTGTTATACGCACGAGCCAAGCCCTTGCTCGACGCTTTGCGCAGCACCCAGGAAGCACTCGGTGCTGTACAGCGCGAGCTGCGAGGTCCATTGAAGCTGTGTATGCCGGGTGAGGCTCCCAGGCTGCTGGCGCCCATCCTGGCCGAATTTTGCAGCCTGCACCCTGGCATCGAGCTTGAGTGCGATACCCGGGTGACTGGGCTGCAAGTGCTGCGTGAGGACGTGGACCTGTGCATCCTCTTTCACCGTGGCCGCCAGGAAGACAGCGAGTTCATCACCTGCGAGCTGGCCTGCTTGCCGAGCATCGTGGTCGCTGCCCCGTCTCTGCTGGCCCGTACAGGTATCCCGCAGCACGTTCGAGCGCTGAAGTCGCTGCCTTGCATCACCACGCTCAGCGCGCTCGGCGGGCAACCCTGGCAGTTTCAAGGTGCCAAGGGCGAAATCGTCAAGGTACCGGTGCGCAGCCGTTACCGCGTCAACAGCGGTGAGCTGGCCGTGGCGGGCGCGCGGCAGGGGATAGGGTTTGCGATTGTGGCGGCTTATCCCTGCCAGGACGATCTGGCGGCTGGCCGGTTGCAGGAAGTGGTACTGGATCTGTGCCCGGCGCCTTTGCAGTTGCTGGCGGCGTATAGCCACCGCCATTCAGTGACGGCGCGGGTGCGCGCCCTGCTGGCGTTCATTCGGGAGCGGTTGGAGGCGATGCACAGCTTGCCAGGCGGTTCTGCCGGCGCAGGTTGATCACGGCGTAAAGCGCGCTCACACCGGCAGGCTGTCACGGCCGAAAAAGCGGCCTGTCAGATCGCCTTCACCTTGACCCATTGCTCGGCCTCAAGCCACGCCCCGATCTCGTTGGGGCGCATCGGCCTGGAGAACAGGTAGCCTTGTGCCCAGGTGCAGCCCAGGGTCTTCAGGGTGTTGAGTTCTGCCGCAGTCTCCACGCCTTCGACGATGCACTCCAGTTGCATGTCCTGACACAGGGCAATCAGCGACTTGACGATTTTCAAGCTGGCCGGGTTGAGCTGGATGCCGGTGACGAAGGTGCGGTCCACCTTCAGCTTGGTCAGCGACAACGCATGGATCTGGCTGAGGCTGGAGTAGCCGGTGCCAAAGTCGTCCAGGGAAATGCCGCAGCCCAATTCACGCAGGCGGCTGATGGCGCGCTGGGCTTGTGGCAGGTCCTGGATGGCTGCGGTTTCGGTGATTTCCAGGTCCAGGTACGCAGGGTCGAACCGGCTGCTCCTGATCAACGCCACGATCTGCTGGGCGGCCTCTTCCGAGCCACAGTCATGGGTAGACAGGTTGAAAGACAGGCGCATGCCTGCAGGCCAACTGGCGGCCGTGTCCAGTGCCTTGGTCAGCAGGGGCAGCGTGAGGCGATTGACCATGCCGATGCGCTCGGCGATCGGGATGAAATCACTGGGTGGCACATTACCCAGTTCCGGGCTTTCCCAGCGCGCCAGTGCCTCGAACGCAACGGTTCGCTCGCTGCGGATATCCACGATGGGTTGGAACACCATGTGAAACTCGCGATCAAGGTCCGCCCTGCGCAGGGCCTGCTCGGTCAGCCCTTGTCGATTGAGTTGCTGACGATGGGCAGTGCTGAACAGGCACGCCGTGCCAGGGCGATGACGCTTGCTCTGGTACAGCGCGTAGTCGGCATATTCGTACACTTGCGTGGCTGACGATGCCTGATCCGGAAAGGTGGCGATGCCCAGCGACGCACTGATCTGAATGGGGATGTCCACCAGTACGAATGGCTCGCGCATGCGCGTGCAGACCTTCTCGCCAAAGGCGCGTAGCTGCTCGTCATCCAGGGCCTGGGTAGTGATCAGGCCGAACTCGTCGCCCCCCAGCCGGCTCAGGTGCACGCTGTCGTCGAGCAACTCGTTGAGGCGCTGACCGACCTGATACAGCAGCCGGTCGCCCACACTGTGGCCATACAGGTCGTTGACTGGCTTGAAACCATCCAGGTCAATCAGCCCGACGGCCAGGCGGGCGCCCTGGTCACCAGCTTGGGTCAACAGCGTGTCGAGCCGGGAGAAGAACTGCCGGCGATTGGCAAGCCCGGTCAGGCTGTCCACGTTGGCCAGCTGCAGGTTTTCCTCGCTGAGCCTGGCCGTTTGCGCCTGCATGTTCACCAGCCGGGTGAAGTCGGTGTATTGCGCCTTGAGGATGACCAGCATGGCGATCGATACCAGCAGCACATCGAGCGCGGTGGCAATGAACGTGATGATGGAGGTGGAGGCGAAAAACACCACGAACGCTGTGTTGACCACAGCGGTAGTGGCCAAGGCCGCTGGCAACAGGTGCATCATGCAGAAAATGCAGCCGATCACGGTGATGGCCATGTAGAAGGCGACATGCGCCCGGGTGTAGCTGTCGCCATAGGGAAACAGCGCCAGCGACCAGGCCGTGAAGGCCACGGCAACGAAGGGTGCGAGCGTGTTGGTGCGTTTGAGTGCCGTGACCATCTGGGCCGGGCTGCGCACGCGCCTGCGGGTACGTACCCACTCTATCCCTCGGACCAGGCCGAACACCGTCATGATCATCGGGCAGTACACCACCAGCCAGCGCGGCGCCACCGTGAAGTGGGTGCCCGCCAGCATCAGCGTGTTGATCAGCAGGATGAAGTACATCATGGGCAGCTGGCGCGACAGCGCGATGTATTGCGCCTTGACCAGGTCGGGGTTGTCCTTGGGTACGGACATCAAAGCTCGCAGGCCGAGTAGTGTTTTTTTCATCAGGCGACGCTCTGAAAGTACAACCAGGTGACAAACCGAACGGATTGCCCTTTTTCAGCTTGAAACGAGCAGGGCGGGACGCTGCTCTCACGGACCGTATCGGCCGATCCTCTGGTTGCTGCAATCGTTCAGACTGGTGGCACTTTGATTTCGTTCCCGCCTGCCAACGCCGCGGTGAGTAGCGCCGGTTATTCCGTGCCGGGGGTGTGGCCGAAATAGGCCTTGTAGGCATGGCAGAAGTTCGCCGGGTTGGCATAGCCGATGTGATAGGCGATCTGCGAGATTTGCCATTTGCGTTCCAGTACCAGGAGGCGTGCAAGCTCCAGGCGCTGTTGGCGAATGTACTGCAGGATCGAACAGCCAAACTGCTGGCTGAAGGCCCGGCGCAGGGTGGTCTCGCTCACTTTCAGCTGTTTGGCCAGGGCGGCGACGGACGGCGGGGCAGTGGGGCTGGTGTCCAGCAGCCGACGCGTTTCCAGTGCCAGGTCGCGGCGGCCACGGTCTTGCTGCAGCTCAGGTGTCGGGGCCTGGCTCGACAGATGGCTGGCCAGCTCCAGCACGATCCCCAGGCTCAGGCTTTCGTAGTGCAGGCGGCGCAAGCTCCCGCTGTAGGGCGAGCGATAAAGCTGCTGGAACAGGCGGCTCAGCGAGGGGGACTGGGGCAACTGGTCGAACTGCATGCCATCGGCCAGCAGGGCCAGCAGTGGGTGGAACTGGGGATCGTCCTGAGCCAGTTCGCGCAATGCGTCACCGGCAATGCGCACGCCGGCCATGCGCGCATGGCTGTCGACCGGCAACTGGTCCTGGGCTTCGAGGCTCTCGCTCAGGCCAAGCACGTGCAGCCGACCGGTGTCGTACTGGTTCAGCCTGCCGTCGACCTTGTGCTGCCAGGCGCCGTCGAACACTTGCACGATGCACAGGCTCTCTGGCAGCACCTTGTCGATGCGCAGGGGCTCCGGAAAGTGCAGGTGGCAGTCGAAGTACTGCAAGCCTTGGCGCACGGTCTGTGCCCGATAGTGCCCCGTGGCACTGCCCATCACATGAGCGGCACGCGTATCCAGCACGCCTGCCTGGGCCAGGGAGCCAGGGCTGTCGAAACAGAAGGCGGTATCCAGGTAGGGGGTTAGCGATTGCATGCAGGCTCGGTTTCTCGGTGGGGGCAGCGTCGACCGGAAATGGTAACGCGCGCACATTTTCGACAATAGTCGTTGTGACCAACCGGCTGTTTGTTGTGATGAACGGGCAACTGGGTTGGCAGCCTGGCTATTGAGTCCTTCAATACGCGTTTTGTTGCAGATCAGGAAACAAAATCATGTTCGCTTATCGGAAATGGGCTGCCTTGCTGGTTGCCGCGCTCACCCTGTGTATCGGTCAAGCCCAGGCCGAGGACCGCCCGGACGTGGCCAAGAACGTCGTCGCCTACCTGGGCACCGAAGGGGCCAAGGTGTGGACGCTGCGTATTGGCGATCGCGCGGCCAACGAGGCGCTGGTGCAGGTGGAAGGCGTCGATCACGACTGGGATATGCGCATCCAGAAAATGCACGTCGAGAAAACCGCCAAGGATACCCGCTACTGGACCGACGTCGACGGCAAGAAATTCGTCGTGCTGATCATCCAGGGCATGTGGGGGGGCGAGCTGTACCTGCCCGGCGAGGCGCAGCCGCGCCAGGTCGGTTACTCGGAAGGTTTGTCGCATCAGGGCAACGCCGAGGCGTTCCTGACCGATTACCTGGCCGCCAAGAAATAATCGAGGGGCATCGATCATGAGCGAACATACCGATCCATTGGCCGACCTGTCCGGCTCGCTGGGCAATGAGTACGACCAGTCGCGCACGGCCCAGCGCGAGCGCGTGGTCGCCGAGCTTCGGCAAGTGATCGAGCGCGTGCCGGAGCAGAGCGAATTCACCAACTCTCGCCGTTACCGCGTGTGGGGGCCTGTATGGCTGGTCGGTGCCCTGATTCTGTTCGGAATCGGCATCAGCATGCAGCGCACCGGGCCGATCGTGGCCACCGCCTTCATCGTGCTCATCGCCGCTGTTGTGACCTGGCAGCACCGCAACGCCGGTACCCAGGTGTTCATGCGCCTGACACGCCGTCAACTGTTCGTCGACACGTTGGACGCGCCAGTGGACCTGGCCCAAGTGCAGGACATCTCGGTCAAGGATGAAGGGCTGGTGATGATGCAGACGCTGGAGATGAGCAGCGATGCTGCACTGCCTACCCACCGAGTGGCGAGGCTGCAGTTCTTCGGTAACCAGGCCATGGTCCTGAAAAAGCCGCGCCCCCAGATCCGTATCATGTCGGCTGGGCTGGCGCAGAACGGACGCAAGCTGTCCAACGAAGAAGTGCTGGCCGTGCTGACGGCCTACTGCGATGCCGCCCACGCTCAGCGTCAGCTCGAGCTGCTGCAGGCCAATGGATAACTCCGGCGCCAATGACGACCTGGCCTACCTGCAGGTCCATGCCGTCGGGCCCGATGAGTCGTTCGAGCTGCGCGAGCACTCGCTGGGCAAGGCACTTGCGTGTGCAATCATCGGGCTGGTGGCACTTGGGCTCGGTGGCTGGCTCGCGAGCTTGCCGATGGTCTTCGGCCCGCAGACCTCCACCGCGGTGGTGGTGTTGCTATGGGCATTCGGTGCAGGGCTGGCCGGCATCGGGCTGGTGGCCCTGGTTTGCGCCTGGGCGCTGTATCAGCGCCATGGGCAGTGCGCACTGGCGGTGACCCGTGACACGGTCGGCTTCGCCAACGCCTTGGCCCCAGTACCATGGGAAGCGTTCGAGGGCTTCGATGTCGAACAACGGCGGCTGAGTACGCACCTGGTGTTCAGCCTTGCCGCGTTCGGTGCTGCACCTGTGCTCAAGGCCTCGAGTTTCAAAGCGCTGGCAGCCCCTGATGCCCAGCTGATTGCCGGTGGCCTGCGGCTCAAGGTGTGGGCCTGTAACTTCACCCTGACCGGGCGCAGGCTCACGCTGGCAGAACTGGTGGACGTGCTTTACCCCTACCTGCAGGCAGCACAGGCCAGGCGTACCTTGGCACAGTTGTTCCCGGCCGTGGCTCGCCAGGGTGATGCCCTGCGGCGGGCTGGGCCATGAGCAACGGGGCCATACGGCTGCTCAGGCGCCTGGGCTGGGGCTTGGCCCTGCTGCTGTTGCCGCTGCTGGTACTGGGGTGGAGCCAGGTGCAACTCTGGCGCCTCGAGGTGGCACAGGCGCAGGCTCAGGTGATGCGCCAGTGGCTGGATACGCCAAGCGACACGCTCTTGCAGGCCCTGCCCAAGGCCGAGCGTAACCCATACCTGCCCCAGGCAGACCGACGTGAGCGGTTTCAGCGTGAAGTGGACCGCTATGAGGCGGGCCTTGGCGGGCAGTCTCTGCGCAAGGTCCTGGCAGTCACGAGCGGCCTGCTGGCGGTTCTGGCCCTGCTCACTGCGGCCGGGGCGTGGCTCAGGCTCAGACTGGACGCCTGGCGGGCGCTGCGCTCATCTGAGTTCCTGCAGCAGCACATGACCCAGCGTTGGCGTGCCCTGGGCAAGTGGCTGGTACTGCATCTGGGCTTGCTGGCTGCCGCATTGAGCCTTGCCTTGCTGTACGAGCTGAGCGTTGCGACCAGCCGGGTGGCCGAGGGTGGGTTGACGGTGCTGTTCATCGTGTTGCCGCTGGCTTCGTGCGTGCTGGTCTGCCTGCAACTGGCCAGGCGGTTGCATCGACGCTGGCCGCTCGTGCTCGATCAAGGCACGTCCTTTCTGGGCAGAGCGCTTGATCGGGACAGTGCACCGGGGGTATGGCGCTGGGTCGAGGGCCTGGCGGCGCAGCTTCAGGCACCGGTCCCCGACAACATCGTGGTTGGCCTCGATCAGGGCTTTTTCGTCACCAGCGTGCCGATTCTGCTTCAGCCTGCAGGCTTGCCGCTGGCGGGGCGCACGCTGTACTTGCCGCTGCCTTACCTGGGTATGCTCAGCCAGGCAGAAGCGGGTGCGGTCATTGGACACGAGCTGGGCCATTTCCGGCATCAGGACACCGAACGCGCCAGCCAGACCAACGCACAGTTCAGCATGATGCGTGCTCATTTCTCGGCGCTGGTCGGCCATGACGAGCCCGCGCCCTGGACGCAACGCCCGACGCTGTGGATGGCCTGGCAGTTCCTGCATCATTTTCAGCGTGCGGTGCTGCACTGGGGGCGGTCGCAAGAGCTGCTGGCGGACCAGGCAGGCGCTGCAGTCGGCGGACAACGGCTGTTTGCGCAGACCTTGCTGCGCATCATTGCGCTGCAGCCTGCGGTCGATACGGTGCTGGCGACGTGCGGTGGACAAGGTATCGATCGAGCCCTGCCTGGCTACCTTGAGCATCACCCGCTGCAGGTGGGCGACGAGGTGCTGGGTGCCGCCATGGCGCACCCCTTCGACACTCACCCTGCAGCCGCTTCCCGCCTGCAGGCGTTGGGTGTTGCGCCCGACCCGGCGCTGCTGTTCGCCGCTACCCGGGCACCGGGCGTCGAGGAGCGCCACTGGTTCGGCCGACTGTGCACGGGGCGCGCGCTCAAGCCGATTGAGCGCGCCCAGGACACATCGGATTGATCCTTCACTTAATCTTTCCCATTCGCAGGTGTATCGTATTCGCCCTTCCTCATCAGCGCCTGCTGGTGAACTGTTTGTGCCGAACACGAGGTACCCGCTGCGATGTCCTTCACCCGTCGACAAATGCTCAAGGGCCTGACCGGCCTGGTTGTGGTTGGCCTGGGCGCGGGGGGCGCCGCGCGGTACTGGCTGGGCAAGGTCGAAGATGACAATGCCGGCCATGACTACGAGCTGATCGCAGCGCCCCTTGACGTCGAACTGGTCCCTGGACACACGACTCAAGCCTGGGCGTTCGGGCCCAGTGCCCCTGGGACCGAGCTGCGCGTGCGGCAGGGTACCTGGCTGCGCGTGCGCTTCATCAACCACCTGCCGATCGAGACCACCATCCACTGGCATGGCATCCGCTTGCCGCTGGAAATGGATGGCGTGCCGTATGTGTCGCAATTGCCAGTCAAGCCAGGGGAGTATTTCGACTACAAGTTCCGGGTGCCCGATGCCGGCAGCTACTGGTACCACCCCCATGTCAGCAGCTCCGAAGAGCTGGGCCGGGGCCTGGTGGGCCCGCTGATCGTCGAGGAGCGCGAACCTACCGGTTTCAAGCATGAGCGCACGCTCAACCTCAAGACCTGGCATGTGGACGAGCAGGGGGGCTGGATGCCGTTCAGCGTCCCGCGCGAGGCGGCGCGCAATGGGACGGCAGGGCGGCTGATCACCATCAACGGCCAAGCCGATGCCGTGACCGAGCTGCCGGCAGGGCAGGTGGCGCGCGTGCGCCTGCTGAATCTGGACAACACCTGGACGTACCGCATCAACCTCAAGGGCAACTGCGAAGCGCGGATCTACGCGCTCGATGGCAACCCCGTCACCCCCCGGCCATTGGAGGATGACTACTGGCTGGGGCCTGGCATGCGCATTTGCCTGGCGATCCGCATTCCCGAGGCCGGCGAAGAGATCTCCCTTCGCGATGGCTTCGTGCGCCTGGGCACCCTGCGCGCGGTGGCCAACCCGGATGCGCCCAGCGACTGGCCAGCGGCGCTGCCGCCCAACCCCATCGCCGAGCCGGACCTGGAAAACGCCGAAAAGCTCAACTTCAACTTCGAGTGGGCAGGCAAGGTGTCGGTCGGCACCGACCAGGGCAAGCCGCCGAGCCTGTGGCAGATCAACGGTCAGGCCTGGGACATCACCGACAAGACCTGCGCCGATCGCCCGATCGCGACGCTGACCAAGGGCAAGAGCTACATTTTCGAATTGAAGAACATGACCCAGTACCAGCACCCCATCCACTTGCACGGCATGAGCTTCAAGGTGATTGGTTCCAACCGGCATGACATCAAGGAGCCGTGGTTCACCGACACCTACCTGCTGGGCAAGAACGAGCGCGCCCAGGTTGCGCTGGTCGCCGATAACCCGGGCACCTGGATGTTCCACTGCCACGTCATCGACCACATGGAAACCGGCCTGATGGCCGCGATCGCGGTGGTCTGATGCGACCGCAGATCATCGACCGCAGCCATGACCAGACCTACATGCGCATGGCGTTGGCGTTGGCCGCCGAGGGCGCCCAGCTGGGCGAGGTGCCGGTGGGCGCTGTGCTGGTGCAGGACGGCCAGGTCATCGGCCAGGGCTTCAACCGCCCGATCACCGACAGCGACCCCAGCGCCCATGCCGAGATGGTGGCGATCCGCGCCGCCGCGCGGGCGGTCGGCAACTACCGCCTGCCGGGTAGCACGCTGTACGTGACCTTGGAGCCGTGCAGCATGTGCGCCGGCTTGATCGTGCATTCGCGGGTGATGCGCGTGGTCTTCGGCGCACTGGAGCCCAAGGCGGGGATCGTGCAAAGCCAGGGCCAGTTCTTCGGGCAAGGCTTCCTGAACCACCGTGTGCTGGTGGAGGGGGGCGTGATGGCCGAAGCGTGCGGGCAAGTGCTCAGTGACTTCTTCAAGGCTCGCCGGGCCAAGCCGTGACGGGACCGGCTACAACGGTGCTGATTGCTCTGCCGGTTTAGCCTTGTTCACACCCGGTACATGCAGGTCGCCCTCGGCCACCTGGCCTTCGAGCTGAGGCTGGGTAACCCAGGTGAGAATGTCGTAGTAGCGGCGGATGTTGGCGACGAAGTGCACCGGTTCGCCGCCCCGCGCATAGCCGTACTTGGTCTGGCGGTACCATTGCTTCTGCGCCAGGCGCGGTAGCATCTTCTTCACATCCAGCCACTTGTTGGGGTTGAGCTTTTCGCGCTTGGCCAGGGTGCGCGCATCTTCCAGGTGGCCGCTGCCGACGTTGTAGGCGGCCAGCGCGAACCAGGTGCGGTCGGGCTCCTGGATGCTGTCGTCCAGCTCGGCCTTGATCTTCATGAAGTACTTGGCGCCACCCTTGATGCTCTGCTTGGGGTCCAGGCGGTTGGAAACCCCCATGGCCTGGGCGGTGCGCTGGGTCAGCATCATCAAGCCACGCACGCCGGTCTTGGAGGTGACCTCCGGCTGCCACATGGATTCCTGGTAGCCGATGGCGGCCAACAGGCGCCAGTCCACCTGCTCGACCTTGGCATAGCTCTTGAAATGCTTTTCGTACTTGGGCAAACGTTGCTGCAGGTGCTGGGCGAAGGTGTAGGCGCCCACATAGCCCAGTACGTCGACATGCCCGTAATAGCGGTCCTTCAGGCGCTGCAGGGTGCCATTCTTCTGGGACTTGTCGAGGAATTCGTTCACCTCGTTCAACAGGCTGTTGTCCTCGCCTGCGGCGACGGCCCAGCGCTGGTCACGAGACTCGCCCAGGTCGAAGGCCACGCGCACATTAGGGAAGTACACCTGGTTCATGGCCAGTTCGTTGGAGTCGACCAGGGTAAGGTCGATCTGCCCTTCGTCGACCATGCGCAGCAGGTCGACCACCTCCACGGCATCGGACTCTTCGTATTGCAGGCCCGGGTACTGTTTTTTCAGCTCGGCCAGCTGATCGGCATGGCTGCTGCCCTTGAGCACCATGATTTTCTTGCCGACCAAGCCTTGGGCGCTGGTCGGGCGCGAGCGGCCATTGCGGTAGATGACCTGAGGCGTCACCTCAAGGTAGGGGTGAGAAAACTTCGCCTGGACCTGGCGCTGTTCGCTGCTGACAAGGCCGGCGGCTGCCAGCACCGGGCCGGACGGCTTGCCAAGGTCGTCGAACAGTTCGTCGAGGTTGTCGGCGGTCTCGATTTCCAGCTTCACGCCCAGGTCATCGGCAAAATGCTTGACCAGTTCGTACTCGAAGCCGGTCTCACCGTTGCGATCCTGGAAATAGGTGGCCGGGCTGTTGCGGGTGATCACGCGCAGCACACCGTCCTCCTTCACGCGCTCGAGGGTACTGGGTTTTTCAACGCAGCCACCAAGCAGCAGAAAGAGTCCGGTTGCGAAAAGCCATCTGGCGCAACGCTGGCGCAAAGCAGTGTGGGTGAACATAGGTTGCAGTATACGCAAAGGACTGGCCGTGCCATATCTCGACAACGGCGAGCTTGTCTGATAGCGCTTACTGGGGTTTGTCACTCGTGCGCACCGTCCAGCGCTGCGTTCATGGTCTGGTACAGGGTGCAGGCCCTGCATCAGAGCGATCGCCCCCCCTTTTGCCAGCCCGGGCAGGCGCTGCCGATGAGCTGCCAACACGGCCCCTGACAAGTGGTAGAACCCCCGCAAATTTTGACCCGCCGGTCCGGTTCCGCCGCCCGGCAGCCATGCGCTACAGCGGGTGCCGCAAGCCAACGAATTAGGCTAGAATGCACGGCCTCCAAGCACACCCCTTCTGAGGCTGTCCCGACGATGTTGATCCTGCGCGGCGCTCCTGCCCTTTCTGCCTTTCGCCACGGTAAGTTACTCGAGCAACTGAGCCAGAAAGTCCCCGCTGTTACTGGTTTGTATGCCGAATTTGCCCACTTCGCCGATACCGACGGCGAGCTGACCGCCGACCAGCAGCAGGTGCTGGGCCGTCTGCTCAAGTACGGCCCGAGCGTACCGGTGCAGGAGCCCGCCGGTCGCCTGTTCCTGGTCGTACCGCGCCTGGGCACCATTTCGCCCTGGGCCAGCAAGGCCAGCGACATCGCCCACAACTGCGGCCTGCAGTCGATCCAGCGCCTGGAGCGCGGCATTGCGTACTACGTTGCCGGTGACCTCAGCGACGCCGAGGCCGAGCAGGTGTCGGCGCAGTTGCACGACCGCATGACCCAGCGCGTGCTGGGCCAGCTTGAGCAGGCCGCCGACATGTTCAGCCACGCCCAGCCAAGGCCCATGACGTCAGTGGACATCCTCGCCGGTGGCCGCGACGCTCTGGCCCAGGCCAACATCGACCTCGGCCTGGCATTGGCCGAGGACGAGGTGGACTACCTGGTCACCGCGTTCCAGGGCCTCAAGCGCAACCCCAACGACATCGAACTGATGATGTTCGCCCAGGCCAACTCCGAGCACTGTCGCCACAAGATCTTCAACGCCAGTTGGGACATCGACGGCCAGGCGCAGGACAAGAGCCTGTTCGGCATGATCAAGAACACCTACCAGATGCACAGCGAAGGTGTGCTGTCGGCGTACAAGGACAACGCTTCGGTCATCGTCGGCAACGTTGCTGGTCGTTTCTACCCGAACCCTGAAACCCGCCAGTATGGTGCGGTGCAGGAGCCGGTACACATTCTGATGAAGGTGGAAACCCACAACCACCCGACCGCCATCGCTCCCTTCTCCGGGGCATCGACCGGTTCTGGCGGCGAAATCCGTGACGAAGGTGCCACCGGCCGTGGCGCCAAGCCCAAGGCCGGCCTCACCGGCTTCACCGTGTCCAACCTGCGCATCCCAGGCTTCGAGCAGCCCTGGGAGCAGGACTACGGCAAGCCTGGCCGCATCGTCGACGCCCTCGACATCATGGTCGAAGGCCCGCTGGGCGGCGCTGCCTTCAACAACGAGTTCGGGCGTCCGGCCCTGACCGGCTACTTCCGTACCTTCGAGCAGTCCATCAACACCCCGCACGGCGAAGAAGTGCGCGGTTACCACAAGCCGATCATGCTGGCCGGCGGCATGGGCAACATCCGCGAAGATCACGTGCAGAAGGGCGAGATCACCGTCGGTGCCAAGCTGATCGTGTTGGGCGGTCCGGCCATGCTGATCGGCCTGGGTGGCGGCGCCGCTTCGTCGGTGGCCACCGGCGCCAGCTCGGCCGACCTCGACTTCGCCTCGGTGCAGCGCGAAAACCCCGAGATGGAGCGCCGTTGCCAGGAGGTCATCGACCGTTGCTGGCAGTTGGGTGAACACAACCCCATCGCCTTCATCCACGACGTGGGGGCGGGCGGTATCTCCAATGCGTTCCCTGAACTGGTGAACGACGGCGGTCGCGGTGGCCGCTTCGAGCTGCGCAACGTGCCCAATGACGAGCCGGGCATGGCCCCGCACGAAATCTGGAGCAACGAATCCCAGGAACGCTATGTACTGGCAGTCAGCGCCGAGGACTTCGAGCGCTTCCAGGCCATCTGCGAGCGCGAGCGCTGCCCGTTCGCAGTCGTCGGCGAGGCGACTGCCGAGCCGCACCTGACTGTGACCGACAGCCACTTTGGCAACACGCCGGTCGACATGCCGCTGGACGTGCTGCTCGGCAAACCGCCGCGCATGCACCGCTCGGTCAGCCGCGAAGCCGAGTTGGGCGACGACTTCGATCCGAGCACCCTGGACCTGGACAGCGCTGCGCAGCGCGTGCTGAACCACCCGGCCGTTGCCAGCAAGAGCTTCCTGATCACCATTGGCGACCGCACCATCACCGGCCTTGTGGCGCGCGACCAGATGGTCGGCCCCTGGCAGGTGCCGGTGGCTGACTGTGCCGTCACCGCCACCAGCTTCGACGTGTACACCGGTGAAGCCATGGCCATGGGCGAGCGTACCCCGCTGGCCCTGCTCGATGCCCCGGCTTCCGGGCGCATGGCCATCGGCGAGGTCCTGACCAACATGGCCGGCGCGCGCATCGACAAACTGTCCGACATCAAGCTGTCGGCCAACTGGATGTCGGCAGCCGGCCACCCGGGCGAAGACGCCCGCTTGTACGACACCGTCAAGGCTGTGGGCATGGAGCTGTGCCCAGAGCTGGGCCTGACGATTCCGGTCGGCAAAGACTCCATGTCGATGAAAACCAAGTGGAGCGAGGACGGCGTGGACAAGAGCGTGACCTCGCCGATGTCGCTGATCGTCAGCGGCTTTGCGCCGGTTACCGACATCCGCGGCACCCTGACCCCGCAATTGCGCATGGACAAGGGCGAGACGGACCTGATCCTGATCGACCTGGGCCGTGGCAAGAACCGCATGGGCGCGTCGATCCTGGCGCAGACCTACGGCAAGCTCGGTGCCCAGGCGCCGGATGTGGACGATGCCGAAGACCTCAAGGCGTTCTTCGCCGTCATCCAAGGCCTGAATGCCGACGGCCACCTGCTGGCCTACCATGACCGCTCCGACGGCGGCCTCTTCGCCACCGTGCTGGAAATGGCCTTCGCGGGTCACTGCGGTCTGGACTTGCACCTCGATCCGCTGACCGACAGCAAGGCCGACATCCCGGCCATCCTGTTCAACGAAGAGCTGGGCGCGGTCATTCAGGTGCGTCAGGACGCTACCCCGGACGTACTGGTCCAGTTCAGCGCCGCTGGCTTGGGTGAGCAGTGCGTGGCGGTGATCGGCAAGCCGGTCAACAACGCCGAAGTCTCCATCAGTCTGAACGGCGAAGTGCTGTTCGATGATGATCGCCGCATGCTTCAGCGCCAGTGGGCTGAGACCAGCTACCAGATCCAGCGTCTGCGCGACAACGCCGATTGCGCCGATCAGGAATTCGACCTGCTGCTCGAAGAAGACAACCCAGGGCTGTCGGTCAAGTTGGGCTTTGATGTCAACGACGACATCGCCGCGCCCTACATCAAGAAAGGCGTGCGCCCGCAAGTGGCCATCCTGCGTGAGCAGGGCGTCAACGGCCAGGTCGAAATGGCGGCTGCCTTCGACCGTGCCGGTTTCGCGGCCATCGACGTGCACATGAGCGACATCCTTGCTGGTCGCGTGGACTTCGAGGCCTTCAAGGGCCTGGTCGCCTGTGGCGGCTTCTCCTACGGCGACGTGTTGGGTGCAGGCGAGGGCTGGGCCAAGTCGGCCCTGTTCAACAGCCGTGCGCGTGATGCCTTCCAGGCGTTCTTCGAGCGTAACGACAGCTTCGCCCTGGGGGTGTGCAACGGTTGCCAGATGATGTCCAACCTGCACGAGCTGATTCCGGGCACCGAGTACTGGCCGCACTTCGTGCGTAACCGCTCCGAGCAGTTCGAGGCGCGGGTGGCCATGGTCGAGGTACAGAAGTCCAACTCGATCTTCCTGCAGGGCATGGCCGGCTCGCGCATGCCGATCGCCATCGCCCACGGCGAGGGCCATGCCGAGTTCGCCAGTGAAGAGGCCTTGCTGGAGGCCGATGTGTCCGGTTGCGTGGCGCTGCGTTACGTGGACAACCACGGCAAGGTCACCGAGGCCTACCCGGCCAACCCCAACGGCTCGCCACGCGGTATCACGGGGCTCACCAGCCGCGACGGCCGCGTGACCATCATGATGCCGCACCCGGAGCGTGTGTTCCGTGCCGTGCAGAACTCGTGGCGCCCGGATGAGTGGCAGGAAGATGCGGCGCTGATGCGTATGTTCCGCAATGCGCGGGTGTGGGTGAACTAAGGCGTGTACAAGCTCGCCTTCTTCGTCCCTGCCAGCCATGTGGAGGTGGTCAAGGCTGCTGTGTTCGCCGCAGGTGGTGGGCACATGGGTGATTATGACCACTGTGCTTGGCAGACCTTGGGCCAGGGCCAGTTTCGTCCATTGGACGGCAGTTCGCCGTTTCTTGGGCGGGCGGGTCAGGTCGAGGTGGTGGAGGAGTGGAGGGTAGAGCTTGTGGTGGGCGATGACCTGATTCGTCAGGTTGTTGCTGCGCTCAAGCAGAGTCATCCGTATGAGACGCCGGCCTATGAGGTTTATCGGTTGGTGGACTTTTAATGCTCGTCGTGGTGGGTGAGGGGTGAGTTAGCCTCTTACAGGTTGGGTCGGGAGTTTTGATGGGTTTCGATATCCTGCCTGATGATGTGGAAGTTCTAAGTTCTAAGTTCTAAGTTCTAAGTTCGGAGTTGTATGCTTAGAACTTGAATGCTTAGGTGTGGGTGTTGATAAAGTGTTTAGTCCATTTGCGATGGCGACGCTTAATCACCTTTTCGCCCTTACGGCGAGTCACTTTTTGTCAAACGCGACAAAAAGTAACCAAAAAACGCTGCGCTCCATTCATACGGCCCCTACGCTGCGCTTCGGGGTTCCCTCACTCCGGTCTTGCTCCCGGGAGGACCGCGCTGTAGGCCCCATCCTGGGGCCCAGCGCTTGACAGGCATCCATGCCTGTCACCTCCCTCCGCAAGCCCTGCGCTCGGCCTTCTGAAGTCGCGAAGATCAAAAGCAAGATCAAGATCAAGATCGAGCGCCGCACATAGTTATACATGTCCTGTAGGAGCGGCCTTGCGCCGCGATGGACCGCTCTCACATGGATATCGAGTAATATTTAAATGATGCACGCGCATTAAATAACTACATTAAGTTTACAGCCTGCTGTTGCTGTTGCTTCTAAGCGCACGGTAGTTCAGGCGCCGCAGATCGCGACTTCAGGAGGCCGAGCGCAGGGCTTGCGGAGGGAGGTGACGGGCATGGATGCCCGTCAAGCGCTGGGCCCCAGGATGGGGCCTGCAGCGCGGTCCTCCCGGGAGCAAGCCCGGAGCGAGGGAACCCCGGAGCGTAGCGTAGGGGCCGGATGATAGGAGCAGGCGGTTTTTGCTTACTTTTTGACAAGACAAAAAGTGAGCCGCCGTAAGGGCGGAAAGGTGACTGTGCGCCACCCCCGCCACTGAATATCTAATCGATACAAGCGCCCCCGCCAAAATTCCTATCTCACATAAAACATGAAACATAAAACATAAAACATAAAACATAAAACATGGACTATAGAATCTGGAGCTTGAAACTTAAGATTGAATAACCTACGTAGTCCCCCAGAACCCAATCAAACCGTCCCAATCTCCCCCCCCATCCTCCCGCTGAATCACCACCGTGGAAGACCGCGGCCTAACCCGCTTCCCCCCAACAGCCCCCTCGGTAGCATCCTCCGAAACTGGCCAATTCCCCGGATGCTGAATATTGACAAACAACGTCCTGTTATCCGGCGTAAACGCAATCCCTGTCACCTCACACCCGTTGGGCCCCACGAAAAACCGCCGCAACCCCCCTTGGTTCTGCCCATTGACCGGCACCTGCCGCCCAGCCGCATCCACCAGCAGACCTGGAATCACCGCCAACAGCTGGTCGTTGGTGTAGTCACTGACCGTCGACTCACTGTTGTCCGTCTCGAACCACAGCACCCCGCGACTATCGAATCGCATCCCGTCAGGGCTGGCGAACTGGTTGAGTTCCGTCAGTCCAGAACGGTTGATCTCGGCCCCACCGCCCGCATTGGCGCCAAACACGAAGATGTCCCAGGTCAAGCGCAGGTGATCGTCGCTGTCATGCCAGCGAATGATATGGCCATGACGGTTGGGCCCGCGTGGATTGACCGCATCGACCTTGTCCGGCGTGCGCGTACTGTTATTGGTCAGTGTGAGATACACATCGCCGTTGAGCGGATTGACAGTGGTCCACTCCGGCCGATCCATCGGCGTAGCGCCCACGGCGTCGGCAGCGCCACGGGTATTGAGCAAGATGCCCGGCAGGTCACCAAAGCGTGCACCCAGCGTGCCACCCTCGGTGGTAGGGGTAAGCACGTCCAGCGGTAACCATACCCCCGTGCCATCGGCCTCGAAGCGAGCCACGTACAGCGTGCCGTGGTCGAGGTACTTGGCCCCTGTGGTCAGGCGGTTGGCAGCCTGAGCGTCGGCGGGGTCCCACGGTGCCTGCGACACCCACTTGTAAAGGTACTCGTTGTTCGAATCGTCACCCATGTACCAGACCAGAGGCTTGCCAGCGACTGGCACGCCCGGTGCACAGCCTTCGTGACGAAAGCGACCCAGCGCCGTGTGCTTGGTGGCCAGGGTGGTGCGGTCATACGGGTCGATTTCGACGATGTAGCCGTAAGTGCTGGCTTCGTTGCGGTAATCCTCCAGTGCACTGGTACCTTTGGCCGTTACATCGAATCTGGCAAACTCGCCAGCGTCTTCACCGCTATCACCCGCGGCGCTTTCCCACTGGTACTGGCTGCTGGAGGTGGCCACGCCCAAGCGGCGCTGATCCTCCGGGCACGTACCGCGGTTGACGAAAATGCCTGGCCAGTTCTCTTCGCAGGTGAGGTAGGTGCCCCAAGGCGTGTAGCCATTGCCACAGTTGTTGTTGGTGCCACGGCAGTGGGTGCCGGCAGTGGAGTATGGGGTCTTGACATGAGCGGTGCCGCGCAGCGGGCCGCTGATGTGCATGGGCGAGGCGGTGGTGAAACGCCGGTTCAGTGGATCGTTCTCCACCACCTGCCAGTGGCCATGCACGTTGCGCAGGCGTACCACGCCAGCGCCATGTGCGTTGATTTCCTTGCGAACTTCTTCTGCCGGCCGCTTGCCGTTAGCTGCCCTGGTGGGGCCGGCCGGGTGCAAAGCTGCAGGGTCGATGTACTCGAAGTTAATGGCCAACAGGCCATCAACCGAGCTGCCATCGATGGGGAAGAAATGCATGCCGTCATGGTGCATGCCCATGGCGTTGGCCTGGTCGACAGCGGTATTGCTGCCGTCAGGCTTCCAGGGCGCGGCTTTCCGGTTGAGTGGTGTTCCCCAGGGGGCCAGGACGCGTGCACGATAGCCCTTGGCAATGGTGCACGCATCGGTGCGTGACCCGGGGATCGAGTCGAAGCCCAGCGTCAGCCCTGACCTGGCAGCGTTACCGCTGGCCGACACACCAGGGCCGGCAGGCCTGCGAATCTCAGCCCCATTGACACAACCGCCCAAGCCGGTGCCGGCGATCAAGGTGACGGCGGCGGCCAGACCGCCGCGCATCACACTGCGTCGGCTCAGGTAAATGTCCATGACAGTGGCCATGGCCGTGTTGGTGCCGGGGTTGCGGTCCAGGTTGTCACCGGTATCACGACTCATCACATGTCCTTGGGTTGCAGAATTGATCCAGACCGCACTCTAGTGGGCAATTGTGATATTTCGTTTGCAGAACCATGAACGGACGTTACAACCCTGTGGTGTATCTGGCAGGAGCCTCGGAGAAGGGCGCCCTCGCAAGGTTGCTAAGTGGCGCCTGGCGCCCAGGCTCGATGCCCACTGCTCAGAGCGGTTATGCCTACTGGTGCGGATCAGCCCAGGATCCACCGCGTTTCAGCCCTGGGCAGCCTTCGGTGGTGACCTAGAGCAGCGCGTTGATCTGGGCAACGCCCATGCACGGCATGCGATGCGGTACGGGCTTCGTACCCGATTGCGTGGATGCTTTAAGCCGCTGCATTCACTTGGATGCCGTCCCGTGCCTAAGACACTGTCAGGCAGGTTCCAGCAAATAGGTGGGGTCTTTCCTGCAAAAACAGATGAATTGCGCTAAATCAGGGCCGAATCTCGATCATCGTGCCATCGCGCACCAGGCTCCAGACTTCTTGCATGTCGCGGTTACGCATGGCGATACAGCCGTCTGTCCAGTCCAGCGTATGGAAATACCACTCGGGGTATTCGTCATTGATCGGCGTGCCGTGGATCATGATCATGCTGCCGGCCTTCACGCCTGCCTGGCTGGCCCGGGCCGCATCGCTGACGTTGGGGTAGTCGATGTGCATGGCCAGGTTGAAGCGCTCGCTCTGCTTGCGCCAGTCCAGCCAGTAGAAGCCTTCCGGGGTTTTCTTGTCGCCTTCGCGCTGCTTGGGGCCCTTCGGTTGCTTGCCCAGGGAAATGCGGTACGTCTTGATTGGCTCGCCGCGGCTGATCAGTTGCAGGCGACGCTCGGACTTGATGACCAGTACCTTGTCGACCTGAGGCTGCACGGCCGGTTGCGCAGGCGAGCCCGTCTGCACCGCCGAGACCGGTTTGCGGATGATGGTTTCGGTGTAGGCCGCCTGGGACATCGAGGCAACGCCAAGGCAGAGGAGGGCAAGCAACCAGCGCATGTAGCAATATCCTGAAGGCTCTGTGCCGGGCTTCGCGAAAGGCCCGCGGCGGTAATCATCACCGTGCGGCATTTCGTAAACCCTAACGGGGTGTGGGCGACACGTTCATCGGCGGCAGGTATTCATGGCCTATGGGGAACTGCTGCTCGATTCGGTCGCGATAGTAGCATTCTAATGTCCGCGCCACGGTCCGGAAAGCCAGGGCATCCCAGGGGATCTCATGCTCCTCGAACAGCCTTACTTCCAGGCTCTCGACCCCGACGGCAAACTCAAGGTCCGCCAGCTCGGCGCGAAAGAAGACATGCACCTGGTTGATGTGCGGCAAATCGAACAGCTGGTACAGCGTCATCGAGCCTACACGCGCGCAGGCTTCTTCGACGGTCTCGCGACGGGCGGCCTGGTCGAGCGTCTCACCGTTTTCCATGAAGCCGGCTGGCAATGTCCAGAAACCACGGCGCGGCTCGATGGCGCGGCGGCACAGCAGCACTCGGCTGCCATGGGTAGGCAGTACACCGGCCACCACGTTGGGGTTCTGGTAGTGGATGGTGTGGCACGCGGGGCAGACGTACCGCAACCGTGTGTCGCCCTGGGGGATCTGCTCGATGACCGGCTGACCGCACGCACTGCAGAAATTCATGGAGGCTTCCTTTTGTCGTGGCCTATCTTGGCGCGGCGGGTCGGTCGCCGCAAGCAGCAGGGGTTGGGTGGCTGACGGCTTTCGTGCATCATGCAGGGCAGGCCTTGGATACGAGTGAGCGCGATGCTGGACGAGCTACTTCGCCGAATGAGCAACCACCAACCTGCAACCCTGGAATCGGATCGGCGGTTCCCGGAAGCGGCGGTACTCTTGCCCATTACCCGCAGCGAAGTACCTGAGCTCGTGCTGACCCTGCGTGCCAAGGGGCTTTCGACCCACGGTGGCGAAGTCGCATTCCCGGGTGGCCGGCGCGATCCCGAAGACCCGGACTTGGTCTTCACCGCCCTGCGCGAGGCTGAAGAAGAAATTGGCCTGCCGCCGGGGTTGGTAGAGGTGCTTGGCCCGCTCAGCCCCCTGATATCTCTGCATGGCCTCAAGGTAACGCCGTACGTCGGCGTCATTCCCGACTTCGTCGAATACCGCCCCAACGATGCCGAGATCGCGGCGGTGTTCACTGTTCCGCTGGAGTTCTTTCGCCAGGACCCACGTGACCATACCCACCGCATCGATTACCAGGGCCGCAGCTGGTATGTGCCCAGTTACCGCTACGGCGAATACAAGATCTGGGGGCTGTCGGCAATCATGATCGTCGAACTGGTCAACCTGTTGTTCGACGCCGGAATCTCCCTGCACCATCCCCCTGTACGTCCTACCGACAAACGAGCAGGGCCCACCCTGCCATCTGCACCCCAGCCTGAGGAGCAACCATGAAATATCGCCTGGGCGACCTGCGGGTCGAGACTCATCCCACCAGCTGGGCTGCGCCCAACGCCACGCTCATCGGCAATGTCCGTCTCCAGGCCCATGCCAGCGTCTGGTTCGGCGCTGTGCTGCGTGGCGACAACGAGCTGATCGACATCGGTGAAGGTAGCAACGTGCAGGACGGCACCGTGATGCATACCGACATGGGCTCGCCCCTGACCCTGGGCAAAGGTGTGACCGTTGGGCATAACGCCATGCTTCATGGCTGCACGGTGGGCGACTACAGCCTGATTGGCATCAACGCCGTCGTGCTCAATGGTGCGCGTATTGGCAAGCACTGCATCATCGGCGCCAATGCCCTGATTGCCGAGGGCAAGGAAATTCCCGATGGCTCTCTGGTCATGGGCTCGCCCGGCAAGGTGGTGCGCGAGCTGACCGAGCAACAGAAACGCATGCTCGAGGCCAGCGCAGCGCACTATGTCCATAACGCCCAGCGCTACGCAAAGGAACTGGTGCCCGACGATGAGTGAGGTGAGCGAGCGCCCCGTAGCGTCCCCCTGCGCCAATATCTGTGCCCTGGATGAGCAGGATATCTGTACCGGCTGCCAGCGCAGCGTTGCAGAGATCGGCCAGTGGGGCCGGATGAGCAACGACGAGCGGCGTGGGGTGCTCAGGCGCTGCCACGAGCGCGCTACCGAAGCCGGGCTGGTGCTCTAGCGGTCCTGCGGTTGCCTCCCAGGGCGGGCGACGGTAATCTGTGCCGCTTGCCCAAAGACTACCCGCCATGCTCTTTCTGATTGCCTATATCAGCAGTGTCGTGCTGATCAACTACGCCTTCTCCAGCGCCCCGCACCTGGACGTCATCTGGTCCGCCTGGGGTGGCCTGGTCTTCATCCTGCGCGACATGGTGCAGACCCGTTTCGGGCATGGGGCACTGGTGGCCATGCTGGCGGCCCTGGTGCTGTCCTACGTCACCTCCGAACCCGCTATCGCCCTGGCCAGCGCCACGGCGTTCTTCGTCTCCGAGCTGATCGACTGGCTGGTCTTCAGCATCACCCGACGCCCGCTGCGCGACCGGCTGTGGTTGAGCTCGGCCTTGAGCATCCCGGTCGATACGTTCATCTTCTTCGGCATGATCGGTGCGCTCACACCCATGGTCATCGGTACCGCCATGGCGTCGAAGTTCGCCGGCGTCACGGCCGTCTGGCTGGCCATGGCATTTCGCGCCCGACGGGCTGCCGTGGCGGGCTGATGGTGTAGAATAGCGGTCCTTTTTCAGCGGGTGGTGCCGAGTCAGGCGCGGCCCCGGATGCCTTCGAGGACCTGAAATGACCCGTATCGGAACCCCCCTGTCGCCGACCGCGACCCGTGTACTGCTCTGTGGCTGTGGCGAGTTGGGTAAGGAAGTGGTGATCGAGCTCCAGCGCCTGGGTGTGGAAGTGATCGCCGTCGACCGTTACGCCGACGCGCCGGCCATGCAGGTGGCCCACCGCAGCCACGTGGTCAACATGCTCGATGGGGTGGCGCTGCGCGCTGTCATCGAGGCCGAGAAGCCGCATTACATCGTGCCGGAAATCGAAGCCATCGCCACCGCCACGCTGGTGGAGCTGGAAAACGAAGGCTTCAACGTGGTGCCCACTGCACGCGCCACGCAACTGACCATGAACCGTGAAGGCATTCGTCGTCTGGCTGCCGAAGAACTGGACCTGCCCACCTCGCCCTACCACTTTGCCGACACCTACGAAGACTATGCGGTGGCTGTCGCCGATGTCGGCTACCCCTGCGTGGTCAAGCCTGTGATGAGCTCGTCCGGCAAGGGGCAGAGCCTTCTGCGCAGCGATGCCGACCTGCAGAGCGCCTGGGCCTACGCACAGGAAGGTGGGCGCGCCGGCAAGGGGCGGGTGATCGTCGAAGGTTTCATCGATTTCGATTACGAGATCACCCTGCTGACCGTGCGTCATGTCGGGGGCACCACCTTCCTCGAACCGGTTGGGCACCGTCAGGAAAAAGGCGACTACCAGGAGTCCTGGCAGCCGCAGGCCATGACCCCCAAGGCGCTGGCCGAGTCGCAGCGGGTTGCCAAGGCGGTCACCGATGCCCTGGGCGGGCGAGGGCTGTTCGGTGTCGAGCTGTTCGTCAAGGGCGATCAGGTCTGGTTCAGCGAGGTGTCGCCACGCCCGCACGACACCGGCCTCGTCACCCTGATCTCCCAGGACCTGTCGCAGTTTGCCCTGCATGCCCGCGCCATTCTCGGGTTGCCGATTCCGGTGGTGCGCCAATTCGGTCCTAGTGCTTCGGCTGTCATCCTGCCGCAGGGGCACTCACAGCAGACCGCCTTCGCCAATCTTGGCGCTGCGCTGAGCGAACCGGATACCGCGATCCGCCTGTTTGGCAAGCCTGAGATCAGCGGCACTCGTCGCATGGGTGTTTGCCTGGCCCGTGACGAATCCATCGAAGCAGCGCGCGCCAAGGCGACCCGTGCGGCCCAGGCCGTGCAAGTAGAGTTCTGATAGGCCGTTGGGGCCGCTCAGGCGGCCCCAACGCTCCTGCTATGAGGCCACCCTGAGCGTCCTAGAGCTCGGTATTGCGCGTCTCCTTCAGGCACAGCACGGCAATCAAGCTGATCACGGCCGCCGCTGAAACATACCCGCCCACCCAACTCAGGCCGCCCATGCTCACCAGCTTCTGAGCGAAGAACGGCGCTGCCGACGCGCCCACGATACCGCCCAGGTTATAGGCTGCCGAAGCGCCGGTATAACGCACATGGGTCGGGAACAGCTCTGGCAGCAAGGCGCCCATCGGCGCGAAGGTCACGCCCATCAGGAACAACTCGATGGCCAGGAACAGCGCCACGCCCGTGGTCGAACCCGAGGTCAGCAGCGGTTCCATGGTAAAGCCCGAAGCCACGGCCAGCAGGCCGCCGACGATCAGCACAGGCTTGCGTCCGTAGCGATCGCTGAGCCAGGCCGACAGCGGCGTCGCCAAGGCCATGAACACCACCGCAAAGCACAACAGCCCCAGGAACGTTTCACGGCTGTAGCCCAGCGTGCTTACGCCGTAGCTCAAGGAAAAGACGGTGGAGATGTAGAACAGTGCGTAGCACACCACCATGGCGGCGGCACCGAGCAAGGTTGGGCGCCAGTGCTTGGCGAACAGGTCCACTACCGGCAGCTTCACGCGCTCCTGGCGGGCCACCGCCTTGGCGAACACCGGGCTTTCCTCGAGCTTCAGGCGCACATATAGCCCCACTAGGACCAGGGCGGCGCTGAGCAGAAACGGTATGCGCCAGCCCCACTCGCGGAACTGTTCGTCGCTAAGCGTCAGTGCCAACGTGAGGAACAGGCCATTGGCTGCCAGAAACCCGATCGAAGGGCCTAGTTGTGGGAACATCCCGAACCACGCCCGTTTACCGTGCGGTGCATTTTCGGTGGCCAGCAGTGCCGCACCGCCCCATTCGCCGCCCAGCCCCAGCCCCTGGCCAAAGCGCAACAGGCAAAGGATGATCGGTGCCCACACACCAATGCTGTCATACCCCGGCAAAACGCCGATGGCGGTGGTGGAAACGCCCATCAACAGCAGTGAGGCAACCAGGGTAGACTTGCGTCCGATACGGTCGCCGAAGTGACCGAACAGTGCTGAGCCCAGTGGCCTGGCCAGAAAGGCGATGCCAAAGGTCAGGAAGGCCGCCAGCATCTGGGCAGTGCCGGACCCGGACGGGAAGAACACCGGCCCGATGACCAATGCGGCTGCCGTGGCGTAGACATAAAAATCGTAGAACTCGATGGCGGTGCCGATGAAGCTGGCAGTGGCAACCCGCGCGGGCGAGTTGACCGGCGCGGCAGGTGCGCCGGCGTAGGTGCTGGTTGTCATTCAAAGGTCCCTGGCAGTCTGGGGCAACGCCATGGTGCTCTGCCAGCCTGCAACGGACACACCGATTGCAGCCGGCTGAACAGCGGTTCGCATGGCGCTGGCGCGATTGTTGTTGTGTTCGCCTGGCTGACGATAGCCCAAGGGGATAGGGGCGGGCGGACACTGCTCAGGATGGTGAAGCAGGGCCGCAGGGCGTTTCAGCGAAGCGGACTGACCGTGGAGCGCCGAGTGCGGGTAGCAGGCGGGACGGCAGGGCTGGGTAAGCGTTGCCCGAGTATAGCTATCGGGTTGCCGTCCATACCAGTACCTTGCTGGCGCAATTGTCTTCGGTTTCAAGGATTTCCAGGCGATAGCGGCCGATTTTCAGGCACACCGCACTCTCCGGGATGCTTTCCAAGGCTTCGGTCACAAGGCCGTTGAGGGTCTTTGGTCCGCCATCGCACGGCAGGTGCCAACCCAAGCTGCGGTTGATCTCCCGCAGCGAGGCCGTGCCGTCGATGACATAGGTACCGTCAGGCTGCTTGTGGACATGGGGATTGCCCAGGCTCTGGTCATCTTCGAACTCGCCGACGATTTCCTCGAGAATGTCTTCCAGGGTGACGATACCCAGTACTTCACCGTACTCATCCACCACCACGCCCAGGCGCCGCTGCTGCTTGTGGAAATTGAGCAACTGCAGGTTCAAGGGTGTGCTTTCGGGCACAAAATAGGGCTCGTAGCACGCCTGGCGCAGTGCTTCGAGGGTCAGCTCGGCCTGCGGCAACAAGTGGCTGATCAGCTTGGTGTTGAGGATGGCTTCAACCTGGTTGATGTCGTTGTGATACACCGGCAAACGGGTGTGACGGCTGACGATCAGTTGCTCGATGATGCGCGCGATCGGCTCGTCGAGGTTGATGCCATCGACCTCGTTGCGCGGCACCAGAATGTCGTTGACGGTGATCTTGTCCAGCGACTGGATGCCGTCGAGCAAGCCTCGCCGTGGTGTTTCCGGGTGCTCGTCGTCCTCGAAGGCGTCGGCTTGCTCGGGGTGCAGGGCGACTGCGGCGGGCTGCTTGCGCAGCGGGCGCAGCAGCAGCTTGGCGCAGCCGTCGAGTACACCGGCCAGCGGTTGCAGCAGTACCAGTAGCGGCTTGAGCAAGGCGCCCAGGCTGACGAAGACGTGCGGGTTGCGTCTGGCCAGGCGACGCGGCAGGTACTCGGCGAACACCAACAGAACGGCAGCGGCAGCAAGGCCTGCCTGCCACAGGCCATTGTCACCGCCTTGGCGCAGCCCGATCAGGCAGGCCAGCGCCAGCATCAGCCATTTGCCCAGGCTGGCGCCCAGGACCAGGGCAGGGCCCGAGAGCTTGGATGGGTTGTCATTCTCGCCGCCCGACACCATCGTGTGCAGGCGTGCGGCCTCGATGGCGGTGAGCAGTGCAGACCACAGCAGGGCGATTGCCGAGGTGCCGAGAAGAGGTGCGTACGGCAGGATGTTCATGTAAGGCCGTCAGATGTGCAGGATGAATTCGCGAACCAGCTTGCTGCCGAAATAGGCCAGCATCAGCAGGCAGAAGCCTGCCAGGGTCCAGCGGATGGCCTTGTGGCCCCGCCAGCCCAGGCGGGTACGCCCCCACAACAATACGCTGAACACGACCCAGGCCACGCAGGCCAGCAACGTCTTGTGCACCAGGTGCTGGGCGAACAGGTTGTCAAGGAACAACCAGCCGGACACCAGCGACAGGGACAGCAGGCACCAGCCTGCCCAGAGAAAGCCGAACAGCAGGCTTTCCATGGTTTGCAGTGGCGGGAAGTTTCGAATCAGGCCTGAGGGGTGCTTGTGCTTGAGTTGATGGTCCTGGACCAGCAACAGCAACGACTGGAACACGGCGATGGTGAACAGCCCGTAGGCCAGAATCGACAAGAGGATATGGGCAAGAATGCCCGGTTCCTCATCGATCAGCGGCACGGTCCCCGGCGGCGCGAATTGGGCCAGCAGCGCAGTGACCGCACCGAGCGGGAACAACAGCACCAGCAGGTTCTCCACCGGGATGCGCAGGCATGCCAGCAAGGTCAGGGCGATGACGGCCACGGCGATCAGGCTGGCGGCACTGAAGAAATCCAGGCTCAGGCCAAGCGGGGTGATCAGCTGGAAGAACAGCGCACCGCCCTGGGCGATCACGGCAATGGTGCCCAACAGACCGGGTAGCCGTTTGTCGATCTTGCGGCCCTTGGCCAGGGATGAGCCCTGGTAGATGGCCGCGACGATGTAGAGCGCAGCGGCAATCAGGTTGGGGATGAGGCTGGGAGAGGAGACCATAAGTCCTGGTGGGCGAGCCTTAAAGAGACGGAGTTTGGCATAAACCGCGCCGCTCTAGGAAGACTGACGGGCGCGCAAGGCGGAGGCGGCGCAGGCACGGGGCAAACCCACGTCGCGACTGGCGAGTGCCACTGAAGGTGTGCGCGGTCGCTTCACTTCGCTATAATCGCCGCCTTGCTGTGCCTGGCGGGTGTGCATTTCCCCGCGGGCGCCTGACAACCTCGGCTTTTACTGGGCCAGAAAGGATCATCATGTTCGAAAACCTGACCGACCGCCTGTCACAGACGCTGCGCCATGTCACCGGCAAGGCCAAGCTGACCGAAGACAACATCAAGGACACGCTGCGCGAAGTGCGCATGGCCCTGCTCGAGGCCGACGTTGCCCTGCCGGTGGTGAAGGATTTCGTCAACAGCGTGAAGGAGCGTGCCGTCGGCACAGAAGTATCGCGCAGCCTCACCCCAGGCCAGGCATTCGTCAAGATCGTCCAGGCCGAACTCGAAAGCCTGATGGGGGCGGCCAACGAGGACCTGGCGCTCAATGCCGCCCCGCCTGCCGTGGTGCTGATGGCCGGCCTGCAAGGTGCGGGCAAGACCACCACCGCCGGCAAGCTGGCGCGCTTCCTTAAAGAGCGCAAGAAAAAGAGCGTGATGGTGGTGTCTGCCGACGTCTATCGTCCCGCGGCTATCAAGCAGCTCGAGACCCTGGCCAACGACATCGGCGTCACCTTCTTCCCGTCCGACATCAGCCAGAAGCCGGTCGCCATCGCCGAAGCCGCCATTCGCGAAGCCAAGCTCAAGTTCATCGATGTGGTCATCGTCGATACCGCAGGCCGTCTGCACATCGACGCCGACATGATGGACGAGATCAAGGCCCTGCACGCCGCGGTCAAGCCCATCGAAACGTTGTTCGTGGTCGATGCCATGACCGGCCAGGACGCCGCCAACACCGCCAAGGCGTTCGGGGAAGCCTTGCCGTTGACCGGCGTGGTGCTGACCAAGGTCGATGGTGATGCGCGTGGTGGTGCGGCGCTGTCGGTGCGCGCCATCACCGGCAAGCCGATCAAGTTCATCGGCATGGGCGAGAAGAGCGAAGCGCTCGAGCCGTTCCACCCCGACCGGGTGGCCTCGCGCATCCTGGGCATGGGCGACGTGCTCAGCCTGATCGAGCAGGCCGAGCAGACCATCGACAAGGCCAAGGCCGACAAGCTGGCCAAGAAACTGAAGAAGGGCAAGGGCTTCGACCTTGAAGACTTCCGTGACCAGCTTCAGCAGATGAAGAACATGGGCGGCCTGGGCGGGCTGATGGACAAGCTGCCGAGCATCGGCGGCGTCAACCTGTCGCAGATGGGCAATGCCCAGGGCGCTGCCGAGAAGCAGTTCAAGCAGATGGAGGCGATCATCAACTCCATGACGCCGGCCGAGCGCCGCGATCCCGACCTGATCAGCGGCTCGCGCAAGCGCCGCATTGCCCTAGGCTCCGGTACCCAGGTGCAGGACATCGGCCGGCTGATCAAGCAGCACAAGCAGATGCAGAAGATGATGAAGAAGTTCTCCAGCAAAGGCGGCATGGCCAAGATGATGCGAGGGCTCGGCGGCATGCTGCCGGGCGGCGGCATGCCCAAGCTGTGAAGTTTTCGGGGCAGGCCGTCTTCGTGCCGGCCCCTCACCCCGCGCAAGCGGGACAACGGTCGCGATTTTCGCGGCTTACGCAGCAAGTCTGGACGGTCGGGCAAGCTTCGACCGAAAAAGTCATTTGCAAATGTCCGTGTATTCCTTGAGAATATGCGGCCTTTTGGGCACCCGTGTGCCTATTTGGCATTCAGATTTGCAGTACCAACTGCAGCACCGACTATAGGAACGATGTTCACATGGTAACCATTCGTCTGGCCCGTGGCGGCTCGAAAAAGCGCCCTTTCTACCACCTGACCGTGACCAACTCGCGTAACGCCCGTGACGGCCGTTTCGTTGAGCGCGTAGGTTTCTTCAACCCGATCGCTGCTGGCGCCGAAGTCAAGCTGTCGGTCAACCAAGAGCGCGTCACCTACTGGCTGAGCCAGGGCGCACAGCCGTCTGAGCGTGTTGCTCAGCTGCTGAAGGACGCTGCCAAGGCTGCCGCCTGAGCAATATGAACGCGACGCCAGAAAAGGCTGACGACCTCATCGTCGTTGGCAAGATTTTTTCGGTTCACGGCGTTCGCGGCGAGGTGAAGGTGTATTCCTTTACCGATCCGATTGAAAACCTGTTGGATTATCCAAGCTGGACGCTTCGGCACGAAGGCAAGGTAAAGCAGGTCGAGCTGGTCAGCGGTCGTGGCTCCCAAAAGGGCCTGGTCGTGAAACTGAAAGGTCTCGAGGATCGTGACGAAGCCCGTCTTCTGAGCGGTTACGAAATCTGCATTGCGCGGAGCCTTTTGCCCAACCTGGCCGCCGATGAGTACTACTGGTACCAGTTGGTAGGTCTGAAGGTCATCAACCAGGACGAACACCTGTTCGGCAAGGTCGATCATCTGTTGGAGACCGGTGCGAACGATGTAATGGTGGTCAAGCCGTGTGCAGGCAGCCTGGATGATCGCGAGCGTTTGTTGCCCTATACGGCGCAATGCGTGCTCGATATCGACCTGGATGCAGGCGTGATGCGGGTTGAGTGGGACGCGGACTTCTAATCGATGGGTAACCTTCGCGTAGACGTCATCACGTTGTTCCCCGAGATGTTTTCGGCCATCACGGAGTACGGCATTACCAGCCGCGCGGTGAAACAGGGGTTGCTTCAGGTAACGTGCTGGAACCCGCGGGACTACACCACAGATCGTCACCATACGGTAGATGATCGGCCGTTTGGCGGTGGTCCTGGCATGGTGATGAAAATCAAGCCTCTGGAAGATGCCCTGGTCAACGCCAGGCAGGCAACCGGAGCTGCGGCGAAGGTGATCTACCTCTCGCCACAAGGCCGCAAGCTGACTCAGCAGGCGGTCAAAGGCCTGGCCGAACAGGAATCATTGATCCTGATCGCCGGTCGTTATGAAGGCATCGACGAGCGTTTCATTGAAGCTCATGTCGATGAGGAGTGGTCGATTGGCGACTATGTGCTTTCCGGTGGCGAGCTGCCGGCCATGGTACTGATCGATGCGGTTACACGGCTGCTGCCCGGAGCTTTAGGGCATGTGGACTCGGCGGAGGAAGACTCTTTCACCGATGGTCTGCTTGATTGCCCGCACTACACCCGACCTGAGGTGTATGCGGATCAGCGTGTTCCCGACGTGTTGCTTAGTGGCAACCATGCACACATCCGGCGTTGGAGAATGAAGCAGTCCCTTGGTAGGACCTTCGAACGACGCGCCGATCTTCTGGAAAGTCGCTCGCTTTCTGGAGAAGAGAAGAAGCTGCTCGAGGAATACCTCCACGAGCGGGACGATAGTTAAACGTATCGATGGTGGATCACGATCCATCTTAGGAGCACAGCATGACCAACAAGATCATCCAGCAGCTCGAAGCCGAGCAGATGAGCAAGGAAATCCCGACCTTCGCACCCGGCGACACCGTTGTCGTTCAAGTTAAAGTGAAGGAAGGTGAGCGTTCCCGTCTGCAGGCGTTCGAAGGCGTCGTTATCGCCAAGCGCAACCGTGGTCTGAACAGCGCCTTCACCGTGCGCAAGATCTCCAGCGGCGTTGGTGTAGAGCGTACCTTCCAGACCTTCAGCCCACAGATCGACAGCCTGGCCGTGAAACGTCGTGGTGACGTGCGTAAAGCCAAGCTGTACTACCTGCGCGATCTGTCCGGCAAAGCCGCTCGCATCAAGGAAAAACTGTCCTGAGTACAGTTTGCCCGGCGGCCCAGGTCGCCTAGCGAGAAAGAAGCAGCCTTCGGGCTGCTTTTTTGCGTTTTGAACTTCGTACAGGTGACAGCCATGACCACCCGAGACCAGGAAATTCAGCGCCGCACCGAGCTTTCGGTCACCCGCGTGACCAAGGCGGTGTTCCCCAACACCACCAACCATCACAACACCTTGTTCGGTGGCACGGCCCTGGCGTGGATGGACGAAGTGTCCTTCATCGCGGCCACGCGTTTCTGCCGCTTGCCGTTGGTGACTGTTTCCACCGATCGCATCGACTTCAAGCACCCGATCCCGGCGGGCTCAATCGTCGAGCTGGTGGGTACGGTGATCAAGGTAGGCAATACCAGCTTGCAGGTGCAGGTGGATGTCTTCGTCGAAAACATGTACCTCGATGGCCGGGAGCGGGCGATTCACGGCGTCTTCAGTTTCGTTGCCATCGACGAAGACAAACGTCCGGTACCGGTGCTGCAGGAAATATCAAAACCCGCATAGGCAAGGCGTCGCCGGAGCGCCGCTCCCGCACGAAATTCGACAGGCTTCTTGCCAGTGCCAGTGCCAGTGCCAGTGCCAGTGCCAGTGCCGTTGCTTTAGCTTTTGCTTCTAAGCGCGCGGTAGCCCAGGCGCCGCAGATCGCGACTTCAGGAGGCCGAGCGCAGGGCTTGCGGAGGGAGGTGACAGGCATGGATGCCTGTCAAGCGCTGGGCCCCAGGA